>JALVTF010000033.1 GCA_027024145.1 Campylobacterales bacterium
TCTTAGCAGGTCTTACCGAAGAGCTGGGATTCGCGGGACTTGTCATGATCATCGGTCTCTATCTTTGGCTCATTCAGCGGCTTTTGCGCATCGCCAATAAAACAAACGACCAGGTCACCTATCTCTTCAGTAGCGGGGTGGCAATGCTGATCGGATTTTCGGTTATTATCAATTCCTTCGGTATCAGCTCCATTGCCCCTATCAAAGGCCTCGCCGTCCCCATGCTCAGCTACGGCGGAAGCTCCATCATCGCCAATGCCGTAGCGCTGGGTATGGTACTGATGCTTAGCAAAAGAGTGCCCAAAAAGGAAACTGCTTGAGAGTCGCCATCACCGGCGGCGGTACGGGTGGGCACCTGGCTATCGCAAAAGCCGTGGCCCAGGAGCTCGCCAAGCGCGGCACCAAAGCGATCTTTATCGGCTCCGAAAACGGGCAGGACAGAGCATGGTTCGCAAACGACGATACCTTCGCGGCGAGCTACTTTTTGCCAAGCAGCGGCGTGGTCAATAAAAAGGGTCTACAAAAACTCGCCACTCTCGGCTCCATCATGCGCCAGGCATGGCGCGCTCGTGCATTGCTTCGTGCACATAAAATCGATGCGGTCTTGAGCGTAGGCGGCTACTCCGCCGCTCCCGCATCCTTTGCCGCTGTTTTTGGCACACCCCTTTTTATCCATGAGCAAAATGCACATATGGGCGCCCTCAACCGCCTGCTCGCGCCCTTTTCCAAAAGGCTCTTTTGCTCCTTTTTGCCCCCGTACGACCCCTATCCCGTGCGCGATGAGTTCTTTGCCAAACGCCGTATCCGCTCACATGTGCGCACCATCATTTTCTTAGGCGGCAGCCAGGGTGCCATGCAGATCAACGACATCGCCATGGAGCTTGCTCCCCGTCTCCATGCTCAAGGGATTCGCATCATCCACCAGACAGGCAAGTGTGATTATGAACGTATGAAAAACTTCTATCAAAAAGAGCGGATCGAAGCGGACTGCTTCGCATTCGATCACCGTCTTGTGGACAAAATCGCCGCTGCCGACTTGGCGATCTCTCGCGCGGGTGCCAGCACGCTGTGGGAGCTGGCCGCCAATGCGCTACCGGCCGTTTTCGTCCCCTACCCCTACGCGGCAGGCAACCACCAGTATCACAATGCAAAATTTTTGGTAGAAAAAAATGCGGGATGGCTCTGGGAAGGGATAGATATTGAAACCATCATCCAAGAAGGCGTCGAACCTCAAAGCCAAACGTTAGCCACACTTGCCAAACCTCAGGGCGCCGCTTTTATCGTCGATACAATGGAGCGACTCACACGATAACGACTCTGTTTTTTCCCTCTTTTTTGGCTTTGTAGAGCGCTTTGTCGGCACGTTCGAGCACCTCTTTGGCGCTTTCACCCTCTTGACGCTGCGTCGCACCGAAACTCGCAGTAAAATGGATATAGCCGTTTTGCTCTACCTGATATCCCTTGTTCTCTATTACGTGGCGTATCCGCTCCGCCACGAGATGGGCCACTTTTTTGTCGGCATTGGGAAGCAGCACCACGAACTCTTCGCCTCCGTAGCGGTAGGCCTTGGTGTCTTTGCGCACGTAGTTTTGTAAGACGGCGCCCATCATCTTGAGAATCTCGTCACCTATGAGATGGCCGTAGGTGTCGTTGATTTTTTTGAAGTTGTCGATATCTGCGATGATGACACTATACGAAGAGTCGCTCTTTTCGAGTGCTTCGATATCCTTGTCGAAACTGCGGCGATTGAGCAGTCCCGTCAAAGCGTCGTGTTCCGCTTCTCGTTTTTGTTCGCTAAACTTCTCTTCGATGAGTTCGAGCTGCTTGCGGTTTTGCTCCAGATATCGCTTGAGCTTGCTGTTTTCCTCTTCGAGTTTTGCAATGTTTTCTTTCAAAGAGTGAATTTTTGGGATGTCTTCTTGCTCGATCGCTTCGATACTCTCATCGATGTAACGCGCATGATTGTTGATATTGTCTTCGAATTTGTCCAGAGCCTTCTCGGAGCCAAATGCAAGTTTTTTGAGATTCGTCGAAAGCTCGCGAATCTCTTTGATATCTTCGATCTCGGCGCTATCTTTGAAGTATTTGTCATGCAGGATCTGGAGATTGTTTTCCGAGAGTCTATGCCCCT
>JALVTF010000034.1 GCA_027024145.1 Campylobacterales bacterium
GTCTCGTTTGTAAGTGCTAGCATCCTTTTGTGGCATGTGGCGACGACGGATGAGATCGTCCACGTGAAGCTTTTTGACTGGATTACCGTCGGTGGGCTCAATATTCCTTTCGGATTCGTGGGTGATCATGTCTCAGTGATCATGATGTTCACCGTGACACTGGTCTCTACGCTCGTGCACATCTACTCCATCGGCTACATGGAGCACGACAAAGGCTTCAACAGATTTTTTAGCTATCTGAGCGCTTTTGTGTTTTCGATGCTCGTGCTCGTGATGAGCGACAACTTTGCAGGCCTTTTTATCGGATGGGAAGGTGTGGGGCTCTGTTCGTGGCTGCTGATCGGCTTTTGGTACCACAAAAAAGATGAATCCCGTGATGTCAACCCTTCCATCTCACCCTCTTGGGCTGCCAACGAAGCCTTCATCATGAACCGCATTGCGGACCTCGGGATGCTTTTAGGCCTTTTCCTTATCTACTGGAATGTAGGCTCTTTGCAATATGACGTCGTTTTTGCCCATGCAAACCTGTTTAATATCAGTGTCATCACGTTAATGGGTATCTTGCTCTTCATTGGTGCTATGGGTAAATCCGCACAGTTCCCGCTCCATACGTGGCTCGCGGACGCGATGGAGGGTCCGACGCCCGTTTCTGCTCTCATCCACGCTGCGACGATGGTTACTGCAGGTGTCTATCTCGTGGTACGCGCGTTTCCTATCTATTCCCATATCCCAGATGTCGGTCTTTTCATCGCGAGTGTCGGTGCTTTCGTGGCGGTTTTCGCTGCTTCCATGGCACTTGTCAACACCGACCTCAAACGCATCATCGCGTACTCCACCCTTTCACAACTTGGGTATATGTTCGTAGCTGCAGGACTTGGCGCATACTGGGTAGGGCTTTTCCATCTCATGACTCACGCTTTTTTCAAAGCACTCCTCTTCCTCGGCGCGGGGAACGTCATGCACGCTATGGATGACGAGCTCAACATCTTCAAAATGGGCGGCCTGGGCAAAGTGATGCGTTGGACTGCCATCATGATGATCATCGCTTCCTTGGCGCTTGCAGGTATCTATCCATTTGCAGGATTCTTCTCAAAAGACAAGATCCTCGAAGTGGCATTCGATACCCACCACTATATTCTGTGGTTCATGCTCTGGGTGGGTGCAGGTATGACGGCATTTTACAGTTTCCGTCTCATTATGCTCGTTTTCTACGGAGAAGAGCGCTACAAAAAATATGGCTTCCATCCTCATGAGGCGCACTGGTATATGCTCGCAGCCATGGCGCCGCTCGCTCTTTTGGCCATTATCGCAGGCTTTTTCGAACATCAGTTCGAAGAGTTTGTCACACGCTTACTTCCTGCCTTTCATTTCCATACCGAAGGCATCGCGACAGTAGCGCTTATCGGCCTGACTACGCTTATCGCTTTGAGCGGCATCGTCCTGGCCATCTACAAATACAGTCACGGTGGATTCAGCGAAGCGTGGAAAGAGACGTTTATCTATAAACTGCTCTACAATCAATACTATATCCCCATTCTCTATGAAAAAGTCATCGCCAAACCATACGCGGAGCTCAGCCAGATCGCATGGAAAGAGCTCGATCTTCGTGTGGTAGATGCGACAGTGGATTTCATCGCGGGTATCATTTACCAATCCGGTTTTGCCGGACGCGTCGTGCAAAGCGGTAACCTATCGAAAATGCTGCGCTGGATGGTCATCGGTTTGCTGATTCTTTTGGTTTTAGTAGTACTCTATAGCCCGGTACGGTAAGGAGAGAGTTTATGGATCATATTTTGTCACTCTTGGTGTTTTTCCCGCTTCTTGCGGCGATGCTCGGCTTTATCGTCAATAAAGAGACGATACGCGTTTACGGCATTACTGTAGCGGCGATTGAGTTTATCCTCTCGCTCGTGCTGTGGTATATGTTCGATCCGAATAACGGTGGATTTCAGTTTGTCGAATTTTTTCCTCTTATTCCTAACTACGGTATCAACTATCAGTTGGGAGTGGACGGTATCTCACTCTTTTTGGTCATTCTCTCCACTTTCATCACGTTGGTGGGATTCATTTCGC
>JALVTF010000035.1 GCA_027024145.1 Campylobacterales bacterium
TCATCGAGGATCACCTCGCCGGTACGCTTGTCACGGAAAAAGGCGATCGGCACACCCCAGTCGCGCTGGCGCGAGATACACCAGTCGGGACGATTTTCGATCATCGAGCGCAGGCGGTTGCGTCCCCACTCGGGATAGAAGGTGGTCTTCTCCACTTCTTCGAGAGCGATCTGGCGCAGCGTCTTTTGCAGCTCTTTTGGTGCCTTGTCCACAGCGATGAACCACTGCTTGGTAGCGCGGAAAATCACCGGCTTATGCGTGCGCCAGCAGTGGGGATAGGAGTGTTTGATCTCCTCTTTTTTAAGCAAAGCATCGCCCAAAAGCTCCAATATCTTCTCATTGGCATCGAAGACGTTCATCCCCACGAACTCTTCGGGAAGTAGCCCTTCGCGCACGATTGTCTCGTCGTAGCGTCCCGCATCGTCCACGGGCATCAACACTTCCAAATCATACTCTAATCCCACACGGTAGTCCTCCTCCCCGTGGCCCGGAGCAGTATGCACCGCGCCCGTACCACTGTCGGTGGTGACGTGCGAGCCTAATACGATACGGCTGCGGCGGTTGTTGAGAGGATTGATGGCGTGGAGGTTTTCCAATTCTTTCGCTTTGAATTCCTTCTCGATTTCGCCCGCTACGACACCCTTTTCTTTGAGGGTTTCATAGAGGTCTTTGGCCACGATGTAGCCGTCGGTGGTGAGCAC
Organism: Campylobacterales bacterium; assembly: GCA_027024145.1. Lineage (GTDB taxonomy): Bacteria > Campylobacterota > Campylobacteria > Campylobacterales > Nitratiruptoraceae > Nitratiruptor. The sequence goes on from JALVTF010000035.1 coordinate 702, forward strand.
GTAATCGATATCGGGATTCAGCGCTATACCGGTGTTGGCAGGCAATGTCCAAGGCGTAGTGGTCCAGATGACGATATGAGCATCCTTGCCCACCTTCGCGGCTGCTTCTTTGTCCAGTTTGAAAGCGACGTAGATGGAAGGACTTACCTTATCTTCATACTCTACTTCGGCTTCGGCCAGTGCCGTCTTGGCCGCCCAGCTCCAGTAAACAGGCTTGCTGCGCTCGATGAGCAGCCCCTCTTTGGCTATCTCGCACAAAGCGCGGTAGATGTCCGCCTCAAAAGCATAATCCATCGTTAGATAGGGCTTCTCCCAGTCGGCGATGACGCCAAGACCTTTGAACTCCTCTTTTTGGATACCCACGAATTTCGTGGCGTGCTCGCGACAGAGCTTGCGTATTTCGGTCTTTGGCATCTGCTCTTTTTTGGCGGTGCCAAGCTTCTTTTCTACCTGCTGCTCGATAGGAAGACCGTGGCAGTCCCAGCCGGGGGTGAAGCGCACGGCGTTGCCTTTGAAGTAGTTGAACTTGACGATGATATCTTTGAGGATTTTATTGAGAGCGTGGCCGATATGGATGTGGCCGTTGGCATAGGGTGGACCGTCGTGCAGCGTAAAAAGCGGCCGGCCCTCGCGGCGCTTTTTCATCTTTTCATAGACTTTTTCTTCAAACCACTTGGCGTAGCGTTTCGGCTCGTTTTGCGGCAGATTGCCACGCATCGGGAAGGTAGTTTTGGGAAGCAGAAGCGTCTGTTTATAATCCATCCAAACCTCTTTCGGTTTTTTGGTAAATATTGTAATAAAAATCCAATTAAAAGCCTCTGAATATTTGCTATAATCAAAAAAAGTCAAAGGTTAGCGATGAAAACGCAGATACTCTTCATCGGCAAAGAGTTTCGCATCAACGAGGCCTTCACAGACTACGTCAAGCGCCAAGCTCTCAGGCACGTGGACGCGATCAATGCCATCACGTTTTTGGAAGAAAACGATAAAAATCTCTTTTTATACATCTCCAAAGCCATCGAAGAGTATCGCAACCTCCTCATCGTCACCACACCCCAAAGCTACCCGGCTACCAGCAAAATCGTCGCCACGCTCTTCGAGGATAACCTCGTGGCAAAAGAGAACTTCCTCGTCCCATCCAAAGCCTTCGCAGTGGAGGCCAACTCCTTCGCTATCAAAAAGGGTGCTCACACCATCAATCTCATACGCGCGCGTATCGGCCAAAAACTTCCCAATATCCTCCTGGATATCCAGAGCGAATCGACCTATTTTTACATCTTCGGTCTCGAAGAGGAGCGCATCATCGAGACCATCTATCCGATAGCCAAAAGCTATGATATCGGCCTCATCCTTACCCAAGAGACCCCTGAACTGTACAAAGTCTTTGCATACAAGAAAAAATTCGGCGATTTGGCGATGTTCGTCCAAAATGCCAAGCTGATGCTGCCACAAAACCTCATAATAACCGACAACATTTTCGAATATCTCATAGAACGCTTCAGTGCCCTGCATCGTACCGTCACTTTCGCCGAGAGCTGTACCGGCGGACTGCTCGCATCGATGCTCACGAAAGTCCCCGGCTCATCCAATATCTTCCACGGCTCCCTCGTCACCTACGCCAACGAAATCAAACATGCATGGCTCGGCGTCCAAAACGACACGCTCCAAGCCTTCGGAGCCGTGAGCGAAGAGACGGTCGAAGAGATGCTCCGAGGAGCCCTCAAAGTAGCCGATGCCGACTACGCCATCGCCATCAGCGGCATCGCCGGCCCTGGCGGCGCCACACCCACCAAGCCCGTGGGCACAGTGGTGGTGGGATGTCGCAGCAAAACCGAAGAGATCATCCGCACCATGCACTTTCGCGGTGATCGCAACTACATCCAGTACCAAGCCGCAATGTACGGTATACGCCTGCTCTTTGAAGTGGCCAAAGAGGAACTTTTTTAAAACTCTTGACATGCGAGATTTTTTTGCATATAATTTCACTCACATTCGCACAGGCAATGCCCTGAAACGCGATGGTGTGACCCCTTAGCTCAGCTGGTAGAGCAACTCCCTTTTAAGGAGTGGGCCGTTGGTTCGAATCCAACAGGGGTCACCACTTGCGACCCCTTCATCTAGTGGCCAAGGATGCCACCCTTTCACGGTGGTCACAGGGGTTCAAATCCCCTAGGGGTCGCCATTATGGACGGTTAGCTCAGTTGGTAGAGCGCTTGCCTTACAAGCAAGTGGTCAGTGGTTCGAGTCCACTACCGTCCACCATGGAGCCGTAGTTCAGCTGGTTAGAATGCCGGCCTGTCACGCCGGAGGTCGCGGGTTCGAGTCCCGTCGGCTCCGCCACTTTGCCCTCCTTGAAACTTCTATCAAATCTCCCCAGATTGCTTAAATTTTAAACAAAATTTGCAACGATTTTGCAACTCTTTTTTGTATAATTTATTTACATTTACAAATTTTCTTCTTTTAAGGTGTACCTATGATCATTCTCGATGAATACTACAGAGCAGCAAAAATCCGTGGGCTTAATGCCAAAGAGAGCAACTTCATCTACGACTATGCACAAAAACTCCACCTCGATCCCAACCGCGTCCTGGTCAACAAAGAGTTTTTCAATAAAATTGTAGAAGAATATAAAACAGAGAATGCGAAACCAAACGAGGAGTTCATCACTACTATCAAAGAAAAGCTCGATTTCGTTTCCAGCCTCGCACGACAAATCTACTCCACAAAAGATATCCCCAAAAATCAAAGAGCGAAATTCTATTTCTCCCAGCACGACTATGTCCCCATCACCCTCACCACGAAATATGACGACTATGGACTTTGGAAACTCGAACTCCACGGCAAAATGGATATGGTCCGACCGGGTATGTCGGGATTCGTGGTTTTCGAGGAAAAGCATCTCATCGCATATAGATTCGATATCACTATCGAAGATATCCTCTCATTTCACAACGAAAAATTTCTCAAAATCCCTCACAGCGACAATCTCGTGGTGCTCGCAAAGCGCAAGTACCCTCGCGTCGATGTGGATATCCAAGGCGTTGTGAAGCGCAAAGGGAAGCTTCGCGACAATCCCTACTACAAATGCAAGATCTGCAACATCTCAGAAGGCGGTGCAAAAATCTGCCTCGAGGACGATATCTTCCACCAGGGCGAAGAGCTCGAGCTCAAATTCAAACTCAACATGGAAGATATCGAGGCCGAGAGCAAAGTGATAGCCAAAATCACCTACGAAGGCCCTGGCCAATACGGCCTGCAGTTCGTCAATATCGATCCCCATATGAAATTCGTCATCGGCAAGTACGTCAATATGCATCTCAAAGAGGAGCTCTTCTAACTCCTCGCACGAAATCTTGCAAGATTTTGGCGTGATCGAACACCAAGCGATCCCATGGGATCTCTTCGAGCGGGACGATGTGCGCCACTTTCGCATCGTCTGCACCTCTTGGTATACCTGTGGCGATACACTCATATGTAATGGAGACGGTATGGAAGCGCGGATCACGCTCGGGATCGCTGTAGACATTGAAGAGCCGCACATCCTGCACATCGAGACTCGTCTCTTCGCGCATCTCACGCACCAGCGCATCTTCGACGCGCTCACCGATCTCCACGAAACCTCCCGGCAGCGCCATCCCGTAGGGCGCGTTTTTGCGCTCGATCAGCACAATGCCCAAAAAGCGCATCCCATCGAAAATCTTGATGATCCCATCCACCGCCACGAAAGGCGTTGCGGGTCTGAAGGGGTAGCTGTACATCTTTTACCTTTTGAGAATCTTTTTGAGCTCTTTTAGCGACAGCGTGTTGATGATATCTGTTTTTTCACACCAGCCGCGGCGCGCCTGATTGATGCCATACTCGATGTAGTAGAGCGAAAAGATATTGTGCGAATCGGTGTTGATGGCCATCTTGACGCCGAGTTCTTTGGCCATCTTGGCATGGATGTCGTTAAGATCGAGGCGGTCTGGCTGAGAGTTTATCTCCATCACCACGCCGCACTCCTTAGCGTGTTCGAGGATCTTGACCATATCCAGCGCAATGGGTTCGCGCATATTGATCATCCGTCCCGTGGGGTGTGCGATGATGTTGAGATACTTGTTATCCATCGCTCTTAGCACGCGCGCCGTCTGCTTCTCTTTTGGGAGGTTAAATTTATAGTGCACCGCACCCAAAACCACATCCATCTGCGCCAAAATCTCGTCGCTCATATCGAGTGAGCCGTCTTCGAGGATATCCACCTCCATCCCTTTGAGGATCGTGATGCCATCGATCTCTTCGTTGATGCGATCGATCTCCTCGAACTGCTGGAGCACACGTTTCTCGTCGAGCCCCTTGGCTACGGTGAGACGCTTGGAGTGGTCCGTGATGGAGATATACTCATACCCCATCTCTTTGGCCGCACGCGCCATCTCTTCGATAGTGTGCTTGCCGTCGCTATAGACCGTGTGCATATGCAGATCGCCACGGATGTCTTTGCGCTCTATGAGTTTAGGGAGTTTACCCGCTTTGCAGGCTTCGATCTCGCCTCGGTTTTCACGCAGCTCCGGCTCGATGTAGCACAGCCCCAAAGCCTCGTAGATCTCCTCTTCCGTCTTGCCCGCTATGCGCTCCTCGCCTTTGAAAAGGCCATACTCGTTGAGCTTGTAGCCAAGCTCGATGGCGATTTTGCGCAGCTCGATGTTGTGGGCTTTGGAGCCTGTGAAGTAGTTGAGCGCCGAACCGTAGCTCTCATCCTCGACGCTGCGCAGATCCACCTGCAGGTCGTTTTGGAGGATGACGGTGGAGCGTGTGGAGCCTGCGGAGACCACCTCTTTTATCTTAGGATACTTCACGAAGTGGCGGATCACTTCGCTAAAATCCTCAGCCGTGGCCAAAATATCCAGATCCCCTACGGTCTCCTTTTTGCGCCGAAAACTGCCCGCCACCACCAGATGCGAAAGCTTCAGCTTCCCTAAATACTCCAAAAGATCGTCCACGTACTCCTTGGCTTCGCTCCACTTGAAGCGATGCCCCGCCTTTTTGGCCAAGCGTACACCTTTTATGATCTTTTGCACCAGTGTAGGTCCAAAACCGGGGAGCTTTTCTATCTCCCCGCTCTCGGCCGCGCGGCGTAGATCCTCCATCGACTGGATGTGGAGCTTTTCATAGAGCGTCTTGATCCGTTTGGGCCCTAGTCCCTCGATAGCAAGCATCTCCACGAGACTGGGCGGGATCTCTTCTTGGATCTCTTCGAGCTTGGAAAATCTGCCCGTGGTGACGATCTCTTTGATGTAGGCAGAGAGATCCGCTCCGATGCCTGGCAGTTTGGTCAGATCGTAGCCCTCTTTTACCAGCTCTTCGAGGGGTTTGCCGATGTTTTCTACGGTACGCGCTGCATTGCGATAGGCCCGCACTTTGAAGGGATTGGCACCTTTAATCTCCAGTAAATCCGCATAGCGGTTGAAGATGGCAGCTATTTCGCTGTTTGTGATAGCCATAGTCGCCTCACTTCGCTTTGAGATAGGCACCGAAGATCATCACGGCGATGCCGCCTATAAGCATCCCGTATGCTCCCTCGCGACTCATCTGGATGCAGCCGACGGTGAAGTTGTTAAACGCCGTCACCATCAGCCCCCATCCAAAAAGATAGAAAAGCTCACCCTTTTGGCATACCCGACACTTCATATTTACTCACTTTTTTGTATTATTATAGTACGTAAAGGAGAGGTTTTGCAAAAAGCGAAAGTGTTGCTGCTCGAAGACGATATGAACTTAAGCGATACTGTCTCGGAGTATCTCGAAGAGCAAGGCTACGAAGTGGACCAGGCCTTTACCTCCGACGAGGCATTAGAAAAGGTTTATGAGAGCAAGTACGATATCTTGCTGCTGGATGTTATGGTGCCCGGTATAGACGGTTTCGAGCTCCTTAAAAAAATACGCGAGCAGTGCGAAGCGCCGGCGATTTTCATCACGTCGCTCGATAGCGTGGAGAATCTCGAAAAGGGGTACGAAAGCGGCTGCGACGACTATATCCGCAAGCCCTTCGCTCTCAAAGAGCTGGTGCTACGCATGGAGACGCTCCTCAAACGCAGCTTCGAAACCAAAGAGTCGCGCATACCGATAGATGAGCGCAGCTACTTCGACCTGGATAGAAACGAGCTCGTGGTCGAGGGCAAGCCGGTGAACCTCAACCAAAAGGAGCTGCGGCTTCTTAGGCTCTTTCTCAAGCATCGCGGCGAGCAGCTCAGCCACGAAAAGATCTACGACACACTCTGGGACTACGACGAAACTCCCAGCGACATGGCACTGCGCACCTATATCAAAAATCTTCGCAAAATCCTCGGCAAAGAGAGCATAGAGAGCATCAAACGCTATGGATATAAATTTACCAAGTGAACGCAAGAGCCTCATCAAATTCTTAGGGCTCTACATTTTCCTCACCCTCATCATCCTCGCCCTGGCTTCGGTGATGTACTACAAATTCGAAAAAGATGTGATGCTCTATGCGCATCTGCCCAAACTCCAAGAAGATGCAAAAGAGGTGATCCACCGCCTCAAGGCGATGCACGAAAGCCTACTCGAAGACAACTTCTATCCCCGCTACTCCACCTTCAAATCGGCCATTTACGACGCCGACTACGTCAAAATCTTTTCACTCCTCGATACCGACAGCATCAACTTCAAAAATTTTCTCTACAAACAGGGGCGCTTCATCTACTTTATCAAAGAACCGGAGCTCTACTACCTCGGCGCCAAATACGTCGTCATCCAAATTCCCGATGACGAGCGCTGGCTGGTGCAAGTCAAAAAAAATCTCCTCATATTCGGTGGGCTCTTTTTGCTTTTCATGGCTATTTTGGGCTACTTTTTGGTCAAACAGTTTCTGCGGCCCATGAAAGATTCACTCATACTGCTCAACAACTTCATCAAAGACACCACCCACGAGCTCAACACGCCCGTAAGCACGATTTTAGCCAATATCGAAACTATCGATACGCAAAGTCTCGATACAAAAGTGGCCAAAAAACTCTCGCGCATCGATATCGCCGCACGTACCATTTCTACTATATATAAAGATCTCACCTACCTGTTGATGCACGAAAAGCTCCCTTCCCATATCGAAAATATCGATATGAACGAGCTTTTGGCCCAGCGTATCCAATACTTCAAAACCCTTGCTGACTCCAAACGCATCAAGATAAGCTTTTTGCAAAGCCCCTGCTTCTTGCGTGCAGACAAGCAAAAAATAGCACGCCTCGTCGACAATCTCCTCTCTAACGCCATCAAGTACAACAAAGTGGGCGGCACCATTAAAATCAAGACCTTTCAAAACGGCTTTTATATAGAAGATAGCGGCATCGGCATACCGCCCGACAAACAAAAGGAGATCTTCGAACGCTACAAGCGCTTAACGAGTAGCGAAGGAGGATTTGGCATAGGGCTGCATATCGTGATGATGATAGCCAAGGAGTTCGGTCTCGCTATCAAAATCGATTCGCGCCTCAATCAATACACAAGGATAACCGTCACATGGCAAAAATAGTCTTGCAGCTTTTTTTGGCTCTCTCGCTCTTTGGTGCGGATGTATTTGTACAAAAGTGCGTGCATTGCCATACGAGCCGTCACCTACCTCTCAAGCCGATATTTTTTGATTACCTCCTCTACTATAGCAGCGAACGTGGGGTCAAAGCAGCGATGCTGCGCAATCTCACCCATCCCGATCCTAAACACTTGCTTATCAAAAAAAACCCCTTCAAGCACCATTTCAAGGAAGCTACACTGAAAAAAGCTTTGGATATCTATTGGGACAAATATAAAGTGATAGGAAAAATACGCTAAAATTTCACGATTGGCTCACAATTGTGTCCTATAATTATCTTAGCAAACCAAGGAGGTACAAAATGAGAAAGTTGGCGACACTGCTCTTTGCTGCACTGCTTGGCGCAAGCTTCGTAAGTACTGCCGCGTTCGCGGATGCATCACACGGTAAACGTGTCTATCAAAAGAAACTCAAAAGCGTTTGTGGTTTCAACGGTGCGAAATTTGCCGCCAAACATACCCAAGACGAGTGGGAAGATATCTACGATGACGGTAAATTCGAAGATGAGATCCAAAAACTCTG
>JALVTF010000036.1 GCA_027024145.1 Campylobacterales bacterium
TGGCGCATCACTTCCCCTCTTGGCATACAATGAAAACCTTTGGACTTGCCGGTGTAGTATGTATAGCGAGTGTCAAAAGGACGATAATCTATTGGTACGATATTTTTTCTATTCGGTCCACTTTGCCTGATATCTTCTTGTGCGAGTGCCACTTTCCAATCTCTCACATCTTTTCGAAGATTGTATTTTTTACGAGCCGTTTCTACATCCAACGCAATAAAGTCCGTCACGATTTCCCAAACTTTTTCAGGAGTGTCCTGAATGGTGAATTGGTCTCTTGCTGTGACAATACCCACGGAACTGACCGGAAAAAGCGTATCGAGCGAAAAGCCGCTTTCGTATTCGGCCTGGAGGGTTTCGTCTTTGGGCACGAAGTAGTATTGGGGTGTTTTGGGCGAGAGTTGTTTGTAATCGACGTTTTTGACGCTGTGGGTGCTCAAGAACGTATATTTTTCTTCTCTCAAGCCGTAAAGGTCGGCGTGGAAGACTTTGGCCAGTTCGCCTTCGCTCTTTTGCCCCGTTTTGACAAACAGATTGATACTCACTCCCTGTTTGATGTCGAAGACGTTCTCGTCCTTACCGCCGTCGGGTGCGGTCTCTTTTTTGTTGGCGTTGCCGTGGAGGTCGAGGACGTAGATTTCGTCGAAAGTCTGCAGCAGTTTGTAGCGCATTCCTCTGAATGTAGGGTTGTCCAGATAACCGTGGGGATTGATGTAGGCCAATATCCCTTCGCCGTTGCGCTCGATATAGTATTGGCCGTAGCGGATGAATTTGACGTAATCGTCGTTGAGCCACTTGGGATTTTTCTCTTTGAGTTTGCCGCCGTCTGGCTCTTGCTTGTAATCGTTCAGGAGCTTCTCTATCCACGAGCCTTTGTTGGCAGAATGCCCCGAATAGGGCGGATTACCCAGCACCACCATGACGGGGGTGTCGCGTTTGACGCGGTTGGCTTCATCGGCCTCTTTGGCCAGCCATGAGGCAAAAAGCGTGCCCGTGTCGGGATGGTACTCTTCGAGAGAGTTGGTCAGATAGATGCGCAATCTCTGGTTTTTTCGCGGTTTGTAGCCGGTTTGGCCAAGCAGGAGGTCGAGTTTAAGATGGGCGATAGCATAGGGTGCCATGAGGATTTCAAAACCGTTCAGTCTGGGGATGAGATGTTCGGCCACATAAGAGCTCCAGATGCCCTCCTGTCCTTCGAATCGGCGGTAAATCTCTTTGACCACATCGGCCAAAAAGGTGCCCGTTCCCGTGGCGGGATCGAGTATCTGGACTTTATGCATCTCCTTTTCGATGCGTTTGTAGCCGTCTTTGTAGCGTTTGTCACCGCCTTGAGAAGATTTGATGGTGACGATGGTTTTGGAAGTATCGGCTAGTCCCTCGATGAGGCCGAACTTCTCTTTGAGCAGCACATCGACGGAGCGGACGATGAATCGCACCACCGCTTCTGGGGTGTACCACACACCACGGGACTTTTTAAGCTTTTTGTCGTAGTGGCCGAGGAATGTTTCGTAAAAGTGCAGCATCGCATCGCGCTGGCCCGTGGCTTTGCCAAAGTCTTTTAGCAGCGCTCGTACATCGGTGGCGCGAAAGATGTCGGCGAGGTCTGCGACTATCCATTCGATGCGCTCATCGATATCGGGTCCTGCGATGTAGCCAAAGAGCGAGCGTAAGAAAGGATTGGACTTGGGAATCAGCTCGGCGGCTTCTTGGCGACTGAAATCTTCGAGTGTGGGGTCGTGGAGCCTTGCAGCGAACATCCCGTAAGCGATGGTCTGGGCATAGATGTCGGCGAATGCTTTGGGGGTGATGTCGTGGATGAGGATGCGCTTGAAGGCTTCCATCTGGTCTTTGAGGGTGGAGTCGTCGCCGCTTGCTTCGTCGCTTAGGATCGCCTTTTCGATGATGTTGGCCAAAAGTTTGGCCTTGGTGGCCATCATTTTGGCAAGCTTCGCAGGGGATTTGATGCTTTGACCCACATAGAGACAAAAATTTTGTAAAAGATTCACAAAATCCTCATAATTTTGCGGCAGTGGCACGATTTTGCCATTTTCTATCTTGCCGATGGCCAGCTCTTGCACCGCTTCGCCGTGAAGGTAGAGACGAAAAGTGAGATAGTCGGTGATGATGAGGTTCTCCAATGAAGCCTTATAACGCCCAAACTGCTCTTGGAGCTGTTTGTCGTCGAGGTTTTTGCCTACATCTTTGGCCTCGATGTAGCCTATGGGGATGTCATTTTTGTTGGTGACGATATAATCGGGTGCGCCGCAAGCTTGGCGCTTGGGTTCGTTGATGATCGTGACGTTTGGGCAGAGTATTTCGAGGAGATTTTGCAAATCTCCTCGGTAACTATGTTCGGTGGAGATACCGCTTGCGTAGCGTTTGGCTATAGTGTCGATATACTCTTGGATGGCTTCTTGAGTGCCTATCGCCATTTTTGATACCTATCAGTCGCACTTGTCGATGCCAAGCGTTGTTAAGAGCTCTTCGAAAAATGGACCTGCCTTTTTGTCGTAGTCGTCGTGAAACTCGATCACATATTCGCCTGTCTCCACATCTCTTGGCTCCACGGTGATTTGGGGTGAGATTTTATATTTGACGATGAGGTCGTTGACGAGGTTGCAGATCTTTTTCTTCTCTTTTACGCTCTCATAGTCGATCTCGAGTTTCGCGTAGCGCTCTTCCATTGCTACGTGTGCTTTGCATCTCTTTTCCATAGTCGCTCCTTGTATAATAAATTTTCAACCACTCATCTGCACTCATTGTATTCGTTTGATGAGCTTTTTGGTCACCAGCTGCTCCTATGCTCGTACACGAAACTCGAGGGTTTCGGACTCGCATATAGTCGCTAGCTTTCGCAAAGGCACGCAAGCAAAGCAGTTTGCTTGCTAAAGCTTTTTGCTTTACCTTTGCTCACATCCAGTCCACTATCTTTTCTACACTATCGACCACATAGGTCTTGATGGTAGGCTCTTGCAAAGGCTTGCTGGGGACGATCGCCTTGCGAAAGCCCTGGGATGCCGCCTCTTTGAGGCGCAGGTCTTGCATCATCACGTCGCGTAGCTCTCCTGTGAGTCCCACTTCGCCCAAAAATATGGTCTCTTCGCTGATGGGACGGTTGCGAAAGGAGCTGAGAATCGCCGCTATCACCGCTAGATCTGCCGCAGTTTCAGTGATCTTGATGCCGCCTGCGATATTGACGAAAACGTCGTATTGGTTAAAAGGCAGATCGAGCTTTTTTTCCAGCAGTGCCAAAAGCATCGTAAGCCTGCTGGCATCGAAACCCGTGGCGCTGCGCTTGGGAGTAGGGTAGCCGCTTTCTGCCACGAGGGCTTGGACTTCGAGGATGATGGGACGCGAGCCTTCCATCACCACCGTGGCAGCAGAGCCGACGGATGCGTTTTTGCGGTTGAAAAAGCGCTTGGCGATATTTTTGGCGCTTATGAGTCCCTTGTTGGTCATCTCGAAAATCCCCACTTCGCTGATGGAGCCGAAGCGGTTTTTGAAGCCTCTTAGCAGGCGCAGCTCCTGGGAGCTGTCTCCTTCGAAGTAGAGCACCGTATCGACCATATGTTCGAGGACTCTGGGGCCTGCGATGGAGCCCTCTTTGGTGATGTGTCCGATGATGAATATGGGGATTTTTCGAGATTTGGCGGTGCGCATCAGCTCGAAAGTCACCGCCTTGACCTGGCTGACTGTCCCGGGAGCCGAAGCCACCTCTTCGGAGTAGATGGTCTGGATGGAGTCGATGACGAGGAGGTCGAAATCATGTGTAGTCAGTTGCGCAAGGATATTTTCCAATACAAGCTCATTACATAGGTAGAGATTTTCATGATTGGCTTCGATGCGGTTGGCGCGCAGTTTGATCTGTCCAGCCGACTCCTCGGCACTGACGTAGAGCACTTTTTTTCCCTGGCGCGCCAGGTTGGCGCATGTTTTGAGCAGCAGCGTCGATTTGCCCACGCCAGGGCTGCCGCCCACGAGCACTAATGAACCCTCCACGAGGCCGCCTCCGAGCACGAGATCGAGCTCGTCTATGCCGGTGGGTATGCGTCGGACGTTGTCTTCTTGCACTTGGGTGATGGGGATGATGGTATCGGCCTTTTTCGCGCTCTTTTCTATACGCTCCATCACTTCGAGATCTTTTGGTTTGATCTCGATGAAACTCTCCCATGCTCCACAATTGGTGCATTTGCCCAGCCACTTGCTGCTACGAAAGCCGCATGCTTGACACTCAAAAACCTGTTTTTTCTTTGCCATCAAGAGCCTTGAAGCATTTTGATTATCTGTTTATTGAGTACGATACCGAGTACTACACGCCATACCACGATGGTGCCTACCATGAGTGCGATGTAAAAGAGCGCCAAGAGTTTGTGCTGGCCAAAATCGAAATTTTCGTAGCGAAACCGCATCGCCAAAAAACCTACGTAAAAGAAAATAATAATAAACACACCTATCCAAAAGATAAGCTCGGGACTATGCAAATATCGCATCGAGAATGGTATCCACGTATTCATTAGGATCGAAGGGCACCAAATCCTCCATCTTCTCACCTGTACCCACATAGAGTATCGGTAGTCCTAATTCGTGGGAGATAGAAAGCAGCGCTCCCCCTTTGGCTGTGCCGTCGAGCTTGGTGACGATGATGCCGTCGACTCCCACCATCTCGTTGAAGGCTTTGGCCTGATTGATGGCGCTGTTGCCCTGTGTGCCGTCGATGACGAGGAGTTTGCGATGTGGTGCGCCCTCCATCGCTTTGTTGCACACACGTACGATCTTTTTGAGCTCTTCGGCGAGGTTGCTCTGGGTATGGAGACGCCCGGCGGTATCGATGAGGACGATGTCGATATCTTTGGCTTTGGCCTTTTGGATCGTATCATAGGCTACGGCGCTTGGGTCGTGCCCCTGTTTGGTGGCGACGATGGGGACGTCGAGCTTCTGCGCCCAGCGTGTGAGCTGTTCGATAGCTGCGGCGCGAAAGGTATCGCCGGCTCCCAGGATCACGCTCTTACCTTCTTGTTTGTAGCGGTAGGCGAGTTTGGCGATGGTAGTCGTCTTGCCCGCACCATTGACGCCGATGATGAGCTCTACGAAGGGTTTGACGTCGGGCAGTTGGAGTGAAACGGGACGAAACAAAAAGAGCAGCTCGTTTTTAAGCGCCACGCGATTGACCTTCGATGGCAAGGATGCCACGATCTTTTCGACCAGATCATACTCCACATCCGCTTCGATGAGGATCTCCTCGATCTCTTCAGGTGTGGCGTACTTTTTCTTTTTCTCGACGTTCTCTTCGATATTGTCGACGGTCTTTTTGAGCGCTCGTTTGATAAATCCAAACATCTACTCTCCTAAGGCGTTTTTGATATCGCTCTCGATCATCTCAAAGGGTGCGGCTCCGAGATAGTGGATGAAGTATTTGCCATCCACATACATCACGACCAGTGGTATGGGCATATCGCGTGTGCTTATGTGCATCTGCGCATAGATGCGTTTGGCGAGTCTGTTGTTCTCTTCGTAGTTTGTGGAGACAAAGAACTTGACCCCTTCGAGCGTCAAAAATTTTTCTATATTATTGGGTTTGTCAAGAAGTATGCCGAAAATTTGGACATTGTGAGGATGCGTTTTGAGCACTTTTGCAAGTTCCGGAGCTTCGGCTTTGCACGAAGGGCACCAGGTCGTGAAGAAAAAGAACATAGTGATCTTTTTGGAAGCGTTACTATCGATGGTTTTATCTTCGATATGCAAAGATACACTTTTACCATTCATATCTTTTAATATAAAATCTTTTTGTATGGGTTTGGGCGCAGGTTTTACAACGCTCTTTTGGACTGTGGCGTTGGTCTCTTTTTTCGTGCCTTTTTTCTGGCATCCTGTTATAATTAGCAGTGCTGTAAGCAAGAGTATACCGAGTCGCACGACATTCCTTTTTTCTTTTGATTATATGCAAAGAAGGCTTAAAATTGGGTTTCGGTAAACAGAGATTTAGACGAATATGCAAAGAGCGGCTCTTTCGTTCCAATCCTTTGCAAGGCAAGAAAGTGGCCAAGAAGCTCTTGCATGTATTGCAAATGCTCGGAGCAAAAAGGGTGCTACTTTATATGCCTATGCGCCACGAGCCCGATATTCGCATGCTGTTTAGGCAAAGGCATACCTTCGAGCTATATGTGCCGTTTATGCAAGGGCAAAGCTTTAAGATGGTAAAATTGAGGCTGCCGTTTGAGACGAAGCGATTCAATATCAAAGAGCCCAAAAACTCTTTTTTTCAAACAACTATCGATGTAGCGGTGGTGCCTGTCATCGGGGTAGACGGGGACTTTCGCCGTGTGGGATTTGGAAAAGGGATGTATGATAGATTTTTTGCTGCTCTATCGTACAGGCCCTATGTGATATTTGTCCAAAACCGAGAATGTTTTACCACACAAAAGGTCACAGACAGCTACGACGTGACTGGTGACATGCTTATTACCCCGCAAAAAATTGTACTACGAGGGGATAGTAATGTGGATAGAGTTATTGGTAGGAAGCTCTGCCGCGATCATCGGTGGCGCTGCCGGATTTATCGCGGCCAAAAGAGTCGAAAAAGAGAAATTTACGATCTACGAAGAACAGGCCAAAGCCAAAGCCAAAGCCATCGAGCATGAAGCGCAGCTCGTATTAAAAAATGCTCAAGTCAAGGCACAAGAAGCCGAGATAGCGGCCAAAAGGGAGTATGAACAAAAACTCGAAGAGCTCAAACATGACTATGAGATGCGTTTCAATGAGCTCAGAGAAAAAGAGTCTTCGCTCAAACAGATGTTTAAAGACGAGCTCAAACACATCACGCTCGAAAAGCAAGACCTCAAGGCCGAACGTGAAGAGATAAACAAACTGCGCCAAGAGTATGAACGGCTCAAAGCCGAGTATCAGGAAAAATACAACGAAGTGCTCGAAGCGCTCCAAGCGCAGGCGGGCTTCACCACTGAAGAGGCCAAACAGCTGATACTCCAAAAAGTGGAAGAAGAATCCCGTGCCGACATAGCCAATATCGTGCGTAAATACGAAGAGGAAGCCAAGCGCGAAGCCAAACGCCGCGCCAACTACATCATTGCTCAGGCTACCACGCGCTATGCAGGTGAATTCGCAGCCGAGCGCCTTATCAATACCGTCAGCATCCCAAGCGACGATATCAAAGGGCGCATTATCGGTAAAGAGGGGCGCAATATCAAGACTCTCGAGATGCTTTTAGGTGTCGATATCATCATCGACGATACGCCAAACGCTATCATTCTCAGTTCCTTTAACCTCTATCGTCGTGCCATCGCGACGCGCGTGATCGAACTGCTCGTGGAAGATGGGCGTATCCAGCCGGCGCGCATCGAGGAGATATACGAAAAGGTCAAAGAAGAGTTCGACCAGCAGCTCCTCGAAGAGGGCGAAAATATCGTCATGGAGCTGGGTATCGGCCAGATGCATCCAGAACTCATCAAGCTCATTGGCCGCCTCAAATTCCGTGCCAGCTACGGTCAAAACGCGCTGGGACACTCACTCGAGGTGGCGCACTTGGCTGGTATCATGGCTGCGGAAATGGGAGGAGACGAGACTTTGGCCAAACGTGCAGGACTCCTGCACGATATCGGCAAGGCGCTGACGCACGAGTATAGTGGTAGTCACGTGGATCTGGGAGCCGATGTGTGCCGCCGCTACAAAGAGCCCGATGTGGTGATCAACGCTATCTATGCACACCATGGTCATGAGGAACCCAAGACCATAGAAGCGGCTGCAGTATGCGCTGCAGATACTCTCAGCGCCGCGCGTCCCGGTGCGCGCCGCGAGGTGCTCGAGGCCTTCCTCAAGCGCGTGCAGTCTATCGAAGAGATCGCTCTTTCTAAACCGGGCGTCAAGAAAGCCTATGCCATCAACGCCGGCCGCGAGGTGCGCGTAATCGTCAACGCCGAGCTCATCAGCGACAACGAAGCGGTGCTTTTGGCCAAAGAGATAGCAAAAGAGATCGAAAGTGGCGTACAGTACCCAGGAGAGATCAAAGTCAACGTCATTCGCGAACAGCGAGCAGTCGAGTTCGCTCGCTAATCGTTGTGGGGTGAGTCGTCGTAGGGGTCGAGATGAATTGTGATGTGCCAGTTTGAAGAGGGATCGAGTTTTTTGATCTCTTCTTCGATGGTGTCGGAGACGCGGTGCGCATCCATCAGTGAGATTTCCGGCGTGAAAACCACGTGTACGTCCACGAAGTTCGTATCTCCGCTGCGGCGGGTTTTGAGGTAGTGAAAGCCTGTGACTTCCGATTGTGAAGCGATGATTTTTTTGATATTTTCCACCAGCTCTTCATCCAGCGCCACATCCAGCAGCATCAGCGTGCCCTCTTTGATCAGCTCGTACGCCTCTTTAATGATATAGATAGCTATCGCGATACCGAAAACTCCATCCACCCAGTCAAGCCCCGTGAAATAGACCACGACCAGCGAGAGAAATACGGCGGCGTTGGTGATGAGATCCGTTTTGTAGTGGAGTGCATCGGATTTGATGACGAGATTGTTGGTCTTTTTATAGACATAGTTGAGAAAGAGCACGATAAAGCCCGTCAGCACGATGGAGGCTACCATTACGATGATGGAGCTTCCCAGGTAGGTAATTTTGTGCTGATGGAGTATGTTCATGAGCCCTTTGTAGAAAATGAAAAGGCCGGAAACCGTGATGACAGTTCCTTCGATGACGGCCGCGAGTGCCTCGATCTTTCCCAGACCGTAGTTGAACTTCTCCGTCGGAGCCTTTTCGGCTTTTGAGATGGCGAAGTAGTTGAAGATAGAGACGACCAGATCGAGGATGGAATCTATGGCACTTGCGAGCACCGCGGCTGAGCCACTGAGGATGCCCACGGCGAGTTTGATGATTACGAGAATCGTCGCTACACCACTTGCTACGACAGTGGCACTCTTTTGCAGACTCATCTGTTTCCTTGGAAATTTTTTGGCGATTGTAGCGAAATTTCTCTTAATATTGTCACCGTATACACCTCTATGAGGGAGCTATCATGCGGGCAAGATTGGGGATTAAAGGCGTCAGATACGATTTTTAGTATCTTGCAGGGTTGCTTGAATCGTTTCGCTGCTTGCACGATGGCGCTCGCCTCCATATCTGCTAAGGTTTCTAATCTTTTGGTAGCGGGCTGTGGGAGTGTAGTGCAGGCGGCGTTTGGCAGGTGCTCTGACTTTGGGAGATGATAGACTTTGTGCGTGCAGGTATCTACCACTTTGGAGATGTTGTAGAGTTTGCCGATTGCATTCCCGGCTGCGTAGCCGATATTGCATAGAGGTTCTTCCTTTTGTCCCAATGCGTAGCCGCAAGCCGCTGCTGCCGCTACGGCCCCGATGCCGGTGATGAGGAGTCTATGCTCATCGTTTGCAAAGAGAGAGTAAGGAGCGCAGGCTATCTTTTGCATTTTCAGCGCTTCGATGATGGGAACGGCTTCTGTTTTCGTGGCACAGAGTATAAGCATCGACGACCTTTGCTACAATTATGACGCGAGATGTCGTAGCTATTGTATCACTTCTTGGAGGAGAAATGGTACCTATTAGCAAAAGCATCTTGGCAGACGAAAAGATTTTTAGACTCGATTTCGATAAAACCCCGATGCCATCAGGCTATAGCGAGCTCCCTTTTATCTACGAGCGAGGCGTAGCGGATGAGGGGCTCTGCCGAGCCATCATCGACTCCATTGACCGCGCCCGAGCATGTGACGCTGTTACTGAGGGAGGCTTCGATAAAAAGGTGCGCCACACCACGCTCCATCATCTTTCATCCCGAGCCAAAGAGCTCTATTTGGAAGTTTTAAGAACTATGCTACCAAAAATCGAGCGTTTTTTTAGCGTCACGCTCAGCTTCGCCACCGAGCCGCAGTTTTTGGAGTACGGTGTTGGCGGGCGCTATGCTTGTCATGCAGACAACGGCAGTTTGCAAATGGTAGGTGATGAAATCGTGGGCTTTCGCATCACCAAACCCAGGCGCAAGGTAACGACGCTGCTCTTTTTGAATAGCTACGGAGAAGATTTTTTGGGTGGAGAGCTGGAGTTTTGCTATCTACGCGATACAGAGGGAAGAAGTGTTCGCTTGCAGCCACATCAAGGCGATTTTCTCGCATTTCCCAGCCACGCACTCTACATGCATCGCGTCCATCCGGTGAGTCAGGGCGTACGCTACGCTATAGCGCAGTGGCACGATATAATCTAAAGTTCTGTGAGGATTTTTTTGATCATTTTGCCTTTTTTGGGATGACGGAGTTTCTTGATTACACTTACTTCTATTTGTCTGACACGCTCTTTTGTGATTTTTAGCACCTGGGAAATTTCGGAAAGGGTGTATTCGCAGTTGCACTCTTTGTGGGTATCGAGGAAATAGTTGACTACTTGCGCAGCAGTTTGTGTGTCGAGGTTTTTCGTGAGTTCTATGAGCTTTTGCAGGCACGCGTCTTTTTGCATTTCGCTCCCCCGTTTATAGGTTTGGCAAATTTTATCGAAGGCGCGCTGCAAAAATGTTGCAAAGTAATATTATGGGTATTGTATAATTAAGTAAAAACGGTGAAGTGATGGATATTAAAGCGATTCGTAAAGAGCGAGAATCTTGGCTACAGTGGAAAAACATCGCGCCGCTGCGAAGGATGCTGGCGGCTCTGCCGCAGGTAGAGGCGCAGGTGGAGCTGGGTGATGTGGTGCGCATCGAAGCGGAGGTGAGCGAAGAGGTGCGTCGGCAGGTGCGTGAGACCGCCTGGGCGATGCGGCCCTGGCGCAAGGGGCCTTTCGAGGTGCTTGGCACCTACATCGATAGCGAATGGAAAAGCTTCATTAAGTATAATCTCCTCGAGCCTTTTATGGATTTAGAAGGCAAAGATGTGGCCGATATCGGCTGCAACAACGGCTACTATATGTTTCGTATGCTCTCGCAGCGTCCCAAAAGCCTCACGGGCTTCGACCCTTCGCCGATCTTTCGCACGCAGTTTGACTTCATCGACCATTTCGTGCGTAGCGGTATCACGTTTGAGCTGCTGGGCGTAGAGCATCTGCCGCTCTATGGCAAGCGGTTCGATACCATCTTTTGCCTCGGAGTCATCTACCATCGCAGCGACCCGATTGCCATGCTCAAATGGCTCAAGCAGGGGCTCAAAGAGGGCGGCGAGGTCTTTCTCGACACCTTTTACATCGAAGGCGAGGAGCCGGTAGCGCTGTGTCCAGGAGTGAGCTACTCGAAGATAAAAAACGTTCACTTCGTCCCCACTATCGCGGCGCTGCACAACTGGTGCGAAAAGGCGGGATTCGGGCACTTCGAGGTGCTCTCTACCAAGCCTACCACCTTCGAAGAGCAGCGCAAGACCGAGTGGATCGAAGGACAAAGCCTCGAAGATTTCCTCGATCCCGAAGACCCGAGCAAAACTATCGAGGGCTATCCCGCGCCTAAGAGAGTCTATGTGCGCCTAAGGAGGAAGTGATGCTACGAGGAATCTTGCTCGATATCGGCGGTGTGCTCTATGAGGGAAGCGAGCCTATCCTGGGAGCCGTCGAAGCACTGCGAAAGCTGCGAGAACGCTACAAGGTGCGTTTTTTGTCCAATACCAGCCGCCTGCCGCCAAGAGCTCTCAAAGAAAAACTCGAAAAGATGGGTTTTGGAGTAGAGGAGAGCGAACTCTTTACGGCGCTGAGCGCTGCCAAGCTCTTTTTGCAAAGTCAAAAAGCACGTTCCTACGTGATAGGCACCGACGAAGCGAGGGAGTATTTCGAAGATTTAGAAGGCGAGGAGCGCTATGTATTAGTGTGTGATGCGTACAAAAATTTCACCTACGATGCGCTCAACATAGGATTTCGCAAATTAGAGGCAGGTGCCGGATTCATAGCAACCAATATGAACCGCTACTTCAAAGATAGCGACGGGCTGAGCCTCGATGCGGGAGGATTCGTCAAATGCCTCGAATACGCTAGCGGTAAAACAGCAAAGGTGCTCGGCAAGCCAAACTGCGAATTTTTCTCTCTGGCGCTGCAGAGTATGGGGCTTAAAAAAGATGAAGTGGTGATGGTAGGAGACGATATCGAGAGCGACATACTCGGTGCCAAGGCCTGCTGGCTGCGCACCGTGATGGTGAAGACCGGCAAGTTCAAACCGAACGACCTGCTACGCGGCAACCCCGATTTTTTGGTAGAATCTATCGCGGATTTGCCAAAACTACTCGAGGAAATGTGATGATACGTGTATATGGGATAAAAACTTGCGGCAGTGTGAAAAAAGCGCTGAAATTTTTGGATAAATGCGGTGTGGAGTATGAGTTTGTCGATTTCAAAAAGACGCCGGTGGGATGTGACAAGGTCGACAGCTGGCTCCAAAAGGTCTCTATCGACAAGCTTTTCAATAACCGCGGCACCAAGTATCGTCAGCTGGGCCTCAAAGAGCTGAATCTTGGTGAAAAGGGCAAAAGAGAGTGGCTTTGCAAGGAAAATCTCCTTATCAAACGTCCTGTCATCGAGCTTGAAAACGGCGATGTGGTAGTAGGATACGACGAAGCACTCTATAAAGAGGTGTTTTGTGGAGCTTAGAACCCATCTATCGATAGATAGAGATCTCTGCGGCGAAGTGGTGGAGCTGAGTAACGGCTATGCAAAGGTGCGATTGGTGACCACGAAGCAGATGGCGGCTGATGAGCGTGGGCTCGTGCATGGAGGCTTTACCTTCGGGGCTGCGGATTTCGCCGCTATGGCGGCAGTGAATGATCCCTATGTAGTGTTAGTGGCTGCAGAAGTGCGCTTTTTAGCGCCTGTGGTGGTGGGCGATGTGGTGGAGTGCGAGGCCAGAGTGATAGAACGAGAAGGTAAAAAGGGGCGCATAGAGGTAGTAGGATCGGTGGAGGAGCGCAAAGTCTTCGAAGGAATATTTAGTACTTACACTCCTGCACAACACATCTTAGATCGCTCGTAGCCAGTAGTCAGTGTGTCGCTGCTCGGTGGCGATAGTGGTGGGTTCGCCGTGGCCGGGATAGACCGGTTTGTCGTAGTCGATGGCCTGAAATCTGCGCAAGCTCTCTTTCATTGCTTCAGGGTCGGAGTAGGGGAAATCGACGCGCCCGATGGAGCCGCGAAAGATAAAATCCCCGCTGCACCAAAACTCTCCAAAATCGATCACACAGCATCCCGGAGTGTGTCCCGGAAAATGCAAAAAGCGTATTTGCACTCCCTCTAACTCTATGTCAGATTCTTGGCCGCTTACAGTGATGTCCGCCTCGCTTTTTGGCATCGGTATGCCAAACTGCTCGCGCTGCAAGAAAAAGGCGTCTTTTTCGTGAATGACGATGGGGATGGAGAGTTTTTCTTTGAGCTCGGCGTTGCTCCAGACATGGTCGAAGTGCCCGTGTGTGTTGAGGATGGCTATGGGATTTTTGACGTTTTGCAGCACCCACTCGGTGGCGCCCACACCCGGATCGACGATGAAATCTTTGCCATCTATTGTTACAATATAGCAGTTGGTTTGGTACTGTCCCATGGGTTGGTAGCGAAGCTGCACGAAGACTCCTTGAAGGATGGATATGGAATTTTTCGATATGCTTGAACGTATTATACTATTAGCCGACCCGTATGAAAAAATCGCGGCATGCGAAGAGTTTGGCAAAGCCTACAAGGAGCTGCCCAAAGAGCACACCAAAAGCGCGAAGATCTTCGATATGCCTAGCTACGCTGCGATTTGTACCGTCGTCGATCCCAAGGATGTGCCAAGGCGCTCGCGTTTCGGTACCAAAGAGGGCAGAGCCGTGCTGCTGCATGCTATCGCCCATATCGAATATAGTGCTATCGATCTGGCACTTGACGCTGCCTATCGCTATCGAGGTATGCCCGAGGAGTTTTATGCCGACTGGATTGAGGTGGCGCTCGATGAGTGCAGGCACTTTCGGATGATCGATGCGCTCTTGCATGAGCTTGGCTACAAGTATGGAGATTTTCCTGTCCATCAGGGGCTCTTCGATGCGGCCAGGGCGAGTCTGGATTTCATCGATCGCATGTGCGTGGTGCCACGTTACTTAGAGGCAAACGGCCTCGATGCCAATCCCAAGATCATCGCCAAGCTCGAAAAATTTCACGATCCCTTCGCAGCCAAAATGCGTGAGGCTCTCCAGATAATCCTCGATGAAGAGGTAGGGCATGTCCAAAAAGGAGACAAATGGTTTCGCTGGGCCTGCGAAAAAGAGGGCATCGAAGATATGGTGAGCGAATATTTTGCAAGAGTGGAGCGTATCTATCCTGGAACGATCCATTCGAAACAGCAGATCAATATCACTGCCCGCAAGGCTGCGGGATTTAGCTGCGCAGAGATAGAGATGCTTGCGAAAGAGAAAGTTCGTTGTGGATAAAAATTATTATTTTTATAAAATTATTTTTATTAAATGGGACAACTAAATATAAAAGAATCGATTAAGCGAAATTTCAATATAATCAAAGTAGAGAATTAAGCGAGGAGTAAGGTATGAAAAAAATTCCTCTTTTTAGTCGCAAGCATGACCAAAACGAAGTGGAAAAACTCACTGAAGCCATCGAGCGAGGTGGTATGCAAGAGGAACTCGAAGGAGCTTTTGCAGACTATATCGGTGCGGACTTCGCCATAGCGACGGCCAACGAAACGGCAGCACTGCATCTGGCTATGACCGCTATCGACCTCAAGCGGGGCGACAAAATCATCTGCAGCGTCAACGCCTACCCCAACGTGCCTGAAGTTGTACGCCACTTCGATGCGGAGCCGATCTTCGTGGATATCAACGAAGAGGACTTCAATATCGATCTGGATGAGCTCGAAAAGGTATTGGCAAAAAACAAGAGCAAAAAGCTCAAAGGTGCTATCATCTCCCATGTAGGCGGGCAGCCAACGGACCTCGAGCGCCTCTATGCGATCGCCGAAGAGTACAATATCCTCATCATCGAGGATGCCACAGAGGCGATGGGAGCCACCTATAACGGCGAGAAAATCGGTGCACTCAAAGCAGATCTCACTGCCTTTAGTTTCAATCCCCACAATCGCTATCCCACTGCAAAAGGCGGTATGCTGACGACCTTTAACGAAGAGCTCGACGAACGTGCGAGACTGCTGCGCCAAAACGCTCTCGTGCGTCGCGAATGGGATGAAGAGGGAAGCCTCGGATATATCTATGATGTGGTGGATATCGGGCTTGAATATGACATGAGCAATCTCGACGCAGCCTACAATGCGACGCTTTTGGCGAATAACGACGCAGAAATCGCGCGACGCAAGGAGATCGCCGCGATCTATACTAAAGAGCTTGCGAACACTCCGCATGTCAGTGTACCGCAGCCTCTACGCGAACACAGTTACGAGCTTTTCATGATCAAGGTCGATAAAAACCGTGACTCCTTCGCACGTGAGCTCTACAAGCGCGGTATCGAAGTGGGCTTGCACTATATTCCTCTGCATCTTCTTAGCTACTACAAGCAAAAGTACAGCCTGCGGGTCAACGACTATCCAAAAGCGCTGAGAAACTATCAGCAGATTTTGAGCCTACCCATCTATGGAGCCATGAGCGACGATGATGTGGCATACGTAATAGAGCAGGTCAAAGAGGTGGCACAATCACACATTTAAGCGCTTTTTTCGAAGAGCTCTTCTATCGTCCGCGAGCCTATCACTGGCTTGCAGCTCTTATGTTGTTTCCTATTTCTCTCCTGTACTGTACGATAGCGACTTTGCAAAAACTGCTCTGCATAAAGCGCTCCGTTTCCATACCTGTCGTATCCGTAGGGAATCTCATCGTCGGCGGTAGTGGCAAATCTCCTCTTATCGAGGCTTTGGCGAGTCGCTATGAGGATGCGGCGGTGGTGCTGCGCGGATATGGACGAAAAAGCGAGGGCTTGCAGGTAGTGAGCGAATGGGGGAAAATCCTCTGTCACGTAGAGTGCAGCGGCGATGAGGCGATGATGCTTGCCAAAGCACTGCCCAAAGCTTGCGTAATCGTAAGCGAAGATCGTCTCACAGGCATCGCCAAAGCCAAAGAGCTGGGGGCTCAAGTGGTTTTTTTAGACGATGCTTTTCGTCAATGCATCGAAAAGTTCGATATCCTCATCGACCCTAAGCCCCTCAACCCTTTGTGTCTGCCAAGCGGTCCCTATCGCCTGCCACGCCTCTTTTTGCGTAGCACCGATTTGGTACTGCGAGAGGGCCGAGATTTTTGGCGCAAAGTGTGGATAGAAAATCCCACGCCAAAGATGGTGCTCGTCACCGCGATAGCCAATCCCAAAAGATTGGAGCGCTATGTGGATCCCGCTATCCCTCGCTACTATTTCGCCGACCATCATATATTTGAGCGCCAGGAGATAGAAAAGATCATAGAGCGAGAAAAGCCTACATCCCTTCTCGTCACGGCCAAAGATGCGGTAAAATTACGAAAATTTGGCTATCCGCTTTCGATTTTGCGCCTCGAGATCGAAGTGGCGCCCGAAGTTTTGGAAAAAATCGACAGCTACATAAGGAACTACGATGCAAAAAAAGATCCAAACTGTCCAGACGCTCCTTGATGCGCTTCCTTTTATCAAGAAGTTTCGCGATCAAATCTTCGTGATCAAGTATGGCGGCAGCGCCCAGATCGACGAGAAGCTCAAGGCGAAATTCGCCCAAGATATTTTGCTCCTCTATACCGTGGGGATCAAACCTGTGATCGTGCACGGCGGGGGAAAACGCATCACGGAGATACTGGGGAGATTGCAGATAGATACCAAGTTTATCGACGGGCAGCGCGTCACTACGCCTGAGGTGATGGAGATCGTGGAGATGGTGCTCAGCGGCGATATCAACAAGGAGATCGTAAGCCTTCTCAACAACCACGGCGCCAAGGCCATCGGCATCAGCGGTAAAGACGCCCACTTCATTACCGCACGGCCAAAAGATTTCGAAAAATTCGGCTATACCGGGGTGATCGATCGCATTGACCCGGCGGTGGTGGAAAATCTCCTCGAAGAGCAGTTCGTCCCTGTCATCGCTCCTATCGCTGCGAGCGACGAGATCGGCCATCCGGGATATAACATCAATGCAGATCTTTGCGCCAGCAAGGTAGCGGCTGCGCTCAAGGCCAAGAAGATCATTTTCCTCACCGACACTCCCGGTGTGCTGGATAAGGAGAAAAATCTCATCTCCACCCTCACCAAGGAAAAGATCGATCTGCTCAAAAAGGATGGCACCATCAGCGGTGGGATGATTCCCAAAGTGGATGCTTGCTTGGAAGCCGTGGAAGGGGGCGTGGAAAAGGCCCACATCATAGATGGTAGAGTGGAGCACTCGCTGCTTTTGGAGATCTTTACCAGCGAAGGAATCGGAACGCAAGTTTTGGGAGCATAGATGCGTGTGATACTCTCGACTGCAGCAAGCAGCGAAGAAGCGAAAAAGATAGCTCGCCACCTGGTGCGAGAGCGCCTCGCGGCCTGTGTCAATATCGTCCCAAAAATCACCTCCATCTACGAGTGGAAGGGAAAAATCGTCGAAGATAGTGAGGCGCTGCTCATCATCAAAGCGGCCGATTTTGCAAAAGTGGAAGAGGCAATAAAGAAGCTACATAGCTACGAAGTGCCGGAAATAATCTCTTTTGAAATAGACGAGGGGAGCCGAGAATATTTGGAGTGGATGGAAGCAGTTTTGCTACAATAACCAAAAAATTTCAAAGGCGTTGTATGCAGTTTATCGAAACGCGTGGAAATGACGGAGTCAAGCCAAAAGAGGTGAGCTTTAGCGAGGCGATATTGAGTCCCGCTGCCAGCTACGGTGGGCTCTATGTGCCAAAGAGTCTGCCGAGTCTGGATGAGGAGTTTTTCCAAAGACATCAAGCGAGCTCCTATAAAGAGCTGGCTTTCGACCTATTGAAAAAATTCTGCATCGATATCGAGGATGACCTGCTCCATGAAGCGCTGGAGCTTTATGATCGCTTCGACGATCCCAAAAACCCGGTGCCTGTGGTGCAGGTGCGAGAGGGACTCTCTATAGCAGAGCTCTACCACGGTCCTACGAGAGCTTTTAAGGATATGGCGCTCCAACCCTTTGGCCATATCCTCTCGGCTCTTGCCAAAAGAAGGGGCGAAAACTATCTCATCCTGGCAGCCACCAGTGGTGATACGGGTCCAGCGACACTGGAGACTTTTAAGAACAAGCCCAACATCAAAGTGGCCTGCCTCTATCCAGCCGGCGGTACCAGCGATGTACAGCGCCTGCAGATGGTGACTGAAGATGGAGCCAATCTCAAAGTGATCGGTATCAAAGGGGACTTTGACGATGCGCAAACGGCGCTCAAAAACCTCCTTGCCAGCGAGCGTTTCAAAGAGACGCTGGCACAAAAAGGGATCAAACTCTCTGCGGCGAACTCCGTGAACTTCGGACGTATCATATTTCAGATCATCTACCATATCCACGCATACCTGGAGCTCATGCGCCGCGGTGTGATCACATATGGCCAAAAGATCCATCTCATCGTCCCCAGTGGCAATTTCGGCAACGCCTTAGGCGGATACTATGCCAAGAAGATGGGCACACCCATCGAGAAGATCCTCATCGCTTCTAATGCAAATAATGTACTTACGGAGCTTATCAAGAAGGGGCGCTACGACCTGCGCAACAAAAGCCTCATTAAAACCACGAGCCCCGCGATGGATATCCTCAAATCCTCCAATGTGGAGCGTGTGCTTTTTGATAAATTTGGAGCTCAACGCACCAAGGAGCTGATGGAGGATCTGGCTTCGAAAAACTACTATGAGCTGAGACCCGAAGAGCTGGCCGCATTGCGCGAAGATTTCGATGCGGATTTTACCACGGACGAAGAGGTGGCAGCGACGATCAAAGAGTATGCTCTGGAATACCACTATCTAATGGATCCGCATACCGCTACCACCATCAAGCTCTACGAAGAGCACAAAGAGCGCCCCTGTGTGGCATACTCCACGGCAGAGTGGACCAAGTTCGCTCCATCAGTTTTGCAAGCTATCGAGGGGCGCACGGCGCGTGACCAGGAAGCCCTCGAAGCGATCAGCAAACGCCTCGGTGTAGCGATCCCTGATCGTATCAAAGAGCTCTTTACGAAACCCATCATCCACGATACTGTTGTAGAAAAAGAGAAGATCGAAGAAGAGATACTCAAATTCCTCTAACTCTTTTTTAATAGCCTATAGATCCACAGCACGAAGGGCACCTCGAAAAACACTAAAGCAACGGTGACTTTGAGGGTGCCGTGGGGATCATCAGTAAATGGTAATCCCCCTGTATTCATCCCGAAATATCCTGTGATAAGAGTCAGTGGCAAGAAGATGGCCGAGATGATGGTGAGGATAAACATGATTTTGTTCATCTTTTCATCCATCTTGGCGCGGTAGAAGCTGTAGAGGTTATCAAGCTTTTCGATAGCGCTTTTTGCGAAGTCGAAGGAGCGTTCGACATGCTCTGCGAGATCTTTGAAGGCTAATTCTTCGAGCGAATTTTTGTAGTGTCTGTAAAAGCGACTCAGTGCGATGGTAGCGTGACTCATGAGACGCTCGATGAGTGCCAGCTCCTTTTTGCAGGCTATCCAGTCGGTGGCAAAATCTCCCCGGTAGCTCTGTTCATAGAGCATATCTTCCATTTTGGCGATTTTGGTATGGAGTCGTGAAAGTTTGGCCAAAATCTTGTCGACGCGGACATCGAGATAGCTATGGAGTGCGGCGAAATCTCCCAGCTCTTCGAAATCGCGCCGTTTTCTGTCGTAGCGATAGACTTTGCCGCCGTGGATCAAAAAGGCGTAGCTCATCACATCGACGCGCTCTTTGTTTATGAACGGCAGACGCAAAATGAAGATAGCATAATCTTTATAGTTTTGAAAGTCACTGGGGTGTTCGGAGTTGAGTAGGTCATCTAAAAGATAGGGGTCAATCTGAAAGTGCATCGAGCTGTTCCTTTTTTTCTTCTAAAGCGATGTACTCTTCAAGAAGTCTGTCATGCTCTTCTTGGAGGTTGGCTAATTCTTCAGAGACCGAGACGATGCCGCGCTCTTCGTAACATTTGGGGTCGGATAGGCAGTCGTTGAGGTCTGCTATCTTCTCTTCGAGCTCTTCTATAAGAGGCGGCAATTCTTCGAGGCGGCGCTGCTCTTTGTAGCTGAGTTTGGGTGTGCGCTTGCGTTCGCGCTGGGGTTTAGGCTTGTCAACATTCGCTGCGATGGATTCGAGCTCACGCAGCTCCTTTTCGATCTCGAGATACTCGCTGTAGCTTTGGTGCGACTCTTCGACGATGCCATTTCCTTTGAAGATAAAGAGCTTTTTGGCGATTTTATCCACGAAGTAGCGATCATGACTGACGAATATCACGGCTCCTTGGAATTTTTGGAGGTACTCTTCGAGGATATTGATGGTGGGGATGTCCAGATCGTTGGTGGGCTCATCGAGGATGAGGCAGTCCACTTTTTTGGTAAAGAGCAGCGCCAGTGCCACACGGTTTTTCTCACCGCCACTGAGTGCTCCAATTTTCTTGTCCAAAAACTCTTTGGGAAAAAGAAAGTTTTTGAGATACCCATAGACGTGCATACTGCGCCCCCACACTTCCACGCGATCGCCGCCGTTGGGGCAAAAGGTCTCGATGAGGTTCTTATCGTCATCGAGCATAGTGCGTGCCTGGTCGAAGTAGCCGATGGTAAAGTCGCCGCGCTTGATGATGCCCCTATCGGGTTCGATCTGGCCCAAAAGCAGCTTGAGAAGGGTAGACTTACCGGCGCCGTTTTTCCCTACGATGGCGATGGTGTCACGCTGCAAGATGCGTGTGGAAAAGTCTTTGATGAGCACTTTATCGCCGAGACTTTTGGAGACGTTTTCGAGCTCGAAAAGCACTTTTTTACGGCTGATGCCATCTTCTCGATTGAAGTGCTTCTTTTCGCGCTCGAGCTGCAGGCGTATCTTTTTGATGGCTGCGGGATTTTTCTTGGCCTGTTCGCGCAGCTCCAAGACTCGTTTCTTGCGTCCCTCGTTGCGCTTCATGCGCGCTTTGACTCCGCGGCGCAGCCACTCCTCTTCTTGTTTGAGCAGACGCAGCAGGTTTTCGTGCTGCTTTTGCAGGTTTTGTAAGAGTTCTTCTTTTTGGCGTAGATAGTCGGTGTAGCCACCGTTGAAGCTGCGCAGCTTACACTCCTCCACCTCCACCACGCGCGTGGCGATGTGGTCGATGAAGTAGCGATCGTGACTCACAAAGAGCAGGGTATAGCGCTCTTTGAGAATCATCTCTTCCAAAAACTCCACCATATGCACATCCAGATGGTTGGTGGGCTCATCAAGCAGCAAGACATCCGGCTTTTGCAAGAGCAACCCCGCCAGTGCCACGCGCCGCTGCTCACCGCCGCTGAGGCTGTTGACCAGGCGATCTTCGTAGGCTTTGAGGTCGAACTCTTGCAAGACGCGCTCGATTTTTTCTTCGATATTCCAAGCACCGTGGTAGTCGAGATAGGCACTGAGGCGATTGAGCTCTTCGAGAAGTTCGGGGCTGTCTGGATTTTCGGCGATCTTGGCCGTTACCTCTTCGTAGCGTTTGCGCGCTTCGTTGATAGCGGCTAACTGCTCCACGATGGCCTGGCGGACCGTGAGGTGATCTGCAAAGCGCGGCATTTGCGGCAGCATTCTTATGGTGATGTTTTGGCGCACGAGCCTCTCACCTTCGTCGAACTCCTCGACTCCCGCTACGATCTTCATAAGCGTCGATTTGCCACTACCGTTGCGTCCCACGATGGCGACGCGTTCACCCTCGTCGAGGGTGAAATCGACATTGCAAAGAATCTTTTGAGCTTCGTAGCTTTTACTCACACCGAGGAGGTCTATTAATGCCATTTATCACCTTTTTAAGGATTTTTTATAGTTTTTATCGTAAATACGCGGCTCAACCGATTTGTGTATAATAGTCAAAATTTCGTAAAAGGTGTCTGATGTTAGGAGTGAGTATCCTCTATGGGATCTATATCGTTATGAAAATCTATATCGCCGTGATGCAGGCGGGCTTCGTAAGCAAGGCCAAGAACGGCAAGCCTGTTTTGATGATGCCCAGTACGTTTTTTAAATCGGGACGCTACGCATTTAAAAAGCAAAGAATAGTCATTCTCGAAGCTTTTGTGGAGTATATCCTCTTTATCTTTTGGATGGGGACAGGTCTCAAATGGCTCGACGGGCTCATCACCATCGACGATCCCCTCATCAAAAGTGTGCTCTTTATCGATCTCTTTTTGGCTATCAACTATCTCGTGACACTCCCTTTCGATATCTATACGAAATTCGTACTCGATGAGGAGTTCGGGTTTAACAAATCCACCTACGCACTCTTTATCAAAGACCAGCTCAAACTCGCCGCACTCTTTTTGGTTTTCGGTTCGCTCATCGTCTATGTGGTAAGCTGGATCATCCTCAACGTTCCACACTGGTGGATATGGGGATTTGTATTTATATTCGGCGTCATCATACTCATAAACGCCATCTATCCTACACTCATCGCGCCGATGTTTAATAAGTTCACACCTCTTGAAGATGAAGAGCTCAAAAAAGATATCGAAGATCTCATGCAAAAAAGCGGTCTCAAAGCCAGCGGCGTTTACGTAGTGGACTCCTCCAAACGTGATACACGCCTCAATGCCTATTTCGGAGGGCTTGGCAAGAGCAAGAGGGTGGTGCTTTTCGATACGCTTGTAAACAAGCTTTCCAAAAACGAGCTTTTAGCGGTATTGGGCCATGAACTGGGCCATTTCAAACACAAAGATATCCTCAAAAACATCCTCATGCTCGGTGTAATGTTTTTCGCACTCTTTTATATCTTTGCCAATCTGCCCGAAAGCCTCTACCAAAAAATCGGCATCGACCCCCACGCACCCTATAGCGTGATAGCGATGTTCTTGCTACTGAGTCCCGTCTTTTTCTTCTTTTTTATGCCGCTTGTCAATTTCGTCAGCCGCCGCAACGAGTATGCGGCAGACAGATACGGCAGCGAGCTGGGAGGTAGAGCGAATCTGCGCAACGCGCTTTTGAAACTGGTAGAGGAAAACAGCAGCTTTCCGCTTTCGCATCCGCTCTATATCTTCTTTTACCACTCCCATCCGCCTATACTCGATCGCCTCAAGGCTTTGGGATTCGAAGAGGAGAGCGAACAGGACGAGGCGCTCAAAGAAAGATGTGCAGCGATCGATGACGATGAGAATCGATGAAGCGCTGCAAGAGGCTGTGAAGATGCTTCGGGACGTAGCGCGTCCGCGTTTGGAAGCTGAAATTTTGCTCGCTCACACTCTTGAAAAAGATCGCATCTATCTGCACGCGCATCCCGAAGAGATGGTAAAGGCAGAGCCTTTTTTCGCTCTCGTGCAAAGACGCGCGGCAGGTGAACCCGTGGAGTATCTCACGGGTAGGGTGAGCTTTTTCGGCGAAGAGTTTTTCATCGAGCCGGGCGTGCTCATCCCGCGGCCGGAGACGGAGATACTGGTCGAAAAGGTTGCAAAGGAGTTGCAGGGTACGGAGCATGTGGCCGAAATAGGCACCGGCAGCGGCGTCATCGCCATCATGCTCAAAAAGCTTTTGCCAAACTTGAAAATCGTAGCGACGGATATCAACCCCAAGGCTATCGAAGTAGCCAAGAAAAACGCTACAAAGCATGCAGTCCATGTGGACTTTCGCCTCGCTTCCTATCTGGATGGCATCACCGAGCCCATCGATGTGATAGTCTCCAATCCTCCCTATATCAAGCGCGGTTACGAGCTGCCAAAAAGTGTGCGCTACGAGCCTGAAAGTGCGCTTTTTGGGGGAGAAGAGGGCGATGAAGTGCTACGCCGCATCGTCGATATTTTCATACACTCACCTGCAAAGCTGCTGGCATGTGAGATGGGATACGACCAGCGTGCATCGATGCGAGAATATATGCGCTCATTAGGGCTTGAGCCGATATTTTACAAAGACCTCGCAGGGCTTGATCGAGGATTTATCGTAAGGAAGTAAGATGAAAAACGCAGTGAAGTGGATCGATATCGTCTATCTGATGGTTTTGGGAGTGACCTTGGGATTGGTACTGACACTCGGCATCCTCGTCGCCCCGGTGGTTTTCCACACCAACAGCTATGTAGGGGATAATCTTTTGAGCCATTTTCAGATGGGGCTTTTGATGACGGCGATGTTTCTAAAAAGCAACTACTTTCTCAATGCCGTAGCCATTCTTATCATTCTTCGTGAGGCATACGACTATAAGCTTTTCAAACGTGATAGATGGGTGCTTCCTTCGGCAGCGACGGCGGTGTTGATGATATTTCTCTTTACGCTATACTATACGAAAAAGATCGTCTCCATGCAGGCGCTCGGCGCGGCGGTGACCCAGAGCGAAACGTTTCAAAACATACACAAAGCGAGTGAGTTTGACTTCAAGCTTTTGGCGCTCTCGCTCGTTTTGCTTCTGGGACGCAGACTCTATTTGCAGTGCAAAGGATGAGAGTGGACTATATCATTCGCATAAAGGATCTCAAAAAGAGTTTTGGGCAAAAGCAGGTCCTTAAAGGTGTCAATCTCAATGTAGTGCGTGGCAAAACCACGGTGATACTGGGACTCTCGGGTGGTGGTAAATCGACGATTATCAAGCATATCGTCAGACTCCTCAAGCCCGATAGCGGCGAAGTGTGGGTGGAAGATGTGGATATGGCCCGGGCTGATGAAGAGACGGTCTTTCGTATGCGCAAGAAAATCGGTTATCTCTTTCAAAGCGGTGCGCTCTTTGATAGTATGAACGTCTATGAAAACGTCTCCTTTCCTTTACGCGAACATACGACGATGAGCGAAAAGGAGATAGAAGAAAAGGTGCGCGAACGCCTCATGATGGTAGGGCTCAGGCCCGATGAGGTGCTGGGGCTCTATCCCGATGAGCTCAGCGGCGGTATGCGCAAGCGTGTAGGGCTTGCAAGAAGCATCGTGCTCGATCCCGAGATCATTCTCTACGACGAGCCTACCAGCGGCCTCGATCCCATCACCAGTGATCTCATCACCCAGCTCATACGCCGTATGCAAAACGAGCTTGGCGTCACATCCATTCTTATCAGCCACGATATCAAGGAGAGTTTCAAAGCGGGAGACTATTTCGCCTTTTTATATGATGGCAAAATCGTCGAGTATGGAGATGCAGAGCATTTTAGACGTTCAGATAACGAGTATGTCAAGCAGTTTTTGGAGGGGAGATCCCAAGGGCCCATCAAGGTGGTGGGCTAAAGGATCAGTCTTTTTGGAGCCTCATAAAAGCGGGTTTGTCCAGTTCATCGACGAATTCGTCTGAGCCGCCGACTACCTTCATCGTATTGACATTGACTCTCGTTTGGATGGGTTGGACGATATTTTCGGGCTCTTCTTGTTCACGCTCTTTTTCAAAACCCGTGGCGATTAGTGTCACTTTGATCTGATCGGGAGCCATGTTTTCGTTGGTTGTGGTGCCGAAAATCACGTGTGCATCCTCATCTGCACTCTCATAGACGATATCCATCGCCTCGCCGATATCTACCAAGGGATAGTCAGGATGGATAGTGAAGTGTACGAGCACTCCTTGTGCACCGTTGATGGAGACATTATCGAGGAGCGGTGATTCGATGGCGCTCTTGATAGCTTCATAGGCGCTGTTTTCACCCTGCGCTTCGCCCACACCCATGAGAGCCAGACCGCGATGGCTCATAACCGTCTGTACGTCCGCGAAGTCGAGGTTGATGTCGTTGTGACCATAAGAGAGGATTACACCGCTGATACCGCTCACCGCACGTGCCAAAACATCGTCGACGATGCGAAAACTGTCTTTGATACCCAGCTTTTTGTCCACGATAGCGAGGAGCTTGTCATTGGGGATGACGATAATGGAATCGCTCTCTTTTTTGAGTTCGTTGATGCCTTCTTCTGCGAGGCGTGCGCGTTTGCGTCCTTCGAAGCGAAAAGGCTTCGTGACTACCGAAATCGTGAGTGCACCCACCTCTTTGGCCGCGCGTGCGATGACGGGAGCCGCACCCGTTCCGGTGCCGCCGCCCATACCGGCTGAGATGAAGACGATATCGGAGCCATCGAGTTTTTCTTTGATAAAGTCGTAGCTCTCTTCGGCTGCTTGGCGTCCCACTTCCGGTTTCATGCCTGCACCGAGACCTCGCGTGGTCTTTTCTCCCAGTTGGATTTTGACGTGTGCTTGGGAAGAGGAGAGAGCTTGCGAATCGGTATTGGCTACGAGGAGTTCTATGCCATCTATTCCTTGTTCGATCATATGTCCTATCATATTACCGCCGCCACCGCCGACACCCACGGCTTTGATATTTGCGCCCGTTATTACTCTATGTTCTTCGATTTGAAAAGCATCCATGTTCTATCCTTCCTAGAGTGTTTAGAAAAGCTGTGTCAGCCAACTTTTGAATTTTGTAAAAATATCTTTGAAACTATGTTTCTCCTCCTCGAAGTGTGCCATGTTCGAAAGATCGTCCAAAGATTGCACTTTGGTGTCTTCGATCTCTTCCATCTCTTCGAGAGAGGTTTGGGGAATCGGCGCGATAGCCTCTTCATGCATAGTATCGGTAAAAGTCTCTTCGTTTTTATAGCGTAGGCGGCGATTCGAATCGATTTCATACATGGTATGTTCACCTGCACCATAGAGTAGCAGTCCGACCAGGGCGCTGTATTGCGGATCTTGGAGGCTCTCGTCAAGTCCTTCGATAGGTTTGGGCTTGGCGATACGCACGGGGAGATTGTCGAAAATCGCACTGGCGAGTTCTCGGATACCGGAGAGCTTGGTCATCCCGCCCGTAAGCACGATACCGGCTCCCAGTTGGTCTTTGAGTCCGCTCTTTTCGATGGAGTTGGCGAGGATCATGAGGGTTTCTTGGACGCGGGCGTGGATGACATTGTAGACGATTTCCAAGGAGACCTGGTGGGTTTCGTTTTCATCGCCGATGATGGGAATTTCGATGTAGTCGTTTTTGGGCTCACTGAGGTCTCCGAAATGGATCTTGATCTCTTCGGCCGTTTGGAGCGGTGTATGCAAAGCGATGGAGAGATCACTGGTGATATGCATACTTCCCACGGCGAGAAAGTCGTTGTAGACGATGGAGTTGCCAGAATGGATTACCAGCTCGCAGGTACTGCCGCCCATATCGATGACGCATGCGCCCAGCTCTTTGTCCTCTTGTGACAGTGTCGCGATAGCCGCAGCGTATCCGCCCAGAACCACCGTGTCCACTTCGATACCCGCTTGTCGGACCGCTTTTTTGATATTGAAAAGGCTCGATTTGTGTGCCGTGATGATATGCACGTCCGCTTCGAGACGCGCAGCGTTCATACCGAGCGGATCTTCTATGAAATCTTGGTCATCGACGCGGAACTTATAGGGGAGGGCATGGACGATTTCGTATTCATGAGGGATGTTGGCGTTGTAAATCGCCGTTTGCATCACGCGGTTGATTTCATCGAGCGAGATCTCTTTGTTGGGGATGTTGACGATGCCGTTGCTGTTGGTGCTCTTGACGTAGGCGCCAGAAAGTGAGACGATCGCTTTTTTCGGGGAGGTACCTGCTATGCGATAGGCGCTCTCGCACGCTTCCTTAATCGCTTTAGAAGCGAGGTCGATATTGGTGATGACTCCCTTTTTGAGGCCCTGTGCACGCGCAACACCCGTACCTGCGATGCGCAGGCATTTGTCATCTTGCTGAGCTATCGCTGCGCTGATTTTTGTTGATCCTACATCGATGGCTAAGATTGAAGCAGGCAATTACTTTCCTTTTTTGTATATCTTGATCGGATATCTTTGTTGGAGTTTTTCTAACATCTTTTCATTGATCAATAGCTCTTTGAGTTTGAGACCATTATCGGTAATGAGGGCTCTATTTTTATCTACCTTCGGTGCCACCTGGAGCTTTTGATCCAAAATCTTGTAGAGTGCGACGCGATCTTGCGCGAGGACGATGATACCTCTGGGTTTGGTGCGCAAGAAGAGTTCACGCAAAAATCTCTGTGCTTGGAGTGGAGGCATCTTGATCTTGGCTATATCATCACGCGTCACATAGTCTTGTGTGACGATACCGTGGAAGGTCGCTATCTCTTTTTGGGCGAGCTCGGCGAGGGCTTTGCGTTTTTTGGCAGCCTCTACGTCCACTTTGACCATATTAGCGACCTTCTCAAGAGGCAGAGGTTTGGGAAGGAGTACTTTTTCGAGGCGATAGATGTAGTATTTACCGTTTTGTATGGCAGGCTTGAAGACTTTGCCTTGCGGTGCGTTTTGCAGCTGCAGAGCCACTTTGGGAGGCAAAGCGTTGTGCTTGGTCACTTCGATATGGCCCTGGGGCTCGATTTTGCCTTTTTTGAAAGCGATGTAGATTTTGAGTGCCTCTTTTTTGACATTTTTGAGGGCATAGTCTTTGGCTACACGATCGCGAACTTGAGCGAACGGCAAGATCTTGCCGTCATTTGCCGTGTAGCTGAGTCGATGTTTTTTGTAGTATGTCTGCAGCACCGCATCACTGACGTTCGCTTCTTTTGGAGAGACGGTGACGTAGGAGAGTTCGTACGTGGTGGGTGATTTGTACTCTTGTTTGTGGGCGTTGTAGTACTCTTGGATCTCTTTGTTCGTGACAGTGACGTTGATGTCGTCGCTGCTGAGCACTTTATACTCGATCTTGTCACCCATGAAGAGTGCTGCTGCGAACGCATCGAATTCCACGGGATAGAGAACGGGTGCGAAGGCGCGTGAAAGTTTTTTCATAAGCAGCTCTTTGCGGACACTCTCTTCGAAGGTTTTGGGGCGCAGATGGTTTTGGGCAAGGACCTTTTTATAGAGCGCATCGTCGAAATGGCCGTTTTGCCAAAAGACCTTCATATTGGCGATATAGTTGGCCACCTCTTCGTCACTCACTTGTAGCCCTATCTCTTTGGCGTAGTTGAGGAGTGTCGCTTCCTGGATGGCTTGGGAGAGTGCCAGTTTGTCCAGTTGCATCTCTTTGGCTTTTTCCTGATCGAGGGTGCCACCCATCATACGGTTGTAGTACGCATATAGAGTGTTGTACTTTTGGTTGTACTCTTCATAGGTGACTTTGGTATCGCCCACTTCCGCCACAGCGTCCGCTGCCGAGCCGAACTTATACGCTCCCCAGCCCACAAATCCTGCACCTACGAAAGCGATGGTGCTGATCCAGATAGTGATGACCAGATACTTTTTATGTTTTTGCATCCAAGTTATCATAAGCTTGCCTTTGTATAATTAGTGCCAGATATTGTAATGAAAAACTCATTAAGGGACAATAAAGGCGAAGACATGGACAATGCGAGCTTGATGGCGCGTGATTTGGCACACATCTGGCATCCGTGTACCCAGATGAAAGACCACGAATCGATCCCCATCATTCCCATCAAACGGGCCAAAGGGGTCTATCTGTACGATTTCGAAGACAATCGCTACATCGATAGCATCAGCAGCTGGTGGGTCAATCTTTTCGGCCACTCCAACGATTATATCAATGCCAAAATCGCTGAACAGCTCGAAACCCTCGAGCATGTGATCTTCGCAGGCTTTACCCATGAGCAGATAGTGCGCCTCAGCGAGCGGCTGTGTGCTTTGACGGGACTGCAGAAGTGCTTCTATGCCGACAACGGTAGCAGCGCCGTGGAAGTGGCTTTGAAGATGGCTTTTCACTTTTTCAAAAACGCCGGCGAAGTGCGCCCCTATTTCGTCTCGCTTACCAACAGCTATCACGGTGAGACGCTCGGGGCGCTGGCTGTGGGTGATGTGGAGCTCTATAAAGAGACGTACGAAGAAATCCTCATCGAAACCCTCCAAACCCCCGTACCGAAAGATCGCTCACCCGAAGCGACGGCGGCGGCGCTTGCAGCGATGGAGGAGCTCTTTGCGCATTATGAGGGCAAGGTCTCGGCGCTGATAGTGGAACCTTTGGTACAGTGCGCGGGTTATATGCATATGTATTCGCCCGAATTCTTACGCGGCGCCAAGGAGCTGTGTGAAGCGCACAATATCTTCTTCATCGCAGACGAAATAGCCGTGGGGTTCGGACGCACAGGAACGATGTTTGCCTGCGAGCAGGCGGGTATCAAGCCCGATTTTATGTGCCTTTCCAAAGGGCTTACGGGCGGCTATCTGCCGCTTTCGGTGGTACTGACGAGTGATAAAGTATACAATATGTTCTACTGCGACTACAACGAGTTCAAAGCTTTCTTGCACTCGCACAGCTACACCGGCAACGCACTCGCTTGTGCCGCAGCCAATGCGACTCTCGATATCTTCGAACAAGAAAAGGTCATAGAAAAAAACCGCATCAAGATCGATTATATAGCTAAAAAGTTGGAAAAATTCAAAGAGCTTCCCAACGTCAAAGAGGTGCGCCAAACTGGGATGATAGCGGCCGTGGAGTCGCAAGGATACGATCCGAAGATGCGCATAGGCCTTCGCATCAATCAAGAGTGCTTGAAGCGCGGCGTCTTCATCCGCCCCCTGGGGCCTGTGGTCTATTTCATGCCTCCTTATGTGATCGATTTCGATCAAATCGATACGATGATCGATACCGTCTATGAGGTGGTGAGCTCACTATGATCCCGCATATTCCGGTGCTCAAAAACGAATTGGTGCAAGCCTTTAGCGATACCAAAGGTACTATAATCGATGCAACTTTAGGGTATGGCGGTCACTCCCAAGCGCTGCTGGCATCGAATCCGAACATCGACATCATCGGTATCGACCGTGATCAAGAGGCTATCGATTTTAGCAAGAGACGTCTCGCACCATATGGTGAGAGAGTCCAAATCATCAAAGGCCGCTTCGGTGAGGTAGTGCCAAAAATCCTTGCCGAACGGCCGGTGGCCGGTATCCTGGCCGATATCGGGGTTTCTTCCTTGCAGCTCGATAAAAAAGAGCGGGGCTTTAGCTTGCAAAGCGACACGCTTGATATGCGTATGGATAGACAATCTGAGCTCAGTGCATACGAAGTGGTCAACGAGTATGGCCCCGAGGAGCTGGCCAGAGTGCTGCGCGAATATGGTGAGATACGCAATGCCAGACGTGTGGCAGAGCATATCGTTCGACACCGTCCCATCACCAGTGCCAGGGAACTATCCCAGATCGCTGCTCAGGTGCTGCCCAAAACCAAAAAGATCCATCCAGCTACCACGCTTTTGCAAGCGATTCGCATTGAGGTGAATCAGGAACTGCGCGAGCTCGAATCACTGCTCGATGCCGTGGAGACCTATACACCAAAAGGTGCTACAATTGCAATAATAACTTTCCATTCGCTCGAAGATCGCATCGTCAAAAACCGCTTCAAAAAGTGGGCTATGAAGTGCATCTGTCCACCCGAAGCGATGCGCTGCAGCTGCGGCGCGAACCACGCACTTGGTATAATAGTGACCAAAAAACCGATAACGGCCACCCAAGAGGAGATCGAGCGAAATCCTCGCGCACGCAGCGCGAAACTGCGTATTTTTCGTCTAAGGGATGAGAGATGAGCACTCAAGAACGTGCAGAACTTTTAGAAAGCATCGAAGAGATCGAACGAAACAGTCTCGATGTGGGATATTTCATCTACGTGGTGCTGCTGATGCTTTTGGCCCTCTTGCTTTTTGTGCCCAAAATCTATCTTGCGAATCAAATCTACTACAAAAGCCGCACCATCAACAAACTCCTCGACGATTACGAGATTCTCAAAGAGGAAAACCGCCTCTTGACACAAAAACTCGAATACGAACGCTATAAAAATCAAGTGCTCGATACCATCTTTTAGTCCAGCCATGCGAAGATTTTTAGAGTTTGCCATCAACAAGAGCGCTCTCAATCACACCTTTTTGATACTCATTTTCATTCTCTCTGTTTTTGCGTATAAAAACGTTCCCAAGGAGATTTTCCCGCCCGTGGTGCTCGACAAAATCCTCATCACGGGTGCGTATGCAGGTGCGAGCGCACAAAACCTCGATAGTATGGTGGTCAAAAATCTCGAAGACGAGCTCAAAAACGTCCAGGGACTCGACGATATCGACGCTATCGTAAAAAACGGTCGCTTCACGATCGTCTCGGACATCAAGGAAGGCAGCGACGATCTGATCGTCCTCAACGACGTAAAAGACAAAATCGCCAAAATCAGGCGCGACCTTCCGCCCGATATGGATGAACCGGTGGCGACGATTCTCAAAAAGAGTTTCCCCCTCGCTCTTGTGGCCATCGCCTACGCAGGAGACAAGCGCAAGCTCTTGGCTGTGGCTGATGAACTTAAAAGTCGCCTCGCTTCCATCAAGGATCTGAGCGATATCGATATCCGCGGATGGCAAGAAGATGAGCTGAGCATCAAACTCGACAAGGAGCGCATCGACGCTCTGGGGCTACCGCTGCCCCAAATCACCCAGGCTATCAGCAATCTCTCCACAATTTTTCCTATCGGTTCAGTGAAGCAAAAGGGGCTCCATTTCTTCCTCACCACCCAAAACGGCCGCAAAAGCGTCAAAGCGCTCGAAGAAACTATCATCAGCGTGGGCGGCAAACATGTGCGACTGGGAGATATCGCCGCCATCAGTTTCACTCTGAGCGAGCCCAACACCATCTCACACTTCAATGGCAAGCCCAACGTCTCCATCAATATCACCAAAACGAAAAACGGCAACGCCATCGAACTGGTGCACAAGATAAAGCATCTTCTCAAAGAGTTTGGCAAGAAGTATCCCGGTTTTACCTTCAAGGTCTACACCGACACTTCCATCTGGATACGCAATCGTCTCAACACCGTCACCTCCAATCTCTTTTTCGGATTGATTCTCGTTTTTGCCGCACTCTTGCTCACCGTCAACTGGCGCATCGCTTTGGTGGTGGGGATGGGGATACCCGTCAGCTTCATGATAGGGCTCATTTCATTGGAGTTTTTGGGATACAGCCTCAATATGCTGAGCCTCTTCGGTGCACTCATAGCGCTGGGGATGCTGGTGGACGAGGCGATCGTGGTAGCCGAAAACATCTATCGCCATCTCGAAAACGGAGACGATCCCAAAACGGCCGCTATCAATGGTTCGCTGGAGATGTTTCCAGCGGTTCTTACAGCCACTTCCACGACGATTTTTGCCTTTTTGCCACTCATTATCCTCAGTGGAGAGATGGGCAAATTCATCCGTATTCTTCCCATTATCATCTCTATACTGCTTCTAAGCTCCCTTTTTGAAGCGTTCTATTTTTTACCGCTGCACGCCAAGGATATCCTCAAAGTGAGCGCGAAGGGCGGGAGCAGCAGACTCTGGGAGTATATCGGAAACGCCTATGCGAAAAGCCTCGGCTTTTTACTGCGATTCAAGAAACTCTCGTTGGTTCTGATAGTGGGCGGGATACTCTTTGGTACGGCCGTTTTGCTCAAATCCACCAAATTCCAGCTCTTTCCAAGCTTCGATACCACACAAATCTACATCACCGGACGCGTAGGAGTCAACAACGACATCCACGATACCGAAAAGCTCATCGAGCCGATAGAGCAGGCCATATTACATCATATCAAAAAGGATGAAGTGAGCTCCGTGACCACCATCGTGGGGATGAAACTCGATGCCAAAAATAACGCCGAACTGGGCGATAACCTTTTCCATATTTTCATCAATCTCCATGAACTCAAACCACAAAACTTCGTCGATAAATACATCACGCCGCTCTTTAGCATCGCTTACGACGATTCGGATATGAAACGCTCACGCAGTGCCAAAGCGATAGCGATGGAGCTCAAAAAGCTTCTATCCAAGTACAAGCGAGGAGAAATCGAGGAACTCAACGTCATCGTCCCGCAAGCCGGCATCGTCAAAAGCGACGTGGAGATATCGCTCGTCTATGAAAAGACCAAAACCGTCAAAAAAGCGATAGCGCTTTTGGAAAGTGCGATGCGAAAGATAGATGGCGTCTACAACATCACAGACGATGCCAAAGAGGGGGAGAAGGAGCTCAAGCTCATACTCAACGACTACGCCGATCGGCTGGGTATAACAGAAGGTTATCTGGCTTCCTATTTACGCACTCTCTACCTCGATGCCGAAGCGGCCAAGATGTTTCGCGACGGCAAACTGGTCTATGTCAAACTTCAAAGCCTGCAAAAAGACAACCTCGCCAAGCTGCGCTCGCTTTTGGTCGATGTGCCGGGTAGCAGCAAAAAAGTGGCTCTGAGGGACATCGCCCGTTTCGTGCAGATCGAGCATTTTAGCGATATCATAAAAGAAAACGGCCAAAAAATCCGTACCGTCTACGCTTCACTCGAAAAACACAAACTCACTTCGGCAGACTTCTATCAAAAAATCGCTCCCGTGCTTGCAAAGATCAAAAAGATGGGCATAGGCGTAAAGATCAAAGGAGAGCAAAAAGAGAACGAAAAACTCCAGCGTGAGATCATGCGCGCCTTTATCATCGCGATCTTCTTGATATTCGCCGCTTTGGTGTGGATGTTCAATTCGGTGCTCTATTCTCTGATCGTGCTCAGCGTCATTCCGCTTTCGCTCTTTGGGGTGCTGGCGGGCAATCAAATCATGGGGCTCAATCTCACGATGCCGGGTCTCCTCGGTCTCGTGGGACTTGCGGGTGTCGTCGTCAATGACGGGCTCATTATGGTGGATTTCATCAAAGGCTGCAAAACTCCGAGCTGTATTTTAGAGCGGGCCAAACTCAGAGTGCGTCCTATTTTGCTCACTTCCATCACCACCATCTTAGGTTTAGCGACGCTGATGTTCTTTGCGAGCGGTCAGAGCCTGATCCTCCAGCCCATGGCGGTGACGCTGGGATTTGGCATAGGATGGGCGACGATTATCAACCTTTTCGTAGTGCCGCTTCTTTTTGCCGTCACACGTGGCAAAAGCGCTACGGTATGAATTCTTTGCTATACTTTTACGATACAAAGGAGGGGAAATGTATTTCGAAGACGATGATATTTTAGGAGGCACACCCAAAAGCAGATTTTTTGATATCATTTTCCATGCCAACCGCAACGTCGTAGAGGGTGAAATCGAAAAGATGGTGGAATGGATGGCGGCTTTGGAGCTGCTTTTGGAAGAAAAATGCGGACTCGACGCAGAAGAAGAGGTGCGAAAAGTTCTCTTCGACGAAGCCAAAAAGCAAGAGTTGGAAAATAGGATCAATTCTCTTTACATCGAATATATGGGTCAGATTCTCAGTCAAAGTGAGTAGGATGTTGCAAACGGTTCAAAAAGAGATAGCACATTTTATCGAGGAGTTGCAAGACGAACATGTCCGCACGCTCTTTGCCAAACTTCCTAGCGGCAAAATGCTGCGCAGCAAGCTGATCTTGCAAATCGCACAAAATGAGCAAGCCCCGAAACTTGCAGCGGTGGTGGAGTTGATCCATGCAGCGAGCCTCTTGCATGACGATGTGATCGACGATGCCGACCTTCGTCGCGGTCAGCCTTCGCTCAATGCACTCTTTGGTAATAAAACTGCGATTATGCTGGGTGATATCCTCTATTCCAAAGCCTTCTTCGAACTCAGTAGCTTCGGCAGTGCAATAGCGCGCACCATCAGCTACGCCGTGGCGCTTTTGAGCTTGGGAGAGCTCAAGGATGTGGAGCTTTCTAAAAGTTTCAACGCCGATGAAGCGAGCTATTTCGATATGATCTACAAAAAGACCGCTTCGCTTATCGAAGCGAGTGCCAAGAGCGCGGCGATACTGGCAGGGCTCGAGAGTGATCGCTACGCTCTGTATGGCAAAAATTTGGGCTTAGCGTTTCAGATCGTCGATGATATTCTCGACATCACGCAAGATGCGGCGAAATTGGGTAAACCGGCTTTTGCCGATTTTAAAGAGGGCAAAACGACGCTGCCCTATATCTATCTCTATCAAAGACTGAATACGACAGATCGCGAGAGGCTTTTGGGGCTGTTTAAAAAAGATCTTACCGACGAAGAGAAAGCGTGGCTTCAAGAGAAATTCATCGCGACAGGAGCGTTGGAAGCGGCCAAGGAAAAAGCGAGAGCATTGGGCCATGAAGCACTGGAGTGTTTGCATAAGAGCGACGAGAAACTGCGCGCTATCATGCATGCACTCATAGAGAGGACATACTGATGCACTATCTGGTGGTAAGTTTTTCACACAAAAATTCCGATATCGCGACACGAGAGAGATTGGCGCTTTCGCAAGAAGATGCCAAAGAAGAGGTAGCCAAATACCTGCTTGCCGACTCCCTCATCAACGAAGTCATCATTCTTTCTACATGCAACCGCGTCGAGATCATAGCAAGTGTCCGTGATGTCTATGCGGCGACAGAAAAGATCATAGAGACGCTCAGCAAACGATCGGGCCTCGGCACCGACGAACTCGAAGGGCGTGCGGACATCTACGAAGACAATGGGGCCGTGCACCACATATTCAGCGTGGCAAGCGGCTTGGATAGTCTCGTAGTGGGGGAGACGCAGATCGCAGGCCAGCTCAAAGATGCCTACAAAGAGGCCTATGAAAAAGGATGGTGTGGTCAAAAACTTGGCCGTGTGATGCACTACACGTTCAAATGTGCCAAAGAGGTGCGCTCATCTACGGAGATCTCCAAAAACCCAGTCTCTGTGGCCAGTGCTGCTGTAAACATGGCCAAGGAGAAGTTGGGCGATCTCGGTGGATACACTGCTATCGTAGTGGGAGCCGGCGAGATGGGACGCCTTGCGTGCAAGCATCTACGCGGCCATGGATGTAACGTGATTCTCGTAGGACGCAACGAAGAAAAAACAAGTCAGATCGCCCAAGAGATCGATCCAGATATTCGTGTAGAACTCAGCGTCAATCTTCCAA
The DNA here is from genome assembly GCA_027024145.1 of Campylobacterales bacterium. GTDB lineage: Bacteria > Campylobacterota > Campylobacteria > Campylobacterales > Nitratiruptoraceae > Nitratiruptor. The sequence goes on from JALVTF010000036.1 coordinate 36,779, forward strand.
AACTCGTCAACAGCTATCGACTCCTTTTTAGTGCCACCTCTTCCCAAGAGCCCGTGATCCGTCGTGATATGGTCACGCGTAAGAGTTTTCATCGACTCTGGTTCGACATGGCCATTCCGCGCGATATCGAAGAGATGCATGATCCCAATATCACCATCTACGCCGTAGACGATCTCAAAGAGATCGTCGAAAAGAATATGGCTTTTCGCGAAGAGCAAGCACGCATCGCCTATAAGATCGTAGGACACTACGTCAAAGAGTTCTTTACGTGGCTGCAGACCCTCGAAATCGACCCCATCATCAAAGAGATTCGCGCCCAAGCCAAAGAAGCGGCCTTGGCGGAGCTGCAAAAAGCGCTCAAAAAGGGTTATGTGGACGAAGAGCAGGCCAAAAACGTTGAAAAACTCCTCCATAACGCCTTCAACCGCTTTTTGCACGCTCCCACCAAACGTCTTAAGGCGATCGCAGAAGAGCCCAGCGCGGATACCATCGTCGAAGCGATCAAGTACTTTTTTGAAATTGAAGAGGATGTGGGCCTCAATCGCTATAAATGTGAATGCTTCATGAATCTAAGGAGTGAATAGGTGAGACTTGCAAAAGCTTTTATCCCCACCACAAAAGAAGCCCCCAAAGACGCCGTGCTTCCCAGTCATATCTATCTGGTGCGCGGTGGATTCATCTCGCAAGTGGCCAGCGGGATATACAATTTCTTGCCTCTTGGCAAACGTGTCCTCGATAAGATCCGCTCCATCGTCAAAGAAGAGCTCGACAAAGCCGGATGCCAGGAAGTGCAGCTGGGTTTCGTGACGCCGTGCGAGCTGTGGCAAGAGAGTGGACGTTTCGCAAAATACGGCAAGGAACTGCTTCGCTTCAAAGACCGCAAGGAAAACTGCTTCGTGCTGGGTCCCACACACGAAGAGATGATGGTGGATCTCGTGCGTAACCGCGTCACCAGCTACAAACAGTTACCACTCAATCTCTATCAGATCAATCTCAAGTTCCGTGACGAAGCGCGTCCTCGCTTTGGATTACTTAGAGGGCGCGAATTTTTGATGAAAGATGGCTACTCCTTCCATGCCGACGAAGAGGATATGCGCCGCGAATACGCTCTCATGGAAGAGACCTATAAAAAGATCTTTACACGATTGGGGCTCGATTTTCGCGCCGTGGAGGCGGATGTGGGCGCGATAGGCGGGAGTGCCAGCAAAGAGTTCATGGTGCTTGCAAACAGTGGTGAAGACACTATCGCCGTCTGCACAGAGTGTGAGTATGCGGCAAACGTAGAAGCGGCGACACGAAAAATGCCAGAGCCTCCTACGGAAGCTCCAGAATTTAGCAATTTCGAGCCATTCTATACACCGGGGCTTACCTCCATCGAAGAGCTCAGCGGCTTTTTCAAAGTCCATCCCTACTACTTCGTCAAAGCCGTAGCCAAAAAGGCGATTTTCGATGAAGGCGAAGAGATCGTCATCTTTTTCCTGCGCGGCAGCGACGAGCTCCAAGAGGTCAAAGCGCAAAACGCCATTGGGGCTAATGAACTTACAGACGTAAGCGAGGAAGAGCTTGAAAAGGCCGGCATCGTGCCGGGATTCATCGCTCCGTATGAGCAAGAGTGCCGCATCGTGCTCGATGAAGGCCTCAAGGGAGCCAAAGGACTCATTTGCGGCGGCAATCGTAAAGACTACCATCTTATCGGAGCGGATCTGAGCCACTTTGACGAAGCGCTCTTTGCCGATATCGTCCAGGTCAAAGAGGGGGATTTGTGTCCCAAATGCGGTGCCGCTTTGCATTTGACGAAGGGCATCGAAGTGGGACATATTTTTCAGCTCGGCACTCGCTACAGCGCAGCGATGGATGTTACGTTTCTCGATAGAGACGGCAAGGCCAAGCCTTTTGTCATGGGGACGTATGGCATCGGTGTGAGCCGCCTCGTGGCCGCGACTATCGAGCAAAATCACGACGATCGCGGCTGCATCTGGCCCAAA
>JALVTF010000037.1 GCA_027024145.1 Campylobacterales bacterium
AAAGTGGTTAAAATATAACCTCAAAAAACAAAGGAGAAAAAAGTATGACGGTTATTAGACTTGCACGTTTTGGGAGAAAGAAGCGTCCTTTTTATCGTATCGTGGTAACGGACAGCAGAAAAAGACGTGATAGCGGCTGGATCGAAATCATCGGATACTACAATCCTCTTACAGATCCATCCACCGCGAAGATCGATCGTGAGCGTCTCAACTACTGGCTCGGTGTGGGTGCGAAGATGAGCGAGCGCGTCAAAAAGATCAGCGAGTGGGCAGAAGATAAGTAATGGTTAAAGATTTTGTAGAAAAATTTGCCAAGCTCTTGGCCAACCATCCCGAAGATATCGAAGTGGTCTACGAAAAGGTCAACGACACCTTCGCGCAGATCACTATCTTTGCCAACAAGGCCGATGCGGGTAAGATCATCGGCAAAGAGGGCAAGATGATCGGCGCTATCAAGACCGTGATTTCGGGATGCAAAGCAAAAGATGGAGTGAGCTACAAAGTCAACGTACAGCCCAAGGAGTAGGGTGTGAAGAAGTTGGCCGTGGCGAGGCTGGGTAGAAGCGTAGGTCTGAAGGGGGAGCTACGCTTTTTTGACCTATCCGATTTTCCCGAGCAGTTCAAAGAGGGAGCCACGTTTGCCAGCGACCGGGGCGAGCTACAGATCGAGCGCATCAACCCCAAGCGCGGGACTATCAAGTTCAAAGGCATTGACACCCCCGAAGATGCCAAACGCCTCACAAACGCCTACCTCTACAGTGACGAAGAGTCCACCAAGTCCCAGATGCAGTTAGATGAAGATGAGTATTTTTGGTTCGACATCATCGGCTGCGAGCTCTATGAAGAGGGGGAGCGGCTCGGTAAAGTCTCCGAAATCCAGCGCCTGCCAAGCGCCGATTATCTCATCGTAGAGACCGATGAGAAGCTCAAAGACGAAGGCTATGCCAAGAGCTTTCTCGTTCCCTTTTTGGACAAATTCATAGGCGATGTGGACGTAGCCTCCAAACGCATCGAAACCAAAGGCGCCAAGGATATCCTGGAAGCTTCATGAAAATCACGTTTCTTACCCTTTTTCCGGATATCATGCGCTGCTACTTTAGCGATTCGATTCTTAGGCGTGCTATAGATCGTGAGCTCTTTAGCGTAGAGTTCGTCGATTTTCGCGATTTTAGCAAAGATCGCTACATGAAGGTGGATAAGCCAAAGGTAGGAGGCGGTGCAGGCATGCTGCTCGAGCCCCAGCCGCTTGCCGATGCCATCGAGACGGTGCGCACACCTGAGTCGTGGGTGATATTCCTCACGCCTGTAGCCAAGCGTTTCGTGCAAAACGATGCTAAGAGACTATCAAAAAAGACGCATCTCATCTTCGTGTGCGGTCGCTACGAAGGATTTGACGAGCGGCTCATCGAGATCTATGCTGACGAGGTGCTGAGCCTCGGTGACTTCGTGCTCACAGGCGGTGAACTGGCCGCCATGGCTATGACGGATGCCATAGTGCGCAATATCCCGGGAGTCCTGGGCAACGAAGCTTCACTGGCAGAAGAGAGCTTCGAAGAGGGGCTCTTGGAGGCACCGGCATTTACCAAGCCGGATGAGTTTCGAGGTAGAGTGATCGTTAAAGAGTTTCTAAAGGGAAATCATAGTAAAATTAGCGCCTTAAAATATGATATGGCTGTGGCGAGGACGAAATATTACAGACCTGACAAAAGGATAGCAGATGAGAAATAAGTACATCGAGCACTTCGAAAAAGCACAAATCGAAGCCAAACAAGTCCCCGAGTTCAAAGCGGGAGACACCGTACGCGTGGCTGTAGAGATCAAAGAGGGTGACAAGACACGTATCCAAAACTTCGAGGGTGTCTGCATCGCCATTCGCGGAGAAGGGACAGGCAAGACTTTTACCGTCAGAAAAATCGGTGCCAACAACGTAGGTGTAGAGAGAATCTTCCCACTCTATAGTGATAGCATCAAAGATATCAAAG
>JALVTF010000038.1 GCA_027024145.1 Campylobacterales bacterium
GCCTACGATTTGGCGCACAAGAAAAGCATGATATTCTGGGGGCTTGGAATCACCGAACATCTCGATGGTAGCTACGCTGTGATGGCTATTACGCACTTGGCACTGCTGACGGGCAATATCGGCAAAGAAGGAGCCGGCCTCATGCCCCTGCGTGGCCAAAACAACGTCCAGGGCACGTGTGATATGGGCATGCTGCCCTACTATCTGCCCGATTACAAAAAGCCCGAGCGCGAAGGGCTCATGACGCCTGATATCATCGATGCCGCTTTGGAAGGAAAAATAAAAGCGCTCTATGTCATGGGCGAGGATATAGCCCATATCCATCCCAACCAAAACAAAATCAAAAAGGCTCTGGGTAAGCTCGATCTTCTCATCGTCAACGAAATCTTTCCCAATGAAATCACCAAACATGCGGATATTCTCTTTGGGGTCAAGAGCGCGTACGAAAAAGAGGGTGTCTATATCAATGCTGAGCGCAGACTCCATCTTTCGCAACCTCTCATAAAGAGCGATCTACCCGATGATTGGGAAGTGGTGGCACATATCGCCAAAGCTATGGGCTATGCGGTCTCTTATGAGAGTAATCGCCATATTTGGGAAGAGGTGCGCCATGAAGCGGCTGAGCGCTTTCGTGGAGCGAGCTATGAAAAATTGGCTGCGAAGCGTTTGGAAGGGTTGCAGTGGCCAGTACTTGAGGAGGATACGCCCAGGCTCCATATCGGGCGCTTTCGTACCAAAGATGGCTACGCCCATTTTCGCTACAAAGAGTACGAAACGCGCGGAATGGTCAAAGAGCTTTTGCAAAAGCGCGATCCGCACTTCTACCTCACCACAGGGCGCATCATCGCTCATTATAACAACGCAGCACAAACCAAAGCCTGCGAGAGTCTTGCCAAGCGGCACGAAGAGGATATCCTGTTTGTGAGCGAAAAGGACAGGGAGTTCTTCGAAGGGCTGGAAAAGGTGGTGCTTGAGAGCAAATATGGACGCTCCAAGCCCCTTCGCATCAAATTTACCAAAGCGCTCAAACGAGGAACGCTCTATACCACCTTCCACCATGCCAAAAGTCACATCAACTACCTCTTTGGTGACGAGGCGGATGTTTTTGTCAAGACGGCGCGCTTCAAAAGTGTCAAAGTGAAGGTCATCGATGGGCAAAGATAGCCTGCTGCGAGGGAAAAAAGGCGAAGAGAAAGCTGTGGAGTACCTCATCGCGCAAGGGTTTGATATTCTTGAGCGCAATTTTCATTCCATATTCGGTGAAGTGGATATCATCGCACGCAAAAACGGCATCTTGCACTTTATCGAAGTCAAAAGCTCCGAGCGCTACGAGCCCATCTACGCCATCACCTCTGCCAAACTTTCCAAAATTTTGCGCACCGTAGAGTACTATCGCATGAAGCATCGCAGCACACTCGCGTATCAGATAGATGCGCTGCTTGTGCGAAAAGATGCTATCGAGCTTGTGGAAAATATTTCAATGTAGTGTTAAGAAAAAGTAAGTATAATTATAATCCTCTCGAAAGAAAATAACAAAAGGAGACTCAAATGGGAAAATATGTTGAACTCAATGCCGGTAACTTCGATGATACTATTAAAAACAACGAAGTTGTAATGGTGGATTTTTGGGCACCTTGGTGCGGACCTTGTAGAATGATCGCGCCTATCATCGATGAGCTTGCCGAAGAGTACGAAGGCAAAGCGGTGGTAGCGAAAGTCAACACCGACGAAGAGCAAGATATCGCGATCCGCTATGGAATCCGCTCTATTCCTACGATTCTTTTCTTCAAAAACGGTGAGCTTGTAGATCAGATGATCGGTGCTGCAAGCAAAGATGTCTTCAAACAAAAACTCGACGCTATCCTTGGCTAAGAGCGAGGGCCTTGGCCCTCGAATCGAGAGCAAAGGGATCGGCTGATGCTTTTTCTCTCGATTTCGCTCCATAAAGGAACCTCATGCTCGATCTTGCAATCATAGG
>JALVTF010000039.1 GCA_027024145.1 Campylobacterales bacterium
GGGGACGCAACCGCCTGCGCTCGATGATCGAAAATCGTCCCGACTGGTGTATCTCGCGCCAGCGCGACTGGGGTGTGCCGATCGCCTTTTTCCGTGACAAGCGTACCGGCGAGGTGATCCTCGATGAGAAAGTGCTCAACTACGTGGCGATGATTTTCGAGCGTTTCGGGACAGACGCGTGGTACAGTATGGAGATAAAAGATCTTCTCTATCCTGGCAGCGGGTATGATCCGGAGAATCTGGAAAAGGTGATGGATATCCTCGATGTCTGGTTCGATAGCGGCTCTACCTGGTATGCGGTGCTCAAATCCCGCCGCTACGATGCCGGCGAGTATCCGGCAGACCTCTATCTCGAAGGTAGCGACCAGCACCGCGGTTGGTTCCAAAGCTCGCTGCTTGTAAGCAGCGCCATAGAAAAACGTGCCCCTTTCAAAGCGATTCTCACCCACGGTTTCACTGTCGATGAGAAGGGTGAGAAGATGAGCAAATCCAAAGGCAACGTGGTAGCTCCCCAGGATGTGGCCAAGAAGTACGGCACGGAGATACTGCGCCTTTGGGTGGCGATGAGCGACTATCAGAGCGACCTGAAAATCAGTGACAATATTCTCAAACAGATCGCCGAACAGTACAGGAAGCTGCGCAACACCTTCCGCTTTATGCTGGCAAACATCAACGATCTGGATAATCTCAACGAAGAGTTTGGCGTGATAGATCGCTGGATTTTGGCAAAAGCTGCCGCCGTGTTTGATGAGGTGCGCAAGAACTTCGAAAACTACGACTTTTCCAAAGGCTTCAATATCCTCAACCACTTCATCGTCAACGAATTTAGCGGTATCTATCTCGATCTGTGCAAAGACAGGCTCTACTGCGATGCCGCAGACGATCCCCATAGGCGTGCCAGCCAAAGCGCCATGGCGCTCATCGCCAAGGCACTACTGGGGCTCATCGCGCCTGTGCTTACCTACACGGCAGACGAGATCGTGGAGCACGCACCTGCGGTATTGCGAGAAGAGAGAGAGTCGATCTTCGATTTCGACCTCTTTACGCTGCCAGGGATCACAAGCGAGCTCGATGAAGCCTACATGCTCGAAGCGCGCAGTAAGTTCAATGAGCTCATCGACGCTCTGAAAAAAGAAAAACGCATCAAGGCATCTCTCGAAGTGGTGATCGATACCGCGAGCCAAAAAGTTTTGGCACTGCCAAAGACGGAGCGAGAAGACTGGTTTATCGTGAGCGGTGTCGAGAGCGGTATCGGCGGTGAGGGGCTGGGAAGCTTCGAAGTGGCGGGTGATACCTTCACGGTGCGACGAGCCACGCTCCATAAATGTCCACGCTGCTGGAAGTATCAAGCCGCGAGCGAAGATGCGCTCTGTACGCGCTGCCAAAAGGTAGTGGATGGACTTCGCTAAGCCGGTGCCCATATCGGCGATAGTGGGAGCTATCATATTTTTCGTTTTGTTGGTAATTGTCGGTATAATTTTCGTAAAAGTTGCAGGAGGAGATGTTGATAACACTAAAAGAGGCGCTTAATCTGCCAAAAGAGGAACTCGCAGAGCTCAAAAAGGATATCGCTGCCAAGGCCGAAGCCAAGAAGGAGCTCAACGCCTACATCGCGATGGACGAAAGCGGCGAAGGGGTGCCGATAGCCATCAAGGACAATATCCAGGTAGACGGCTGGGAAGTGACCTGTGCCAGTAAGATACTCCAAGGCTACGTAGCTCCCTACGATGCAACGGTGATAGCGAAACTGCGCGCAGCGGGTTTGGTTCCCTATGGTCGCACCAATATGGACGAGTTCGCTATGGGAAGCACAACCGAGAGCAGCTACTATGGCAAAACTTTCAACCCCCACGACCCCAATCGCGTGCCGGGTGGCAGCAGCGGCGGGAGCGCGGCGGCGGTGGCTGCAGGTATCGCTATCGCAGCGCTCGGCAGCGATACGGGAGGATCTATCCGCCAGCCTGCGGCCTTTTGCGGGATAGTGGGGATGAAACCTACCTATGGCAGAGTGAGCCGTTATGGCCTCGCAGCGTATGGAAGCAGCCTCGATCAGATCGGCCCCATGACCCAAAACGTGGAAGATGCGGCGATTCTGTACAACATCATCGCCGGCTTCGATCCAAAAGATAGCACCAGCGCCCAAAAAGAGCACACTCCCATCACGCCCGATCCCGATCGCAAACTCACCATCGGTATCGTGCCAAACTATATCAAAGATGCCAGCGCGGCTGTCCAGAAAGCCTACGACAAAGCGATCGCAGCACTCAAGGCTGCAGGCCACGAGATCGTGGAAGTCCAGCTCATGGATGCCAAGTACGATATCGCCGCCTACTACATCACGGCGATGGCGGAAGCGAGCACGAACCTGAGCCGCTATGACGGTGTGCGCTACGGGCGCAGAGTGGAAGCCGGAGGGCTCAAAGATATGTATAGAGCCACGCGCAGCGAAGGCTTCGGCGAAGAGGTCAAACGCCGTATCCTTTTAGGAACGTTTGTGCTCAGCAGCGGTTACTACGACGCCTACTACATCAAAGCCCAGCGTGCACGCCACGTAATCAAGGAGGAGTACGCCAAGGTCTTCGAAAAGGTCGATCTCATCCTCTCTCCCGTGGCGCCCGACGTGGCCTATGAGTTTGGCGCGATGAAGACGCCTTTAGAGATGTATCTAAGCGACGTCTACACTATTGGGGTGAATCTGGCAGGTCTGCCGGCTATCAGCCTGCCTGTGGATGAGCATGGGGGATTGCCGGTGGGATTGCAGCTTATCGGCAAGGCCTTTGATGAGCAGACGGTGTTCGATGGAGCGAGTAGTTTAGAAAGAGCAGTGAAGGGGTAAGTATGAAAATACGAAAACGAGCTTTGACGTTTGAAGATGTGTTGTTGGTGCCCAAGCATTCGACCGTGCTTCCAAAAGAGGTGGATATCGCTACGCGCCTGACGCGCAACGTCCCCCTCAATATCCCTCTCGTTTCGGCCGCGATGGATACGGTCACGGAACACAGAGCGGCCATCGCTATGGCGAGGCTCGGAGGGATCGGGATCATCCATAAAAATATGGATATCGAAAGCCAGGTCCAAGAGATCAAACGGGTCAAAAAGAGCGAGAGCGGTATCATCATCGATCCTATCTACGTCCATCCCGATGCCACGCTGGCAGAAGCCGAGCGCCTGATGAGCGAGTATAAGATCAGCGGTGTGCCGGTGGTAGATGAAAATATGAAGCTCCTTGGGATTCTCACCAATCGCGATATGCGCTTCGAAAAAGATTTTTCCAAGCGCGTGAGCGAAGTGATGACCAAGATGCCGCTGGTCACCGCCAAACCCGGTATCACCCTCGAAGAGGCTGCGGAGCGTATGAATGAACACAAGATCGAAAAGCTTCCTATCATCGACGAAGAGGGGCACCTCAAAGGACTCGTGACCATCAAGGATATCAAGAAAAAGATCGAATATCCCAACGCCAACAAAGATGCATACGGAAGACTCCGCGTGGGTGCGGCGATAGGGGTCAACCAACTCGATCGTGCGCGCGCCCTCGTGGAAGCCGGTGTGGATGTTTTGGTGCTCGACTCTGCGCACGGTCACTCTCAGGGCATCATCGATACGCTCAAACGCATCAAAGACGAGCTCGATATCGATGTGATCGCAGGTAACGTGGCCACTGCGGAAGCCACCGAAGATCTCATCAAAGCGGGTGCGGATGCCGTAAAGGTAGGAATAGGTCCCGGCAGCATCTGTACCACGCGCATCGTAGCAGGTGTGGGCGTACCCCAAATCAGTGCCATCGATGAGTGTGCAGCCGTGGCGAAAGAGTACGACGTGCCTATTATCGCAGATGGAGGGATCAAGTATTCGGGTGACGTGGCCAAAGCACTGGCCGTGGGTGCCAGCAGCGTGATGATAGGAAGCCTGCTTGCAGGGACCGAAGAGAGTCCCGGCGAAGTGATCATGTACCAAGGACGCCAATACAAAACTTACCGCGGTATGGGAAGCATCGGTGCTATGACCAAAGGCAGCACCGATCGCTACTTCCAAGAAGGCACGGCAGCGGACAAACTGGTGCCAGAAGGCATCGAAGGGATGGTGCCTTATCGCGGCAAAATCGCGAATGTCATCCATCAGCTCATAGGAGGGCTTCGCAGCTCCATGGGCTATGTGGGCGCCAAAGATATTCCCACATTCCAAGAGCGTGCAGAGTTCGTCGAAATCACAAGCGCAGGGCTCAAAGAGTCGCACGTCCACGACGTTACCATCACCAAAGAAGCTCCCAACTACCACGTCTAAGAGGCTTCGCCTCTTGACAACCTCCTCGCGTAGATAATACAATCTTATAAAAACTTCCGAGTGTGCTATGGACAATTTCGAACGATTCCAAACTTTTGTGGTCCAGCAGGCAGCAAAAGAGGGACCCATTTCTCCACCTATCACCGGTTCTGCGGCATTTAGCTACGGCGATCCGGACACGGCTACGGATATCTTCGCAGGACGTGCCAAAAAGCCGCTCTATGCCAGGATGGGCAATCCTACGCTAAGCTACCTGGAGCGTCTCGTCGCCGGGATCGACCAGGCCGATGGAGCTGTGGGATTTGCCAGCGGGATGGGAGCGATTGCCGCACTCATGAGCGCTTTTTTGCAAAGCGGCGACGAGGTGGTCTGCGTGGGAGGGCTCTTTGGCGGAAGTTTCGCCTTTTTTAGCGAGACCTTGCCGCGCTTTGGCGTGCAAACGCGCTTTTTTGCCAAGGCCGAAGAGGTGCAGATTAGTCCCAAAACAAAGATCCTCTACTGCGAAAGCGTGGGCAATCCCACCACGACGATAGTCGATTTTGCCAAGCTTGGCGAGATAGCTAGAGCGCATGGCTTGCTCTTCGTGGTGGATAACACCATCACGCCGCTGCTCTTTGAGCCGTTTCGCTGGGGAGCGGACGTGGTGGTCTACTCCACCACCAAGATCATCGCTGGGCATGCACAGGCCTTGGGCGGTGCCGTAGCTTATAAGGAGCCGCGAGCCCAGTTGCTCGAGCGCTTTTCGTTTTTAGGAAAATTTTACGAAAATCTCGGCAAAGACGCGATTTTGGGCGTGCTCAAAAAGCGAGCGTTACGTGACTATGGTATGAGTATGAGCGCTTACAATGCCTATTTGACGATTTTGGGGCTCGAAACGTTGGCGCTGCGCATTCAGCGAGTGACGAAGAGTGCACAAAGGGTGGCGGAGGCTTTGCGAGACGTGGCGGAGGTCTACTACGGGAGTGACGAACGCTATTTCCCGCACGGCATCGGACCAATGATGGCTGTCGATTTTGGCTCCGAAGAGAGGGCGTATCGCTTTTTGCAAAACTCCAAAATGCTCTACATTACCGCCAATATCGGCGATGCCAGGACGCTGGGGCTGCATATGGAGAGCACTATCTATAAAGATTTCACTCCTGAGCAAAAGCGCTATCTGGGCATCACGCCGGGGCTCGTGCGCCTGAGTATCGGCCTTGAGAATCCCGATGTTTTGATAGAGGATCTGCTTGCAGCCGCCAAGTCTTGACAACGAAAAAATTTTTGTCTATAATTTCACCACGATTCAACGAAGCCTTCCCAAGATTGGGGTGTCGCCAAGCGGTAAGGCAGCGGGTTTTGGTCCCGCCATTCGGGGGTTCGAATCCTCCCACCCCAGCCACAATCCTCTCACATGACGCGGGGTAGAGCAGCCTGGTAGCTCGTCGGGCTCATAACCCGAAGGTCGGAGGTTCAAATCCTCCTCCCGCAACCAATTCAAACTCCCATAAAATCGAACTTTCAAGCGTTTTTACTATTCAACGATTATTTAGCGATGTCACCATCATTGTCACCACGCGTGGTGACACTCTTTTTGAAGGGGTCAAAGCTACGCGAAATACGCAACTGCTCCCCCTCGATATAGCGGGCGTATTTTTCAAGGATCATCTTGGTATTGGTGTGTCCGACGATCTGCGCGATCTCCACCACACTCAACGCGCCCGACTTGAGCATTGCCGTGATGAAGGTATGCCGGGTATTGTAGATCCTTCGATACCGAATCCCCAGCTCTCTAAGCAGCCGGTACCAAGGACCGTAGGGGGCGTGCCCTCGGATATTGTCGATGCCGTAGAGGTGCGTTCCGTCGCGCGAAAAGAGCCAAATACTCTTATCTAACCTTGCCTGATCGATCTGATCTTGGATGTAGGGCTTTAGCACATCAAAGAGCGGTACCCTACGGATACTCCTTGCCGTTTTAGGCGTGCTTACGACCCCTTTGGATATACTTCTTTTGAGTTCAATGACATCCTCCCCGATGTCGCCGATCTGAAGCCCTATCACCTCTCCGCTACGCATACCGGTATAGAAACTAATCGACAAAAAGTTTCGTAAGGTACGCGGCGCGGCGGCAAGGATCCGCTCCACCTCTTGGGGCGTAAACGGCTCGATCTTCTCATCCTCTTCATCAACTCTTTTCTTTTTGGGCTTGGAGATATGCACAAAAGGATTTTTCTCGATCACCTCCTCCTGGATGGCGATCTCGAAGATCCCCCGGCATGTAGAGATATAGCTACCGACCGTTTTGGACTTGAGTTCGCTCATCGAAGCCACCCACGCGCGAAGCTCGGATACCTTGATCTGGCGAATATCCCGATTTTTAAAGAACGCCAGGATTTTGGCGACACGCCCTTTGATCTCCCAATAGGTCGCCAGATCCTCTTTGGAAAGCAGATAGAGATCGGCAAACTTCTCTATCGGTTCCTCTTTTTGCTTCTGCTCCTTTTGCCTGAGATGCAGCTCAAGCGCCGGCAGAAATTCCCGTTTGACGCGTTCGCGGTTTTGCGACGTATCGCGTAAACCGGTACTGCGCTGTTTCCATCCGTCACGGGTCTTGTATTTGATTTGCAGGATTCCCCTGCGGGCATAGATACTTGCCATTATTTGGACTCCTTTGGAGTCACCACAAGCCGCATCGTCATTTTATCCTACCAATCTTTCATCTTCATCAGACTCATTGCCTGATTGTGCTCTTTGCTGCTTTGCAGCAGCCACGCTTCCAGCTCTTCAAGGTTAAAGAGCATATGCCCGATGTAGGGGTTTTTGACATAGTGTCTCCCCTCCTCCCAAATATTCTCTTTGATCATCTTTCGCGCGGTCTGTTCCGAAATCGCAATGTAATTGGTCAATTGCCCGATTTTCACCCATTTCATCACCCCATTCCTTTCTTAGATTTTTTATTCACAGTTTTGTAGTCATATCGCCGTAGTTTTGTAGTCCTATCTTTTTTGGTGCCTTCTTTTTGGCGTTTGGCGGCATCGCGGATCTCCTGCATTACCTTATCCTTGAAGTTGATCTTTAGATCGTACTTCTCGGTAACGGCAAGCACCTTTTGCTTAAAGGCAAGATCCCCGGATATGTCAAGGTTGCTGCCATACTTGGCAATGCTCATTTCAAGCATCTCTTTGATAGCAAGCTCATTGCTGTCAATAGTGATGCGTAACCGGTCGCCTTTGTCGATGATCTTTCCGTGATCACCGATGCGATAGACAACCAAGCCCTGCTTGGTGATCTGCGGATCCTTGGTAATGAAGATCTTGTGATCGGTCTTACCCAGGATCGCTTTTTCATCCGGCTCCAGTTTCACTTTGGTCTTACGCAACGCTGCCAAAGCTTTGCTGTCGCCCTCCAGGGCTTTTTGGATCAAAAACTCTTTGTAAAAGATTTGATTGGTTCTTTTGTGGATCTCGTCTCGCTTGGCTTTATATGCCATGGAGAGTTCTTGATACTCTTTTTTTCTGTTGGCAAAAAGTGAGTGGTAAATGTTCCGCTTTGCTTGCGGGGTCAAAAAGAGATCTCTTTTAGTCTCTGCGATAAGGCGTTCATACTTGGCTTTGATCGCCTCTTTTGCTTGGGTGTTCTCCTGTTTCGCCTCGGATAAGAGTTGCTTCTTGGCAGCTCTTAGCTCATCGCTTCGCTTTTTGTACTGCTCCCATAGATCGTGCTTGGGCATCCCAAATTCCCGTTTGGGCTTGGCATCGATGCTCTTAAATTCCAAAGGTTTTCCAAAACGCTTCTCAAGCCGGGCTTTGGATAGGCTTCGATGGATGCTGCTTGATTTCACAAAGAGCTTTCGGCTCTTGTGGGCTATGACCACACCGTTACCCCGTGGCTTGAGTTCCAAATTTGCCTCTGCAAGCACCTGTTGCAGATCTTCAAAGGTGGCTTTGTCGTCCTTAATGACCTGTTGCAGATCCTCAAGCACCTCCTCTTTGATCCAGGTGGAGAGGTTTTTAACGCCGCTGTGGATCTCGGCATCTTTACCTTTGGTTTTACCGGTGATATGACGGCGATTTTTGTCGATGTGGTTGTCGTACTTGAGTTGATAACGCTCTTCGATCTCCTCGGCGGCTTTTTGCAGCTTCAAGATACTTTTGATCGGATCGATCCGGTTGTGGGTCTTGGGGCAAATTCTGCTTACAGCGATATGGATATGGAAATTGTTGGTATTGTCGTGCGCTACGCTAAAGCGGTAGTGATCCTCCATCCCTATC
>JALVTF010000040.1 GCA_027024145.1 Campylobacterales bacterium
CCCAAAACCGCTTCTTGCAAGAGTATATGGACTATTTCGGCGTCCAGTTCCAACGTCTTGGCTCTTTGCAAGAGACACTCGAGAGCGGTAAAAAATCGAACTTCGCACTTCTTGATTTCGACTACGTCAAGCCCGTGCAGGTCAAACAGTTTTTCATGAACAAAGTCCCCGTAGCGCTCGTCTCCAAAGTCACCAAAAAGCGCACGGTCCAAGAGCTCATGTCCAAACTCATCAAAAACATCAATGAACCCGTCAACTTCACGAAACTCAAAGAGCTGCTGGACTACTACGTCTCACACGCCAAAGAGATCAGCAACAAATCCTCTATCGTGGCACTGCCACAAAACGTCAAGTTCCGCGCTAAGGCACTTGTAGCCGAGGATAATGTCATCAACCAAAAGCTTATCAAAAAGACTCTCGAAGACTATGGCCTCCAAGTAGACCTCGCCGACAACGGCCTCGAAGCGCTGGAGAAATTCAAACAAAACAACTACGACATTATCTTTATGGATATTCAGATGCCCGTCAAAGACGGTATCGAAGCGATGCAAGAGATACATCTGTACGAAAAAGAGATGAAGCGCATCCCCACCCCTATCATCGCCCTCACCGCCCATGCGCTCAAAGGCGATCGTGAGCGCTTTATGAATAAGGGCTTCGATGAGTACATCACCAAACCTATCAACAGAAAAGATGTGGAGACGATTCTCAAAGCTTTCTTGCCCGATAAAAAGTACATCCCGCAAGCCGAGGAGATAGAGCAAGAACAGAACACCCAAGAAACTCAAGCAAACGAAGAGCCACGAGAGGTGAAAAAGAGCGGATACGATTTTGACATCTTGCTTTTGAAAAAGAGTCCTCTCGAAGCGAAACTCTTCGCAAACGTGCTCAAATCTTTGGGCTATAGCGTCGATATGGCACTGGATCTCGATGATTTCAAGCAGCGACTCGAGCAGCGCAGATATAAAATCGCTTTTATCGACAAAGAATCGGATGAGTACAATTTCCACATCATCCGCGCACTGCGCGAAATCGCACCCGATACGAAATTCGTACTGCTCGTAGAACCAAGCTACGATATCGCATCACTCACTACACTCGAAAAAGAGTTCTACGACGACGTGATGCGCAACATCATCAAAAAAGATTTCTTCAAAACCGAAATCGAAAAACTCTACCAGAAAGAAGAGGTATGAAAGAACAGCTCAAAGTACTCTATGTAGACGATGATCTCATCAATCGCAAACTGCTTGCGAAAATTCTTCATAAAAACCCGGCGATCTATGAAGCTCTCGAAGCAAAAGACGGACAGGAAGCGCTGGAGATTCTCAACAAAAACCGCGATGTCAACTTCGTACTTCTCGATATCATCATGCCGCGCCTCGATGGCATCGCGACTCTCGAAGCGATGCGAAAAGATCCGCGCTTCAAAGACATTCCCGTCGTGGTACTGAGCACCGACGATACACAAAAGACACGTGCTATCGAAGCCGGCGCCAACGACTTTATCAACAAACCCATCAAAGAATCTGATCTCAATGAGAAAATAGAGAAGTACTCCCTCTAAAGGAGTGCTTCGGCAAGAACCTCTTCTATCGTCGTAACGGGAACTATCTTGAGATTTTCCACCACTTCGGCTGGGATATCGTCGAGATCTCTATCGTAGTTTTTCTTAGGAATGAGCACCTTTTTGATCTTCGCTTTATAGGCTGCGATGAGTTTTTCTTTGAGTCCACCGATGGGCAGCACTCTTCCCGTTAGCGTCAATTCTCCCGTCATCGCCACATCGTTGCGCACCCTGCGTTCACTGAGAATCGAAGCGATGGATGTGGCCATGGTGATACCGGCACTCGGTCCATCTTTTGGCGTGGCGCCTTCGGGGATGTGCAGATGGATATCGTAGCGGCGGTACACTTCACTGGCATCGAGCTGTTTCTTCTCCTCTTTCTCTTTGGCCGTTTTGGGAATGACATCTTGTTCGATAGGCAGTTTGCCCTGATCAATGAGGACTTTTACCACACTATAGGCTATGCTGGCAGACTCCTTCATCACCTCTCCCAGGCGTCCCGTGAGCTGGAGGCTTCCTTTGCCTTTGATTTTGATAGATTCGATTCTGAGCACATCGCCGCCTACGGCTGTCCAGGCCAAGCCGTTGACCACACCCACTTGCGGCTCTTTTTCGATGGTCTCTATCTCAAAAACCGGTTTTTCGAGATACTTGTCGAGATTTTTGAGGGTTACGGAGACCTTCTTGATCTCGGGATTTTGGAGTATCTCCTTGGCCGCTTTACGGATGATATCCGCGATGCGGCGGCGAAGGTTGCGCACACCCGCTTCGCGCGTATACTTTTCGATGATCGCTTCGAGGGCGGATTTACTGATGCTCAGTTCACTACGCTTGAGACCGTGCTTTTTGAGCTCTTGGGGTATAAGGTAGCGTTTGGCGATTTCGAACTTCTCGCTCGGCGTGTAGGAACTGAGGAATATAAACTCCATCCTATCGCGAAGAGGCGCGGGGATATAGCCCACATCGTTTGCCGTAGCGATAAAGATGACGTTGCTCAAATCGATGCTGAAATTGAGATAGTAGTCGCGAAAGTGCGTATTTTGCTCGGGATCGAGGATTTCTAACAAAGCGGATGTAGGGTCTCCACGCATATTGCGCCCCACTTTGTCGATTTCATCCAGCACCATCACAGGATCCATCTCTTTAGCTTCTATGAGCCCTTGGACGATGCGCCCAGGCATCGCGCCTATGTAGGTGCGGCGATGGCCCCTGAGTTCATTCACGTCTTCAAGACCTCCAAGTGCTATACGTACCAGCGGACGCTTGAGTGCGGTAGCTATCGAGTTCGCAAGTGAAGTCTTCCCTATCCCTGGAGGTCCTGCGAAGCAGAGGATCGCGCCACTCCCTTTTTGCTTCTTGATGCCGCGCAGCTCCAAAAGCTCCTTGACGGCGAAGTACTCCACGATGCGCTCTTTGGGTTTTTCGAGTCCGTAGTGGTCTTTATCCAGCTCACGCTGCACATCTTCGATATCGAGCTTCTTTTTCGAATACTTGCCAAAAGGTACTTCCAGCACCCAGTCCAGATAGGTCTGAATTACCACCGCTTCGGCACTATCTGGATGCATCCTAGCATAGCGATCGATCTGTTTTTTGATCTCTTTATAGGCCTCTTCCGTCAGGTAGGGCTCGATGGCATCCAGTTTTTTCTGGTACTCCTCGATCTCTTCCTCTTTTTGGGTATCGACACCCAGCTCTTTTTGGATCTGCTTGAGTTGCTCTTTGAGAAAGTATTCACGATTGGCCTGCTCGAGGCGGGAGTTGACTTTGCTTTTGATCTCCTTTTGGAGCTTGCTCTGCTCTATCTCTTCGCTCACGGCATCGATGAGGAGCATGAGACGCTTTTCCACATCCTCCTCGATGAACATCTCATAAGCGCGATCTTTCTTGAGCTTAAGCACGGAGCTCACGAGATCTGCAATGCGATTGGGCTCGTGGTTCTCTTCGATGGTACGCACCAGATCTTGCGGGAAGGAGCTGTTGACGCTGGCAAGCGTGCGGATCTTTTCACGCAGCACCTCCAAAAGCGCGTCGATTTTGATCTCGTTGTAGGGCTTGGACTCGATCACATCCACCACTGCCATGAGCGGCTTTTTGGAGACGTGTTCTATGATGCGCCCGCGTGCAAGCCCTTGGAAAAGGAGCTTGACACGTCCGTCTGGGAGATTGACCTTGCGCATCACGGAGCCGATGACGCCAGCCGGGTAGATAGCGTCGAAACTACGCTCTCCTTCATGCCCCTCTTTTGAGGGCACCACGAGGATGAGGCTGTTATCTTGGAGTGCCTTCTCGGCTGCTATGATATTCGCTTCGTCACTAATGAAAATGGGCGAAATCATGAAGGGGTATAGAAATATGTCATCCTCTACAATCACGGGAAGTGTCGTAGGAAAAGCACTATAATCACTCAGTTGCATATCTTCTCCTACCAGTTGATGATATAGTCATACCAGGATTTGGGCACAGAGATCTCGTTTTTGTCTATCCAGTAGTTCTCTATTTTTTGGCGATAGATTTCTGCGGCTTTGGTTTTGCCACGACGCTCGTAGAGTTTGGCGATGCTGCTATCGAGGACATACTGAGCCAAATAGAGCTTCGTCAGGATCGTATCCACCAAAGGCGTAAAAGGGCTATCGGGATAGCGCTGCTCATACTTTTTGGCTTCTTGTATCGTCTCACGCAAAAGCTTTTGGTCGCGATTGATACTCTTAAAGCCCAAAAACGAGGCCTTGATTTTGAGATATTTCGCAAATTCGGTATCTTCGGCATCGGCATAGCGCTTGATATATTCATCGAGATAGTACTTTGCCAAAAGATACTCCTCCTCATCCATGTGCGCCATCGCAAGCATCAGCGTCGCCTCTTTGAGCAGCGGCGAAGCGAAGTGTTCGCTCTGGAGCGAAGTGTAGTACTCGTCCGCTTTGTCGAGGTTTTCGTTGCTTACATAGTAGAGTATTTTTTGATACCAGTAGATATCGGATTTATTGTATTCGGGAGCCTCTTTTGTCGAACAGCCTGCAAAAAAGAGCAAACCCGTAAACACCACAGCGAAGATTCGTTTCATTTATCCTCTTTTACGAAATTTGCACAATTATAACAAATTTTGTCTGCCTGTGATAAAATTGTGCAAAAAGGATATACGATGGCCACTATCACCATCATCGGCACCGGAAAAATGGCAGAAGCCATCATCGCCGGCCTGGCTGGCTCGTATGAGACGATCGAAGTCGTGGGTAGAAACGCCCAAGCACTCCAAAATCTCGCAAGCAAATATCCTATCCAGACAGCTCCTCTCGAAAACTTCGATATCGAGGGCAAAACTGTCATCCTCGCCGTCAAACCCTATGCACTCGAAGAGGTACGAAAACAGCTTTGCGGTAAAGCCCATATCCTCATCTCCATCCTGGCGGGCACATCCCTCGAAGCACTTCGTAGTATCGATGCCCAATACTATGCTCGTGCCATGCCCAATATCGCCGCCTCAAAAAAAGCCTCCACAACGACGATAATGGGAGATAGTGAGGCCAAAGCGAAAGCTCTTGAAATTTTCGAAAAAATTGGCAAGACTATCGCGGTAGATACCGAAAAAGAGCTTGACATCGCCACGGCTATCGCAGGCAGCGGCCCTGCCTTTTTGGCACTTGCAGAAGAAGCCATCGTCGATGGCGGTGTAGCATGCGGCCTTACAAGAGAGAGCGCGAAAGCGCTGACCAAAGGCCTCTTTGCCAGCTACGCGGCACTTGCAGATATGCATCCGGCCGCTATCAAAGAGAGCGTCATGAGTCCGGGAGGCACCACCGCTGCCGGCATCAAAGCTCTGGAAGCGAAAGCCGTACGCGCCGCCTTCATCGATGCGATCACCGCGGCATATGAAAGGACAAAATGAGAAGTTATTTGTTTCTAGTCTTTGTAATAATATTCAACACAGTATTGACTCTTCCTATTTTTGGTGGTGAAGATTACAACAAAGAAGCAGAGTTTCAATCTGTTTTTTCGCAAATGGTGCGAGGCGACATTAGCGCTACCGGTGCACCTGTTATCTGCGCCGACAACGGAAATGGACAGTGTGATTGGAATTACGATGGATATCTCTTTGACATCGACCCTTTACCATATAATGAATTAAATAGACCGAACTTTTTCAATTCATCCGCAGCGGTGCTCAATCTTCCAGCAGGCGTTACTGGTTCAGATATCATATGGGCAGGGTTATACTGGCAAGGACATATCTTTGGGCTCGGTTCTCAACAGGATTTCAACAATGCCATTCAAGATTATGACAAAGTAATTTTTATAGACCCCAAAGGGAATTCCCACAATATCACTGCAAATAGAACCTATTATTACGGCTATACAGAACGCGAAGTGCTTGAAACGGGAAAAAAAATGGATACAGATTCTTTTATGAAGGCGTAGCAGATGTTACCGATATAGTCCGGAATACTCTCGACCCTTCTAATCCAGTTTTTGCAGTAGCAAACATAAAAACAACAATGACGAAAGACTACTATATAGACGATAAAAAACTTCACGACTATTTTGGTCACGCTGTCAGAGTGCGTTGGGGAAACTGGGGTGGCTGGTCTCTTGTAGTGGTATATAGAAACAGCAACGACCCTTTACAATTTATCTCACTTTACGACGGATTTAAATTTTTGATTCCTCCTTTTGGATATAAGGCAGAATTGGAAATCAAACTCCCAGATAATAGTTTTTATACACCACCATATGGAGATATTAAATCCAAAACAATTATTTTTAGTGCAGGTGCCGAAAGAAAAATCGATACAGATTATCTCTATATCTATAACAAAGACGAAGGTTACAAAACCGTCAGTAATGCCAAAAACCCCGAAAACAATATCATGAACGACACGATATCATATTTAGGACAAAATATTTCAAACTTTCGTGACTTTAACCCCGGGATAGATTTAGATGTTTTTGATACGTCAAACATTCTTGCACACGGACAGACAACCACGAAAATCAAAATCACTATGAAAGCGCTTAAAAGTATGGCGGATCAAACGTTTGTAGGATTTGTGGGCATTGCAAACGAAGTGTACGAACCAAAAATCTGCTATCTTGAGACTCTGTACGACAAAAACGGAAACGAAATCAATGGAACTTCCATTGTAAAAATAGGCGACACTCTTACAGCCGAAATGACATTGCGCAATATCGATTACGAAACGGCACGCAATGTCCGTATCATCCGAACGTTTGACGATAACGAGACATCGTATGTGACAAACAGTGTTCAGATTAAAGACCTGGGGTATCATAACCTTATACATATAGCAGATAATCACCAGTTAAGCAACGACAATTTAGAAGTCACCATCGATCAAGGCACAGTAGGTGATGTAAATGAAACCAATGTCACAATCGGTCCGTTCGGTCTAGGAGATGATAATGAGTTTCCACCTTGGGAATCAAGTTATCCAGTGTATAAAAAAGAAGCTATACTACGGTATCAATTCCATGCTGAAACAAGTGGCGCGTTAGAAAATATTTACAATACACATTACTATTTCAATATTTTCGGATACACAGGTACCGTAGAAGGAACATTGCCGAAATGTACCGACTTCAACAATACCTACATCATCTACGAACCCAATACAGGTGTCATCAACGTCACCAATCCAAATTTCTCAGGCTCGCAGGTCTCCACAGACGCCAACAGTTCCCAAAACGCGCTCTATACGCAAGTAGCGGGGACTTCATTTGCAACTAAAGCAATCGCACTCAAACACCCTCCAGCCCTCAACGAAACGAGCGTACCTCTCAAAAGAAGTCATGCACTCGCGGAACTCGAACTCGTCAAAGCCATTGGCAATACCGCTTGTAAAAACGCCATCGGCGTACATGTCACGCAAAACGCCAAACAACTTATCTATTTCAATGACCATAACAGCGTCGCAACGACGTTTACCGCAAAGAAAGCCTCCAGAGGTGTGCGTTTTCGTGCACGGTATTTCAAATGGATCAATCTCATGTCCGACCACTCTGTGCACTGTTTGCACCCCAATCAATATAGCTCGCGTTTCCCCGGTGTCCCACAGTGTCTCGTGCGGGGAAACAGCAGATTGAAAGTACGCAAACTCAAAAAGATTTTCGGTCAGAACAATCCATGCTTTACAAACGCTCTGGGAAATCCTTGCCGATCCAGCGGTAGAGGCTCACGAGCCCCATACAACAAACACGACGGTACCGACTGTCTGGCATGTCTAATGGATCACAGCGATCAGGTCTCCTATTCATGCTCTATGGATGCGTTCGCTATCAGACCTGCTACGTACGCGATCGACGTGAACGACACGTTCTTGATAGGAAAGCGCTCCTATAGACTCGACATCAATGCCACACCCCTTGGATCGACGCAAAATCTCGCAGACTACAACGTCACTTTTACAAGTTCCAACGCCGATACGAACATCACCACAAAACTCTTGCCAAAACCCGGCTGCCAAGGACCGGCCGATGCCAACGAAACCAACAACCTTTCCGGCACGAACGTCGTTTTTTCCGACGGCGCAGCCTCCACAAACAGCTACACGTTTCATGATATCGGAGAGGTCAATCTCTCCATCGTAGACAACTACTGGACCAAAATCGACCAAAACAAACGAGATAGACACAACAATATCGTCAACGACTGTATTCCCAATAGCGCATCCAACTCTCCTTCCAGTGGTAAAGTGGGATGTATGACACGAGGATGGAAAAAACTCGAATTTCATCCAAAAGATTTCAATCACACCGTGGCACTGACAAACTTCATCCCGGCTGCATCCTTTACCTATCTCTCGAACGATCCGAACATGTACGCTCGCTATGATATCACCATTACGGCCAGACTCGCTGACGATTCTGCTGCACGTAACTACGTCAAATCCTGCTATGCAAGGGATATCAACTCTACCTTGAATCTCCTTAGCAACCAGACGTTGGGCTGGTCGGATATGGCGCATCGCCTCATCTTTTTCGACGATCCTGCACACTACTCTTTGCACGGCCTTGGAGCCGGAAACAATTATGTGCGTGCAAGCAGCGTCACTTTCGATGTCAAAGAATCTAACTTCACCACAGGCAGCATGGCGACGATTCCTTTGCGTTTCAATATCGAACGCAATGTCTCTATACCGGATCTACCAATCATTTTTCATAAAAACGACTACAACATCTCCACGAGCGAAAAACCCTATACAGGCGCCATCAAACTCGTACATGGCGAAGACTTCGATAGAAGCAGCGATACCAATATTACCTTCGTCTATGGAAGGCTCGATACGAACAACGAAGAGCAAAACACTATCACGGGCAGCGACGGTAACGTGACCGTGCTCTATGAAATTTACAATCCTCTCTCCGTTGACGCGACGGGCAATATCGTCCCCAAAGTCAATCTCCCGCTTTTTGGCAGCATGACGCGCAGTCCCAACAACCCCAACTGGCTCATCAACAATCAACACACACTCGCCGAAGGTAATATCAACAACATCTACTATCAAGGTACCAACGTATTCGAAACGGGTGCGGGAACGGTACGCATAACCCAAGATAGCTATGCAAACGGTAAACACGCACTCAAGCTTCACTACGGGGGCTCCAATTATCCATATCTTGCCACGATGGATGTGAATACATCCGACTGGCTCGTGTACAACAAATACAATCAAAATGCTGCAACGGTACCTTTGCATACCAAATTCATACGAGCCGGAAAATGGATGGGTGTAGGAAGCGACATCAACGGTACGATAGAATCGAACCAGAGCCAGATAAACAGATATAGGATAGACTGGTGAGAAACGCATTCGGCCTTATCGAACTGCTGTTTGCCATCATCGTCATGAGTGTGGCGATGCTGGCTATTCCACCGATTCTCGAGCAGACCACATCGAATATCAACGAAATTCTCAAGCAAGAAGCGATATTCCAGGCTTATCGTACCATCTACACAATAGAGACATACAAATGGGATGAAAAGACCACCCTCGAAGGTTCCACTTCTACCGGAGTGATCAACATTCCCCACATTCTCGATACCACCAATGGCGATACTGAACTCAACCGCACCAACCCCGCTTCCGTCGTGCGCCAAGGCAATTTCAATGTATTTACACGCCGTACCTTCTTCCCCAGTCCCACCTATGCATCCACTACTCTTGGTCTTGATGCAGGAGAGACACAAAAAGACGATATCGATGATTTTAACGGTAATATAGACATTATCAACAAAAGCACCGGCAACTTCGTTATCGATATGCGCATCAGACAAAATATCTACTACATTAGCGATAACACCAACTACAGTGCGAACAATATAAACATCAATATCAACGCAACACCTGCCACAGCTTCCACAAATATCAAAATGATCGACATCAACGTCACGGACGCAAGCGGCGGAGCCATTCTCGTCATGCGTGGGTTTACCTGCAATATCGGTGCAGCACCTCTTTTGAAGAAGGATGCACTGTGAGAAAAGGGCTCACTCTCATAGAACTCGTTTTTGTCATCGTGGTGTTTGGTATATTGGCAAGCATCGGAAGCGAAGTCATTGCCAAACTCTACGAAAACCGCCTCATCGCCCAAGCCACACAAGAAGCGAGCGACCGTGCACAGTTTGGACTAGAAACCATCGCCAAAAGATTAATGTATCGCGTCAAGGATAGTGAAATAGCACGTAAAAGCAGCAACCCTCTCGGCACGGCGATTACACTGAGTTCCACCGTCACCGATAGGGACATTTTAGAGTGGATTGGGTACGCATTCGAAGCGATGCGGGGCAATTGGAACGCGACACTTTCATACAACCAACCGGGATTTTCGGGACTTTGCGATCTCAATACGAGTGATAAAACCAAACTCGTCTCTCCGGGAAGCGATTTTTCTAAAGCGAGGTCTATCATCCTCAGCACCTCCTATAACAGTGTCGATCTCAACAATAATAACAGTGGAGCCGCCGTCATTTTCAAAGGAGGATACGTTGCGGGTCACGACCCTTTGACGGGGTATTTCACATCACCCTATCCGGATGTTTATAAA
Source organism: Campylobacterales bacterium (assembly GCA_027024145.1). Lineage (GTDB taxonomy): Bacteria > Campylobacterota > Campylobacteria > Campylobacterales > Nitratiruptoraceae > Nitratiruptor. Next base: position 10,625 of record JALVTF010000040.1, read on the forward strand.
GTGCATCGTCGCAATAACACATCGCTCACGTTCGAAAACACAGGATCGAAAACACTCTATGAACACTACTACCTCGTCTACTCGGCTTATGCAATAGTCCCGAGACTTACGGCACAGGGGGATTACAATCTCACACTGTACTATGACTATCGACCTTGGATGGGACAAAACTACACGCAGGGCAAACATAAACTTCTCTTGGCACACGTCTCACGTTTCAAATTTCGCAAAATCGACAAAGCCGTCGAACTTTTACTATGTGCCACGAAAAAAATTTCAAACGATTTCAATGTGACTATATGCGGTAAAAAGGTGGTGTTTTGAGAAGAGCCATTTCAATGCTGACGGCCATTATATTCATACTACTTGTTGGTTTATTGCTGGCATTTGCCATCAACTCTTTGACCACATCGGTCAAACGTACTACCGATATCTACACCATCGAACAGGCGCAGATATTGGCCAAAAGCGGCACGGAGTATGCCATCCTCGCGGCCCAAGGACACAATTTCACTTCAGGCTGTTTGCAACATATCAATATCAACTACCAAAATACCTACGATATCAACATCACGATTCACTACATAGGCAAAGGCTTTCCCGCCGGTTGCGGTCCATACATTCTTTCGAACTCTTTGCAGACGAAGGACTCCAATGGAACCGCTATTATCGATACCGTCGTCAGCCTCAAACCCTCTCTCCAGACGGACGAAACACATATCTCCTACGCTCGCCGCACCATCCAAAAACTATAGTTTAAGCTAATAGGTGTTACAATAAGAAAAACCATATAAAGGAAGGTGCGTATGGATTACCTACACATCTATGGCAAAAATTTCGACCTCACCGACCCGATCAAAGAGTATATTGCAGAGGCTGCCGAATCGCTCAAAAGATTTGGTCTGGATATCACCGGGATCAATGCTACCGTCTCAGCCGACGAACGTGACGGCAAAAAGGGTTTTACCTTCGAATTCGACATCCACGTGGCCAAAAAAGGCAACGTCGTCATCACCCAAAAAGACAAAGACGTCTACGCAGCCATCGACTTGGCTCTCGCACGTGCCAAAAAGGTGCTGCGCCGCTACGCAGATAAGGTCAAAAACCATAAAAACGTCTCTCTCGAAGAGATCATGGCCGCACCCATGATCGAAGAGGAGATCCAAGAAGCCCTCAACTACACCGACGAAATCGTCCCCACACCCTTTGATATCGATAAGCCTGTCAGCGTCGAGGAGGCTCTCGAAATCCTCAAAAATTCCAACAAATACTTCATCGTCTTTGAAGATAAATCGGGCAAAACCCGCGTACTTTATAAACGCACCGACGGAAAATTCGGTCTCTACTAAGATAGCAGGGCTTTCGCCCTCGCTACGATCTCTTTATCCTCAGCCATATTCAAAAAGCGAAACGCTTTGCCGCTTTGCTCTTTGCCTGTAAGGATATCGCCGCTTCTACGAAATGCTAGATCCAATTCCGCCACTTCGAAACCGTTTGTAAGCTTTGCAAACTTTTGGAGACGCTCGTTGTTTTTGTCGTTGGTGTATAAAAAGCAGTAGCCTTTGAGCCCCGTGCGCGAGACGCGGCCGCGCAGCTGATGGAGTGTCGCGAGGCCCAAGTTTTCGGCTCCTACGATGAGAATGGTAGAGAGCTTTGGCAAGGAAATCCCTACCTCCACGACGGTGGTGGCCAAAAGTATTTTTCCTTTATCGCGGAACTCCCGCAGGACCTCGTCTTTTTGTTTATCCTTACCATGTGTCACATAGACGCCATCGAAGTGCTCTTGCCAAAAGTGTGCCGCCTCTTCTAAAGATTTATAGCCATAGTTCTCGCTCTCTTCTACGAGAGGATAGATGATGAGCACCTGATGATCTTGTGCAATCTCTCGTGCGATATGTGCGATGATATCTTTGAAATCCTCTTTGGAGACTATCTTCGTGGTAATGTCCTTTCTATAAGGCGTTTGGCGAATGAAGGAAAAATCCACGAGATTGCTCTCCATCATCGCCTGGGTGCGAGGGATAGGAGTAGCCGAAAACTGGAAGAAGTGGGGGACTCTCTCACCCTCTTGGGTGAGTTTTTTGAGGCGGTTGCGCTGCTCGGTCCCAAAGCGATGCTGCTCATCCACCATAATGACGCACGCTTTAGGGAGTTTGCGATAGAGCAGCGCGTGGGTGCCGATGATGAAATTATAGCTCTCGAGGTCCTCCTCTTTATTCGTAGAACTCACCAGTACGGTGGGGATATCCAGATACTTTTTAGCTTCTTCGTAAAGCTGTGCAGCGAGGATGGTAGTGGGCGCCATGAGGATCGCTCTGCGTTTGCCGGCCATGAAAGCGGTGGCGAACATCACCATCGACTTGCCACTGCCCACATCTCCTACTACCACACGTTTAGCGGCGATCGGTTTGCCAAGATCGCGGCGGATATCTTCGATAGCAGCTTTTTGATCTTGTGTCAGCGCAAAAGGAAGTGATGCGATGAAAGGGGTGGGATCGGCAGTGATGCTACAAAGAGCCGGCAGGTTCTTTCTTTTTACTTTGAGGCCTCGCATGTAGCGATAGGCTTCGGTGCATTTCAGCGCTTCGAGGTATCTGCCAAAAAACTCACCCTGCTTTTTGAATTCTTTATAAAAAGCCTCGTCGGGATAGTGGATGCGCAGCAGCGCATCTATGATATCTTCCGGCAGCCCCTCCTCCAAAAGCGCTTCGCGTGTGAGGTAGCGCCGCTTGAGCTCTTCGAAGATATCGCCGCGTATAGGAACTTTATAAGAAGCAAATATACGCCCCACCTTGTAGGCCGCGATTTTTTGGGGCTGGATGAGCTGGATTTTGCCATAATTTCTTTGCACCCGGCCGGCGACGTAGAGTTTGGCACCTTGGGTGAAGATTTTGTCGTGGGAGGAGCTTAGATGAAAAAAGATGAGTTCTATCTCTTGGGAGATGTTGTGAGCGTAGGCACTCCATTTGGTAAGGCGCGCGAGTTTCGTCTTGGCCCCCACCGTCACTTCAAAGAGCATCTCGCTCTCGTCGATGCGCTCTTTGATGCGATAATCGTAGTAGCGATGCGGCACGCAAAGCGCGAGATCCAGCACATCACGGATCCCCGCTTTGCGTAGTTTCTCGGTCATTTCGTAACGATGGAGAAGCTCAGTTTCGTAATTTCCGGATGGCTTTTGATGTAGGCATTGAGTTTGTCGAGGGTCAGCTTTTCGATGTTTTCGAGATCTTTTTTATACGATCCCAAAGGCTTGCCTGCATAGTACTCGCTAAAAGCACGTGTCAATCGCTGTGCGAGCGTCTCATTGCGTAGAGGCTCGCTGCCGAGCAAAAACTGCTTGGCACTTGCAAGCTCCTCGGCCGTCGCTCCGTGTGCTACGAAATCCTCGATCACTTTTTTGACCAGCTTCTTCGCCTCATCTTGCGACTCGATCTTGGTCTGCAGATACCCCGTAAAGTAGGCGTTGGATTTGTTGATGCGTCCCAGGCAGTAGGCGCTATAGGCGAGGCCCCGCTTGACGCGGATCTCCTCCATCAGACGGCTGCCAAAGCCTCCAGCACCGAGGATATACATCGCTACGCGCGAGATATACAGATCCGGTGAATCGATCTTCTCGTAGTAGGGAGCACCGAAATAGATGTAGGCCTGTTTGGTCTGCTCTTTGTGGGTGACGAGCTCTTTTTGCGCATCGCTCGCCTCGTAAAAGGGGAGTTTTTCATTCTCTCCCACTGCCAGTGGCTCGAGGAATTTTCGCACCTGCTCCAGCGCCGTATCTTTGTCGATATCCCCACCGATCACCACGATAGCGCGAGCGAGCACGAGATGTTTGGCCGCGAAGGCTTTGATGTCACCCAGAGTGATCTTTTGGATACTCTCTATCGTCCCGTCGCTTGGGTTTTGCAAAGGCGTACCTGCAAAGAGGAGCTTTTTGAGCCCCACGCTTGCTACGTAGTCGTAATCATCTTGCTTGCGTTGCAGTGCGCCGATGGCAGTGGTCTTGACCTTTTGGAGGGTTTCTTCGGTGAAGTTGGGATCGCTGAAGATCTGTCTCACCAGATCCAACCCATACCCAAACTGCTCCTTGAGGCTGCTGAGCTCCATCACCATCGTCTCGGTGCCGCGATGCACCCCAAAGCGAATCGCCCTATCTTCGAGCTTCTTGGCAAAGCCCACGTTGCCCAGAGTCTTCGTACCTTGTGAAAGCATTGCAGCTGTGAGTTTCGCTAAGCCCGGCAGCTTGCCATCTTCGATGCTGCCGCTCTTTTGAAAAACCACCTGCATCGAGACGATGGGTAGTGTGGTCTCTTTTTCGTAGATGACGGGAATATCTACATTTTTTACTTTAACGTGCAGTAGTTCGGCACTCATCAAAACCCCTTGCAAAAAAAGAATTATAAAAAAAGCTATTCTCATTCATAGACCTCCAGGATCTCGTAGGCGGTATTGCGCTTGGCGGGGATTTCGCCCACATCTTTGATGAGGCGTATCATCTCCTCTTGGTTCATCCTGTTTTGCGCACCCGCTGCACGCACCACATTTTCCTCCATCATCGTCGATCCCAAGTCGTTGGCTCCATAGAGAAGTGCTAACTGTCCGATATGGCTGCCTTGGGTGACCCAGGAGCTTTGAATGTTTTTGAAATTATCCAAAAAGAGCCTGCTCACTGCTAAGAGACGCAGATAGCGGTTGGAACTGGTTTTGTGCGTCACGATTCCCTTTTTTTGAAGCTCTGTATTGTGCGGCTGAAAACTCCACATGATAAAAGCGCGAAAACCGCCCGTTTCATCTTGCAGATCGCGGATCTTTTGCCAGTGCTCCACGATCTCCTCATCGCTCTCCACGGTGCCGTACATCATCGTAGCCGTCGTCTTCATCCCGATTTCGTGCGCCGCACGGTGGATGTCGAGCCACTCTTGGGAACTGAGCTTTTTGGGACTGATGATTTGACGCACCCTGTCGCTGAGGATCTCTGCCCCCGCACCGGGAATCGAACCAAGCCCCTTTGCCTGGAGACGCCGTAAGACCTCCTTGTAGGAGAGTTTACTCACTTTTGCGATATAGGAGATCTCTACGGCGCTAAAGCCGTGGATGGTGATCTGAGGGTATTTTTTGTGAATATGCTCTACCAGATCTTCGTAGTAGTCAATCTTGAGCTTGGGATGGACTCCACCTTGGAAGAGTATCTGCGTCCCGCCGATTTCGAGGAGCTCTTCTATCTTTTTATCTATCTCTTCATAGCTCAGGATATACGCATCCTCATCTTTTGGCTTGCGGTAAAATGCGCAAAAATCGCAATCCACCCAGCAGATGTTGGTGTAGTTGATGTTGCGATCCACGATAAAAGTGGTGATGCGCTTGGGATGGAGCTCGCGCTTTTTGGCCAGCGCCATTTGTCCAAGTTCTTTAAGATCGGCATTACGGATCAGATCCAACGCCTCTTTGGTACTTAGTCGCACTCCACTCTCCCCCTCTTTAATTCTTTTTCTCTTTGGCTATGGCATCGAGCACGCCGTTGACAAATTTGGGACTTTGATCGGTACCAAGTCTTTTGGCCAGTTCCACAGCCTCGTCGATCACGATAGCGGCATCGAGATCGCTAAAGAGGAGCTCATAGGCTCCCAAACGCAAAATAGCGCGCTCGATATGGCCCAATCGATCCATATCCCAGCTCTCGAGATGCTTGGCGATCTCTTCGTCAATTTTTTCTAAATTTTCCACCACCCCGTTGAAGAGCCCCAATGCGAATTCACGCTGCTTGTTGCGTATCTTTTTATCCTCTAAGATCTCTTCGGCAAACTTTTTGATCTCAGGATTCCCCAAATCATAGGCATACAAAAGCCCGATCACCGCCTCTCTGGCTTGATGTCGCGTCGCCATCAAAGCCCTTTGTAAAGATCGATAAGTTCGATGAGTCCCGCCATCGCTTCGAAGCCTTTGTTTCCGGCTTTGCTTCCTGCACGCTCGATCGCCTGCTCGATGGTGTCGGTGGTGAGCACGCCGAAAGTCACGGGTTTTTGGTATTTGAGCGTGGTATTGGCGATGCCTTTGGTGGCTTCTGCCGCTACGTAGTCAAAATGCGGCGTACTGCCGCGAATGATGGCTCCCAGACAGCAGACCCCGTCATACTTGCCTCCGGCCAAGACTTTATCGAGTGCGAAGGGAATCTCGAAAGCTCCCGGCACTAAGATGAGATCGAGGTTCTCCTCCTTGCCGCCGTGGCGCAAAAAAGCATCCTTGGCACCCTCTACCAGCCTGTCTGTGATAATGTGGTTGAACCTGCTGGCGATAATCGCCACCTTTTCGCTTCCTGTTAGTCGCAGTTTTCCTTCGATGATGTTCATTTACACTCCTACATTGGATTTGACTTGTCGTAAAAATTCTTTAACAGATCGGAGGTTCTCTTCCCTTTTGTTACAGAGACACGATTTTTATCTATCTCATCGTATTGATGCGCCAAAAAATTATGAAATTTTGCAATATCTGCGCATTTGTATGCAAACTTCTTATCAAGCACGCAGCGCCCTTTGGATTTTGAATATATCGTCGATGATGGCGTCCAGCTCGGTAGGGGTCACCATATTGGGTCCGTCACTGAGCGCACAGCTTGGATCGTAGTGCGTTTCGAAGAAAAAGCCGTCCACGCCCACGGCCGCCGCCGCGCGGCTCAGGGGTGCGACGTACTCGCGATTGCCGCCGCTTTTTCCGCCGGCGCCTCCTGGCATCTGCACACTATGGGTCGCATCGAAGATAACGGGAGCGAACCTTCGCATAATCACGAGGCTTCGCATATCCACCACCAAGTTGCCGTAGCCGAAGGTAGTGCCCCGCTCGGTGAGCCACACGCCCGCTTCTTTACTGGCTTCATAGCTACACTCCTGCACGCCTTTGGTTTTGAGAACCTTGAGGACGCTATATTGCATATCTACGGGGTTCATAAACTGCCCCTTCTTGATATTTACGATGCGATTCGTCTTGGCCGCAGCTACCAAAAGATCGGTCTGGCGACAAAGAAACGCTGGAATCTGGATCACGTCTGCAACTTCGGCCACCGGTGCTACTTGGTAGCTTTCATGAACATCTGTGAGTATCTTGTAGCCAAACTCCTCTTTGATCTCGGCCAGCATCGCGAGGCCCTTTTCGAGCCCCGGTCCTCGGTAGCTCTCCAGGCTCGTGCGGTTGGCCTTGTCGAAGCTTGCTTTGAAGTAAAAATCGATCTCTGAGGAATTATGGTATTTTTTAAGATCACTCGCGATGATTTCGAGCTGCTCTTTACTTTCTATGACACAGGGTCCTGCTATCAAAATCATTCAAACACCTTTGCAAAATCTATTGTAGCGGCACAATCTTCCCACTCGAAACGAAACTCCCCTTTGCCTTGGAGCTCTCGCACCATTGTGTACTTACCGTTTTCGAGCTTGAAGATCTCCAGCTCTTCGGTGGAAGGATTGATAATGACATAGTAGAGCACGCCGGCGCTCTCATAGAGATGAAACTTCGTAGTCAAATCCTTGAGCGCTGTTGCAAGGCTGAGAACTTCTACGATGATAGTAGGCGCTTTGCGCAAAAACTTCGCATCCTCTTCAAGCTCTTCGCAGCTTACCATCACATCGGGTTGCACAACATTATGCTCATCGATCACCCAATCCACCGGAGAGATGTAAACTTCACACTCCTCGCACTCCAAATTTTCATCCAATTCTCTTGCTACGGCGAATACTACTCTTTGGTGCTTCACCACAGGAGCGGGACTCATCGCATAGGCTACACCGTCGATGAGCTCCCACCTACCATCCCACTTTTTATACTCTTCATAGGTATGCTTTTGTAGCATCTCCAAAGCGCCCATACTACTTCCTTGCCACTAAAATACCGCTAAGAACTATAAGGATTATACCCAAAATTTTGACACTATCGGGAAACGGGTCGCCCAAAAAGATGATCCCCAAAATGATGGAAAAGAGGATATTGCTGTAGCTCACCGTCCCTACGATGCCGGCTTTCGTGGCGCCGTAGGCCTTGGTCATATAGATTTGCGCTAATGTGGCCAGCACCCCCATCGCCAGCACATAGAGCCATACGATCCCCTGAGGCATCACGAACTCGGCGAAGACAAAATCGAGCCATGGCGCATCGATGTATGGTGCAGCCACCATCAAAAGAAGCGGCCCCACTGTCCCCACACCCATGAAAGAGAGCACGATAGCGCGTGTGTCGTAGTAGCGTTTGAGCTCGCGAACGCTGGTATAGGCCAGTGCTGCGCCGATACCGCTGAGAATCCCCAATATATCGTACTTATCGAAGGGGGTGCCGAAGGGATCGGTAATGAGCACGATGCCCAAAAATCCGATAAACACGGCAAACCAGGCGCTCTTTGGCAGATGCTCGCCAAGCAGGAGCGCTGCAAAGATCGCCGTCCATATAGGAGAAGTCTTGGAGTAGGTCATCGCTTCGCCCAGCGGAATATGCGCGATATCGTAAAAAAAGCACAAAAGTGCCAAAAACCCGGTAATCCCTCGAAATAGGAGCAAAAAGGGTCTGCCACCCTCACCTTGCATCGGACGGTGTAAGAGCGAAGCGGAGACCGCGAAGACTCCGAAGACGTTGCGAAAAAAGACTACTTCGAGACTCGGCAGCTGCTGGCTGGCTAATTTCGCAAAGACCCCCATCCCCGCAAAGAGGATGGAAGCAAAAAGCATATAGGCTACACCTCTATCAATACTCTTGTTTGCCAACCAGTTTTCCAACGATGTCTCCGAAGAAGATCACGTCTTTGAGCAGCCCTTTTTTCGTCACCCCATCTTTGTCCAAAACGATATAGAGCTCGCCTTTCTTGCTCGCGAAAATCTTGTGATGCAAAAGCACACGCAAATAGGTACCATCAACGCCCATCAATTTTTTGATCTTTCCGGGATGACGTAAAATCTCGATATCTACGGCTCCGTCGGTTTCATTGCCACCCACTGCATAAAAGCGATACTTCGTCCGGGAGGGTTTGAAATAGTTCTTGAGATTAAAATAGAGCGTCAAAAGGTCATCTTTTGCATAGTAGTTCAGAGGATGCGTCACATGCACATGGAATACGCCGTATTTGTTCTTGTCCGTTGTCACGATGACCTTTTTATGGATATGGTCAAAAACGTACTTCTTATCGTCGCGACGCTTCTTGGACTCTTTGATTTTTTCGAAAAATCGGGGTACAAAAACACCGTTTCGAATGAACCCTTCGCTGACGTAGTGCTCTCGTCTGTTGCCGCTAAGAATCTTGGCCAAGCCAGCCGTGGCTACCTCAATCTCGATCTTATAGTTGGTCGCGTTGGTCTCGAGCTTCGCCACTGCCGTACCTACACGACCGAAAACTCCGTAAGTGACATTGTATTTTGCGATGATGGTTTTGGCGTTGGCGATGTGTATCAAAAAAGCAAAAAGCACAATCAAATATCTCATAGCGCCTCTTTACCTGGATTTTGATAGAATTGTAACAAATATTTCGTGAGCGGATTGTGAGGTAGGAATGCGGTTCATCTTTGTAGCTTTGCTCTTTTTTTGTTTCGCTTTTGGCGATATCAACAAAACCATTATTTATGAGAACAACATCACTCTTTACCAAAATCTCACAAAAGAGCTCAATGCAAGCGACCCCGCGTATGCGCTGCAAAAAACCCTCTTGCGAAAAATCGTTCAAATCCTCACACCCAAAAAGAGCACACTCTTCGCTCCCCAGACGAAAGACGCGCAAAAATATATAGCAAGCTTCATGCAGCTCAATGCACTTTTGGCCAAAGCTTCACAGGCTCAAGAGGAGATAGGCCGCATCGATGCGATGCTCGAAGATATCAAGAGCGATATGGAAAACAATTCCACCCTCACCACGCAGTTGGAATACGCCTACTATCTCAAAAGGCGCAAAGCCTTGCAATCTTTTATCCAAAAGGTACAACAACATCAAAAAGCGTGGCTCTCTGAGTTTATAGCACCCCTCAATAGACTCTCCTTCGCCCCCTCAGCCAAAAAGCTCCAGGCTCTCACCAAAGAGCTGGCAGCATTCGATGCCAAACTCAAAAGACTGGATTTAGAATATAAACGCTGGGAGATACTTCAAGACAAGGCCAAAATGGCCCGCACGCAAAAGTACATCGCGCTCTATCGTAAAAAAAAGCTCGCCACCGCTAAAAAAATCCTCTCCTTGCAGTTGGCATCTTTTTTCCACGCCTTGCGTGCCAAAGACCCACAGGCTGTCCAAATTGCGCACCGCATCACCGATTTTGTCCGCAAAGAACTAGGCGACAAAGCATTGGCAAAGAGCTATGAGGAGAGTTTTGCTTATCTATTGAGCGAGCGCATCGGCAGCTGGCAGATGCGGCTTTTGCAGCTAAAGACCCAAGCATGGGCATTTTTGCATCAAAACACCTTTTTGGGAATGCCTCTGTACAAGTTTGCCGAGGCTTTGGGGATATTTTTACTCTTTTTGCTCTTTCGCAAAATCTTCGCCCTCATTATCCTTGCCACACTCAAAAAGGCAGCGACGCTCACCAAATCGCAATTTGACGACAAACTCATCGAAATCATTGAAGGCCCTCTCAAATTTTCCTTCATTATTTTGGGACTCTTCTTCGCCTTTTACATCGCAGACGTATCGAGCCCGTTCGTCGATAGACTCATCAAAAGTCTCATCATCTTTACACTCTTTTGGCTTTTGTACAATGCGGTGGTAGTCTTGGACGAAGCGATTTACGCCTTTGCGAGAAAATTTGGCCGCGAGCTCTATCGTGAAATCGGTGCTTTTTTCATAAAGACGCTCAAAATCTTCATCATCGCCATCGGTCTTGTGTCGATCCTGCAGATTTGGGATATCAACGTTAGCGCCTTTTTAGCCTCACTGGGTCTGGGCGGTTTGGCGTTTGCACTTGCGGCCAAAGACACGGCGGCCAATCTTTTCGGGGGCCTGAGCATCCTCGCCGATCGCGCACTCAAAATAGATGATTGGATCAAAGTGGGCGATGTAGAAGGGACTGTGGAGGAGATAGGATTGCGAACCACCAAGGTGCGCACCTTCGAAAAATCTCTCATCACCGTCCCGAACCAGATCATCGCCAACAACCCCATCGAAAACTTCTCGCGCCGCAATATTCGCCGCATCAAGATGCGCATAGGCCTCGTGTACTCCACCACACACGAGCAGATGGAAGCGATCCTAAACGGCATCAGAAATATGCTACAATCGCACCCGGGAATCGCCCAAGACGCCACGCTTCTCGTTAATTTCGACGAGTTTGGTGCAAGTGAACTCAGTATATTTATCTATTGCTTTACCAATACGGCGGACTGGGCGAAGTATCTGGCGATCAGAGAGGATATCAATCTCAAAATTATGGAGATCGTCCAGCGCCATGGCAGCGATTTTGCGTTCCCGAGCGAATCGATCTATATAGAAAAACTCCCAAAGAACGAAGCAGATGAAAAAAATAGCGATAATCGGTAAACCAAACGTAGGTAAAAGCAGCCTCTTTAACCGCATCCTCAAGCAGCGCGATGCCATCATCAGCGACCAGGCAGGCACCACCAGAGATCTCAAGCGACGCATCGTCACCATCGGCGAAAAGGAAGCCGAACTCATCGATACGGGAGGTCTCGAGGACCGCGACGAGCTTTTCGAAAAAGTAAAACAAAAGAGCCTCGAAGCCGCCAAAGATGCCGACATCATCCTCTATATGGTGGATGGTAAGATGCTGCCTGATGAAGAGGACAAAAAGATCTTTCGCTCTTTGCAAAAACTGGGTAAAGAGTTGGCACTGGTAGTAAACAAGATCGACAACGACAAAGAGGAAGAAAACGTCTGGAACTTCTACGAATTCGGCGCCGAGCATATCTTCCCCATCTCAGTGAGCCACAACCGCAAGGTCAAAAAGCTTTTGGAGTGGATAGAAGCACGGCTGCCAGCTTCAAAGACCATCCAGCTCGAAGTCGACGAAGAGCTGGATCTGGATGAAATCCTCGCGATGGCCGAAGAAGGTCCCAAAAAAGAGGAAGAGAGAGAAATTCGCGTAGCGATCCTGGGGCGCGTGAACGTGGGAAAAAGCAGCCTGCTCAACGCACTGCTCAAAGAGGAGCGCTCGATTGTTAGCGACGTAGCGGGCACCACCATCGATACGGTGGATGAGAGCACCATCTACGAAGATAAGGTCATCACCTTCATCGACACAGCAGGTATCCGCAGACGCGGCAAGATTGTCGGCATCGAAAAGTATGCCCTAAATCGCACCCAAAAGATGCTCGAGCGCGCCGACGTAGCGCTCTTGGTGCTCGATGCCAGCGAAGGAATAACGGAGCAGGACGAGCGCATCGCGGGCTACATCGACAAGTACAAGCTCGCTTGCATCATCGTGCTCAATAAATGGGATATCGCCAAAAAAGAGTACAAAGAGGCCGTCCAGGAGGTACGCGATAGGCTCAAATTCCTCAGCTTCGCTCCCGTCATCACACTCAGCGCCAAAACGCGAAAACGGGTGGACAAACTCTACGATCTCATTCTGGGGGTTTATCGCAACTACGCCAGCTGGATACCAACCGGCCAGCTCAACCGCGTGATCAAAGAGGCGCAAATGCGCCACCAGATTCCGGCGTTCAAAGGCAAACCGGTCAAAATCCTCTATGCCACCCAGTACGATACCAAACCGCCCAAGATAGCGCTTATTATGAACAGACCCGAAGGCTTGCACTTTAGCTACAAGCGCTATCTGGTCAATACGCTAAGAGAAAATTTCGATCTGGAGGGCACACCGGTGATTCTCAGCCCTCGCAAACGCGGAGAGCGGGAGAGCGAAGAGGAATTTGAATAAAATTTCTATACAATTATGCAAAACTCTTTCGACTCGCTCATGCGAGTTGCAATCTCTTGTGCCAAACGCTTTTGTTTCTTGCTAAAAAGCACGAACGCAAGCGCCCTTCGGGTTGAGCGTGCTTTTTTGGCTGCGCCACCGCAAGAAGCAATCGCTGAGATTGCAAAGCATTCGCTCGCCGAAAAGTTTTGCACTTAGACTATTTTCGATTGCACAACTGCACAAGGAGTCCTATGCGAATAGTTAGCGGAATGCGTCCGACTGGAAAACTGCACTTGGGTCACTACTTGGGAGTGCTTAAAAACTGGGTAACACTGCAAGAAAACAACGAATGCCTCTTTTTCGTCGCCGACTGGCACGCGCTGTCGACCAGCTACGAAGACAAGCTCAATCTACGCCGCCTGAGCACAGAGCTCGTACGCGACTGGCTGGCAGCCGGCATCGATCCCGAGCGCGCCACCATCTTCATCCAAAGCCACATCAAAGAGCACGCCGAGCTCTATGTGCTCCTCAATATGATCACGCCTCTTGGATGGCTGGAGCGCAACCCCACATACAAAGACCAGCTCGCACAGATCAAAAACAAAGATATCCATACAGCAGGCTTTCTTACCTATCCCGTATTGCAAGCGGCTGACATCATCCTCTACGATGCCGACGCCGTGCCTATCGGCGAAGACCAAAAGCCGCACCTCGAGATCACCCGCGAGATCGTGCGGCGTTTCCACCATCTCTTCGGCTGCAAAATCTTCAAAGAGCCCAAAGAGCTGCTAAGCGCCACGCCACGGCTGCCGGGTCTGGATGGCCGCAAGATGAGCAAAAGCTACAACAACGCCATCTTTCTCAGTGACACCCCCGAAGAGGTATGGACGAAACTGCGCGGCGCCAAGACCGATCCCCAGCGTGTCAAGCGCACCGATCCAGGCAACCCGGAAGTGTGCCTGATCTACGAATACCACAAGGCCTTCAGCGACGCAGAGACCATCAAAAAAGTGGAAGAGGGATGCCGCACAGCGGGTATTGGCTGCGTAGAGTGCAAGAAGTGGTGTATGGCCTCCATCGAAAAAGTCCTGGAGCCCATGCGCGAACGGCGCGAGGCGGTGAGCGAGGATATGATCGCCGAGGTGATAGCCAAAGGCGAATCTAAAGCCAAAGAAGCGGCATCGGCCAAAATGCAAGCTGTCAACAAAGCAATCTTCGAAATCCAATGCGAGGTGCAATCATGAAACGCTATTTAGGAAGCAGAAAGAAACTCAAAATCTACATCGACAACGACGATCGCTATGACGGCAAACCACTGTGGCAAGCGATTTTGAACGAAGCCAAGGAGTACGGTATGGCGGGAGCCACCGTGTGTGAAGCCGTAGCCGGCATGGGAGCCCATAGCGAAATCCACACCTTTAATGTCTGGATTACGGGCCAAAAACTCCCCCTCATCATCACGATGATCGACACCGAGGCCAAGATCCGAGGGTTTCTCTCCGCTATCGAGCCGATGCTCGAAGAGGCCTTGGTCACCCTCGAAGACATCGAGGTACTGCTCTATAAACATCCAAAGTTTGGCCAATGAACGGTGCAACGATTCTTGCCGTAGGCATAGGGGGATTTTTTGGAGCAATCGCACGCTTTCTCATAGCCGGCTACGTACAAAAACTCAGCGGCATCTTCTTCCCTGTGGGGACACTTACGGTAAACGTCTTAGGGAGTTTCATCATAGGACTGCTTTTTATGTACTTCGAGCAGACCATCCACCCCACGGCCAAAGCGATGCTTGTGACAGGGTTTTTGGGTGCGCTCACTACCTTTAGCACCTTCAGTCTCGAAACCTATCTGCTCATCGAACAAGGCCTGGTAGCGAAAGCGCTTTTGAATATCGCATTAAATATAATCCTAACCCTCTCTTCAACATTTGCGGCTATAATGCTCTTCAAAAAAATCTATGGAGGTATCTGATGTACAAAATCGAAATGGACAAACTCTGCGGATGTGCCAAAAAAGATGAAAAACTCCATCCCGAGTGGCTCGACAAAGAGTACGCCACCAAAGAAGAGGCGGAGCTTGCGGCCTTGCGCTTAGCCAACCACGCAAACGCCACCTGGTGCAAAAAGCACCGCTTCTACGCCTACGAAGATGGTGATAGCATCATCCGCATCGCAGTGGAGATGAGCTGCCCCAAAGAGGCGTAATGTTCCGGCTGCCGCCACGCCTCCACAATCCCGAAGGTCAGCTGCGCAAGGCAGGCTTCGAGATCGAATTCGCAGGCCTGCGCCCCATCGAGGCGGCCTCGGTGGTGGTGGAGCTCTTTGGCGGCCAGACAAAAGTGATAGACGAGTATGAAACCGTCGTCGAAGATACCCGCTACGGTCAATTTTCCATCTACCTCGATTCGGTCTATCTGCGCAAAGACAACAAGCACTACATCTTCCGTGATAGCGATCTTTTCAAAGAGCTCGTCTATACCCTCTCCGAGCTCGTGGTACCCTACGAGATCGTCACGCCGCCCATTCCCTTCGACAAGCTCGAAGATGTGGAGCGCGTGCGCCAAAAATTGCGAGCCAGAGGAGCCCTCGGCACCAGTGCTTCGATTCTCTACGCTTTTGGGATGCATATCAATATCGAAACCTTCTCTTTCGAGGTGCACGACCTTTTGGCTATTTTGCAGACCTTCGTGCTGTTACAAGACTACATCATTGAAAAGATTGACGTGGATCTTACGCGCAAGCTCACCTGGTTTATCGATCCCTTCGATAAGGAGTATATCGATCTGATCACGAAACCTGATTACAGCCCCACCAAAGAGCGCTTCATCGAAGATTACATCCTCTACAATCCCACGCGCAATCGCGCGCTGGATATGCTCCCACTCCTTGCCTATATCGAGCCAAATATCATCCAAAAACTCCCGCCCCAAAAGCTCGCACCTCGTCCCGCCTTTCACTATCGCTTGCCCAACTCCAAAATCGACGAAGATGATTGGTCGATAGCCTTCGAGTTCAACCAATGGAGCCTGGTAGAAAAGATAGCCTGTGATGAAGAGCGGCGCAAAGAGATCTTAGAGCTCTACCGCGATTTCCAGGATTCACCCTTTTGGTTTATCAAAGAGCTCTGGGTCGAGGCGGTGAAGAAATGGCTCGAAGAGTCGTAGTTACTGGTTCGGAGCACAAAAGCCGCACGGCTTGGCTCTTCCTGCGATTCATCCTCAGGCTCCTTGGTGCCAAGCCGAATTTCGTCCACCCAGGAAGTGCTTCCATCCCTTCTTTCGACGCGCTGATCATCAGCGGCGGCATCGATATCTGCTCCACGCTCTACGGCGCACAGCATGAGACGCCTTGCGACGCTGCGAGAGATGCGCTGGAGATGGAGCTTTTGCAAAAAGCCATACAAAGAAACCTCTCCGTGCTCGGAATCTGCCGTGGGATGCAGCTCATCAACGTCGCCTTTGGCGGCACGCTCCATCCAGACCTATCAGCCATAGATATCGACAATCCCAACACCCCCCTTCCCCTCAAGCGCGTCCATATCATAGAACACACCAGACTCCATGCGATCCTGGGGCGCAAAACCATCCGCGTCAACTCTTTGCACCATCAGGCCATCGATAAGCTAGGAGAGAGTCTTCGCATCGCAGCATACGACGACAACCGCATCATCCAAGCGATCGAGCACGAAACGCTCCCCATCATCGGCGTACAGTGGCATCCCGAATATCTCCCCTACTCCGCTATCCAGCGCCGCCTTTTGGGTACATTTATCCAAAATTTACCAAACTAAGACTATAATCAACAAAAACTACGGAGGCAAGATGCTCGACCTCAAGGCAGTGGAGAAAAATTTCGACGAGATTGCAGCGAGACTTCGCACCAAAGGCGTGGACGAAAAGCTATTAGAAAAGCTCAAAGAACTCTTCGAAGAGTACAAAAAGCAAAAACGTGTTTTGGAAGACTTGCAAGCCAAACAAAACAGCTTCTCCAAGCTCTTTGGCCAGTATAAACGCCAAGGTAAGGATATCAGCGAACTGCGCCAAGAGCTGGAAGAAAACAAAGCCAAAATCGCGGCGCACCAAGATATCGTGCGCAAGCTCTACGAAGAGCTCGAATCCTTGGCCTTGCAAATCCCCAACGTACCAGATCCCGACGTACCCGTGGGTGAGAACGAAGAGGACAACGTGGAGATCAAGCGCGTCTTGGAGCCAAGAGCGTTCGACTTTACGCCCAAAGAGCACTGGGAATTGGGTGAAGCGCTGGATTGGATCGATTTCAAGCGAGGCGTCAAGCTGGCCAAGAGCCGCTTTAGCGTCCTCAAAAACGAAGCGGCAAGGTTAGAACGCGCCCTCATTAACTTCATGCTCGATCACAATCGCGAGTATGGATTTGAAGAGGTGTGCGTCCCTTTTATGGCAAATAGCGCCACCCTTTTGGGAACGGGACAGCTGCCAAAGTTCGAAGAGGATCTTTTCAAAGTGTGCGACGAGGATCTCTACCTCATCCCCACCGCCGAAGTACCGCTGACAAACCTCTATCGCGACGAGATCATCAAGGATATGGACAAGCCTATCAAACTTACAGCCTATACCCCCTGCTTTCGCAAAGAGGCCGGTAGCGGCGGCAAGGATATCAGAGGCATGATTCGTCAACACCAGTTTGACAAAGTGGAGCTCGTAGCCATCACCCGCCCCGAAGAGAGTGACGCGGTCTTCGAAGAGATGGTGGAGTGCGCCAGCAGTTTGCTTACCAAGCTGGGTCTGCCTCATCGCCACGTGATGCTCTGCACAGGGGACTTGGGTTTTAGCGCGGCCAAGACGATCGATCTGGAAGTGTGGCTTCCCGGACAGGGCAAGTACCGCGAAATCAGCTCTATCTCCAATACGAGAGATTTCCAAGCCAGACGCGCCAAGATTCGCTTCAAAGAGGGCAAACGCAATCGTCTCGTGCATACACTCAACGGCTCCAGCCTCGCCGTGGGCCGCACACTCGTAGCGATCATGGAAAATTATCAGACAAAAGATGGTAGGATAGAAATACCCAAAATCCTCGAAACCTATATGTAGGATAGCACTATGAAGATCAACACCTTCCTCGTCAAAACCATTCGCGATATGCTGAGCCTCGATACCATCAAACTGGCACTCCTCACCGGAGTGCCGCTGCTTTTTTTATGGATCGGGCTGGGCTGGCTCTTTTGGGATCCTGTGGTGGCACTCACGACCAAAATCATCACCTGGATACCATTTTCCATCGTGCGCGCCAACGGTGCTTTCATCATCACCTTTTTCATCTGGTTCGTAGCGGTCCTTGTGAGTTACGCCATCTTCATAGGCCTCTTTAGCGGCTTTTTACTGGGCGGCAAAAAGGAGAGTCGCTTCGAAGCCATCAACTTCACGCTGGTCTTCATCTTCTCTATTCTTTGGGCAGTGGTGATTTTATTGGAGTGGCCTACTATTAACCACGAGATTCAGCGCTTTTTGACGATTTTGCCTTTCGATACCGTGGCAAAAGGGATGGCCTGGCTGCTGGCCTTTTATCTTTTTTACAATCTCTTTTTAGTGAGCGAATACTTAGTGATTTTCGCTTTTCGCGAAGCTTTTATAAAAGCTATGATGGAGAGGCACCTTGGAGACATGGAGATAGCAAAGAGCGACATTTCCCAGACAGCCACCTATGCGAGGCTCTATTGGAATATCTTTTGGTTTTTCATAGCATCCATCCTCATCGTGCCGATCCTCTTCATCCCTATCGCGAACTTCTTGGCCATTTGGTTCGTCTGGGCGTGGCTCTATAAAGAGTCGGCATTTATGGGAGTATGCAGCATATTGTGCACGAAAGAGCTCTACGAAAAGATGCGCGAGCACAAAGCCTATCTCATCAGTGCCTCCCTCACGGCAGCACTGCTCAACTTCATCCCCATTATCAGCTTCTTTACGCCCTTTTTCGTGATGGATCTCTACTTTCACTGGATCATGGAGAGCAAAGCGAGCGAGGCTTAAATATCCTCGCCGCTTCCTTTTTTAGTGCGGAGCATATCCTTCATAGAGATGTAACTATTGAGGGCACTCACATACGCCTTGGCGCTGGCTATCATCGTATCGATGCTCAGACCATGGCCGATGACGGCCGGTTTGTTCTCGTCAAACACCACCTTCACCACCACTTTTGCCAGCGCATCCTTGCCTTTGCTCACGGCAGTGACTTGGTAGTCGTTGAGGGTGCCTTTGTAGCCGCTGATGCGATCGATCGTCTTGAAAATCGCATCGATCGTTCCATCACCGATGCCGGCATCGGTAATCTCTTTGCCCTCGAACTCGATAGTCACCGCAGCGCTTGGCACACCTTCGCTACAATCATTAATCTGCAGTTTTTTGAGCTTATAGACCTCCGGTGCGCTGCTGAGTTCGTTTGTAATAAGCACGCGGATATCATCATCAGTGATCTCTTTTTTCTTATCGGCCAAGATTTTGAAGCGTTCAAAAGCTTTGTTGAGCTCTTCATCACTGAGATTAAACCCGAGCTCCTCCGCTTTGTTTTTAAAGGCATGGCGGCCTGAGTGCTTGCCGAGGACGATGGCGTTGCGATCGAGGCCGATATCTTCGGCACGCATGATTTCGTAGGTCTCTTGGTGCTTGAGCACGCCGTCTTGGTGGATACCGCTTTCATGTGCGAATGCGTTTTTGCCCACGATCGCCTTGTTTGGCTGCGGCTCGATGCCTGTGATGGCGGCCACGAGGCGACTGGTGGGATAGATCTCTTTGGTGTTGATATTGGTATCGATCTTTCCGAAGATATCCTTGCGCGTCTTGATAGCCATCACGATCTCTTCGAGAGCGGCGTTGCCGGCGCGCTCACCGAGGCCGTTGATGGTACACTCCACTTGCCGTGCGCCGTTAAGCACGCTATAGAGCGAATTGGCCACAGCGAGGCCCAAATCGTTGTGGCAGTGCACGGATATGATCGCCCGTTCACCTATGAACTCCTTGAGCTCCTTGATCATTTCGCCCATCTCGTGGGGGAAACGATAGCCGACGGTGTCGGGGATGTTGATGGTTTTGGCGCCTGCAGCGATGACGGCATCGATGATCTCTTTGAGAAAGCTCATCTCACTACGCCCCGCATCTTCGCAGCTAAACTCCACATCATCCACGAAGGTCTTTGCATACTCCACAGCCGCCACCGCCTTTTTGATCACTTCCTCCGGCTCCATGCGCAGTTTGTATTTCATGTGGATCGGGCTCGTAGCGATAAATGTGTGGATGCGTTTTTTGGCTGCAGGTGCGATCGCTTCGCCTGCCGCTTTGATATCTTTTTCCAGCGCACGTGCCAGCGAGCAGACGGTACTTTTGCTCACCACTTCGCTAATTTTTCGAATCGCTTCGAAATCCCCGGGACTCGCGGCAGCGAAGCCTGCTTCGATGATGTCTACCCCGAGCTTTTCGAGTTGCTTGGCGATTTGAATCTTCTCTTCTGTATTCATCGAAGCACCGGGACTCTGCTCCCCATCACGCAACGTAGTATCGAAAATCTTTACGACATCTTTCATTTTCATTCCTTTGGAATTTCGGTTTTTTACATAAATTTAGTGCAATTATACTATGAAGAGGTGCTTAGAGGCATAGGAGGAGGTTGCGGATCTCGATTTTGGGCAAATATTTACGTGCCTTGATCACTCCGATTTCACTCAATTTTTATCCTTCGAAAAACTTTTTCCACTATTATAGCGTATTTTTTTCGTCATGAGGTAGTAGCCTGCTCGCACAATCCCTACAACCACATAGAGCGTCACGATGAGCGTGACGAATTCGGCAGGATACAAAAAGAGCAGCGCTACGATAAAAATCATCAAAATCAAAATCTTAAAGACATGGGATTTTTGCAGGTCGATCTTTTTGAAGCTGGGATAGCGCACATTGCTCACCATCAAAAAGGCTACCCCAAGCGCCATGAGCATGATAAGCAGTGTGATAGAATCGAGTGCATATTTACGATAGAGCAGCACCCATCCGGTGACAAACACTGCAGCTGTGGGAATCGGCACGCCTATAAAGACACTGGGCTCGCTGTTTGGCGCCATGACATTGAAACGCGCCAGACGAATAGCACCGAACACCACGAAGAGCGCAGTTACCAGTGAGCCGAATTTCCCATACTGGTGCCCGATGGCCTGATAGAGCAAAATCGCGGGCGCTACGCCAAAGGCCACGATATCGGCCAAAGAGTCGAACTCCACGCCGAATTTACTCGTGGCATTGGTGAGCCTCGCCACGCGACCATCGAGACCGTCGAGGATAAGTGAAATGAAAATGAGCCACGCGGCTTTATCAAAATTACCCTTGATGGAGGCCAGCACACTGATCACGCCCAAAAAGGCGCTGAGTGCGGTGAAAAAGTTGGGAAAGATGTAACGAATATCAAAGGTGCGTTTCTCCACGCCTACGATTCCTTCTGCTCTTGTGTCTCTTGCTGTTCTTTTTCGTGGGCCTCTTTGGCTTGTTCTATATCGTCATGGGTCTCTTCGACCAGCAAGCTCACTTTGCCCTCTTTCTCTTCGAACTCCTTGATAATCTCGCGCACCTCTTTGCCTTCGATTACCTCTTTTTCGAAGAGCACCTTCACCATCTGTTCGATGGCAGGAGCATACTCTTGGAGCCTGTTTTTGACATGTTTGTAGCGGTTTTGCAAGAACTCCTTGACAAATTCGTCGATCTCTTCGGCAAGCTTTTCGCTGTACTCTTTGACGGTCTGCCCGCCGCCGAGGAAGAGATTTTTCTGTTTTTCCAGCACCATAAGACCCGCTACATCACTCATCCCGTACATACTCACCATCGCCTTGACGATGTCGGTGGCACGTTCGAGGTCGTTGGAAGCACCTGTGGTGATCTCACCGATAAAGACCTCCTCTGCGGCGCGGCCTCCAAGAAGTGTATCTATTTCAGCCACCAGCTCGCTCTTTTTCATTAGATACTTGTTCTCTTCAGGTGTATTGAGCGTATACCCCAGCGCTGCAAGACCGCGCGGAATGATAGAGACTTTGGTCACTTTGCGTGCTCCCGGCGTGGTCTCTGCGATGAGGGCATGACCGCTTTCATGGTAGGCTACGATGCGTTTTTCTTCTGGGCTGATGCGGCGGCTCTTCTTCTCAAGTCCAGCGATTGCACGCTCTACCGCTTCGAGGAGATCCTCTTGCTCCACCTGCTGTTTGTTCTTACGTCCTGCTAAGAGCGCCGCTTCGTTGACGATATTGGCCAGATCCGCTCCAGCGAGGCCTGCAGTGAGGCGCGCGATTTCTCTTAGATCCACATCGGGTGCCAGCTTGATATGTTTGACATGGACTTTGAGAATCGCCAGACGTCCTTCGAAGTCGGGCTTATCCACCACGACAGTCCTATCGAATCGTCCCGGACGCAAGAGGGCCGGATCGAGAATTTCGGGACGGTTGGTGGCAGCAAGGACGATGACGGGAGATTCGGAGCTATCGAATCCATCCATCTCTGCCAAAAGCTGGTTCAGGGTCTGCTCGCGCTCATCGTTCCCCCCGATAGGACCGCTATCGGCACGGCTTTTACCGATGGCGTCGATCTCGTCGATGAAGATGATGCTGGGCGCTTCCTTTTTGGCCTGCTCGAAAAGATCGCGCACACGCGCGGCACCCACACCCACGAACATCTCGATGAAGCTACTGCCGCTTACGGCAAAAAAGGGCACATCCGCTTCGCCGGCCACCGCTTTGGCCAAAAGGGTCTTACCGGTTCCAGGAGGTCCCACGAGAAGCACCCCTTTGGGGATTTTGGCACCCAGGCGGATGTAGCGCTGCGGATGTTTGAGGAAGTCCACGATCTCCTTGACCTCCTCCTTGGCCTCTTCTACACCTGCTACGTCACTAAATTTCACTTTGGGACGCTCGGAGTTGATGAGCTTCTTGGCGCTTCCCATACCGAGGATTCCACCACCGACGCTCTTTTGCATGCGAGATGCGAGAAACATCCAAATAGCGAAAAAGATAAATATCGGGATAATCCATCCAAAGAGCATCTCCGTCACCCAGTTGCTCTCGCTAAAACCGCCATAATCGATGTGTTTCTTTTCAAGAAGTGGAATGAGGGAGGTATCGCCAGGCACACGATTGGCAAAGTATATGATTTTATAGCCCTCTTTGTTGGCTATCGATTTGATGGTCTTTTGCCCGATAGCCACATACTGCACCTTGCCCTGCTCGATGAGACGCTTGAGTTCGCTATAGCTGATCTCTTTGGTCTTTTGGATGGGTGCACCCACCATGTAGCTCTTTGCACCCTGCCCCATATTGTTGGCCGGCTGCAAGAGTGTTTTGAAAAGCAAAATCAAGATCACTGAAAAGATCGCAAAAGTCAGCAGCGGATTGCGATTGAAAAAGTTGTCGTTTTGCGGCTTTTTCTTCTGGTTATTGGCCATTGTCTCCCCTGTTTTTTAGTATCAGTGTCCGCCATTCTCCCTCTGCTACCTCTTCGAGGATGGGAAGAGCGAAGCGGTCCACCACTTTGTCGCGATATTTGTCGATGATACCAGAAAGCACGATGATGCCGTCCTCTTTGGCCGCTCGGATCAAATCGGCGGCGATGAGCACCAGCACATCGGCTACGATATTGGCTATTACTATATCATACTTTTTTTTAGCGCCTGCTGCCGAGCCTATCCAGGCATCACGAAATTTAGCTTCGTTTAAGGCAAAATTCTTCTTCGCTTCACTGATGGCCAGCTCGTCGGTATCGCAGATGTCCACCGTAGCACCAAGTTTATTGGCCGCTATCGCCAAGATACCGCTGCCGGTGCCCACATCGAGCACCTCTAAGCCTGGCTGCACGTAGCGCTCGATAGCCTGCAGGCAGCCTCTGGTGGTCTCGTGATGACCGCTGCCAAAAGCGAGTGCCGGGTCGATTTGGATATTGATCTTTCCCTCTTTTGCATTATGCCAGCTTGGATAGATATAGAAGCTTCCCACCTCCACGGGAGTGATGGAACGCTTATAGTTTTCTATCCAGTCTTCGTTGCGTTTTTTTTCTTGCTCGATTGTGATATTGATTTTTTCGCCAAATATTTCGGAAAGCTCCTGCACATACTCGCGCAGCTTCGCTATCACCGCATCCAAAGGTTCTTCGCTACGCAGTATCAGCGTGCCTTTGTGCTCTTCGATACCGTTGTAGAAGTGATCGAGCAAGAAGTTCTCTATCGCTTCGATGTGGCCAGAAGGTGTGATGCGCACCTCGTAGTAGAACTCTTTCACGCCGCACCTCGCACGAGCCTAAAGGCCTCTTCGAGATCGATCGTACCTTCATAGAAGGCTTTGCCCACGATCACGCCGGCCACTTTGTGGGTGTCTAAGAGCCTTTTGATATCTTCGATACCCCGCACACCGCCGCTGGCGATAGTGGGGATGCCGCTGGCTTCGGCTATCGCGACGGTAAACTCTACATTCACGCCACTGAGCGTCCCATCCTTACCCACATCGGTGCAGATGATCGCCTCCACGCCACTTGCAGCGAACTCCTTGGCAAGCTCCGTGGCTTGCATCTGGGACTTTTCGGCCCAGCCTTCCACCGCCACATAGCCATCGATCGCATCGATTCCCACGGCAATAGGATATTTGGCCGCCATCTCCTTGACGAATGCGGGGTTTTTGAGTGCTATGGAGCCAAGGATAAGTCTATCGATACCGAGATCTCTGTAGCGTTTGATGGTATCCTCGTCGCGGATCCCGCCGCCCAGTTCCATCTTGAGATTTGTCTTTTTACGTATCTTTTCGATCTGTTCGATATTTTTAGGCTCTCCTGCAAACGCGCCGTTGAGATCCACCACATGGAGCCACTTCGCACCCATCTCTTCGAAACGCTTGGCTATCTGCCATGGCTCGTCGCTATAGATCTTGGCACTCTCCATGAGGCCTTTAGTAAGGCGTACGGCCTTGCCCTCTTTGAGATCGATCGCTGGAAGTATCTCCATTTACAGCTCCATAAAATTTTTCAAGATTTTCAGCCCGTTTGCATGAGATTTTTCCGGATGGGGCTGCAGTCCGTAGATATTATCTTTTTGCACGGCACTTACGAATTCGTAGCCATACACCGTCTTACCGATGGCGTAGGCATCGTCACACACCACATGGTAGCTATGGACGAAGTAGAGGTAAAAAGCCTTAGGAAGGCCGGCAAAGAGCGGCGTCTCTTTTTGGACGAAAAGCTCGTTCCATCCCATGTGGGGGACTTTGAGAGGATGGGGAAATCTACTTTTGTCAAATGGCACCACCTCTCCGGGGATGAGTCCCAGCCCTTCATGCTCGCCAAACTCACTGCTCTTGTCAAACAGAAGCTGCATCCCTAAGCAAATCCCCAGCATCGCCTTGCCGCTGGCAGCAAACTCCCTAATGGCTTCCAAAAGCCCGGAGCTGCGCAGATGTTCCATCGCATCACCAAACGCGCCGACGCCGGGAAGTATCATTTTGTGATAGTGCAACAACTTTTCGGGATCTTTCTCGATCACGGCGTCGGCACCGATTTTGTCGAAGGCGTTCTTGACACTGCGAAGATTTCCCATATTGTAATCGACGATGGCTATCTTCATTCCTCTTCTTTCATTGCGCTAATGGATTTGAGATAAAAGGATAGGCCAAAAAGCAGCAGCGTAACGGCTGCAATCAAATAGACCGCATAGAGTATCTTTTCGGGGCCGATTATAGCGAATTTGAATACCAGCATCAACGCTTCGATAGAAAGCGCAATCACGATGGAGCCCAAAAAGCGAATCATTGTCTTATGGATGTCGCTAGCGGCCTGTTTTTTGTGATGCCCGAGCACCTCCTCTTCAAAAAGCGTTTTTACGAGATCGAAGATCGCCAGCGATAGCGTGATCAAAATGGTCGATTCGAAGATCTCCTTGATATCGAGGTTGGTAAAGTGGATGCCGTATGCCAAGACGCTCATGGCACCTTTGACGAAAAGCAGAATCGCCACCACGAGAAGTGCGAGTGTAAAGAGTGCGTAGCTTACTTTGGAGAAAGAGCCGAAGTAGGAGTCGATAGAGCTTGGGTGAAACATCTTCAGCAGCGACTTGAGGCTGATATCGACACAGATGATGAAGATGAGCTGCTTGTTTTCATTGTAGACCGGATAGGAAGCCGTTACGGTCAGTTCGTGCGAGAGCAGTGATGGATAGGGGTCTGTGAGAATGCAGCGCTTTTCACGCACGGCACGGTAGTAGTAGGCGCGCATGCTGCGGTTGATCCCCTTGCCGCGGCGGTATTCTGGGTTGTTTGAGATCGCGTCTATAATTTGGTTGCCCATCTTATCCAAAATATAGAAAGCTTCGGCCTGGGGCAGCTCCTTTTTGAGGATCTTGAGAGCATTGACGATATTGTCCAAAGAGGGCTCGGGTACATAGTTTGGAATATAACGCTGGAGTAAAAAACACAGATACGCCCTCGCTTTGGTCCGTATCTCGGAAAATTCCTGAATCTCAGTCACTACCATAAGCTTCCTTTAGTAGATATGCTGCAAATGTCTCGCTGTAGCCGCGATCCTTGGGCAAATTCTCGGCCATATCGCGCAAAATGGTACGATAATCCTCTACTAAAAGCGAGCCTTTGAGGAGTTCGTATTTGAGATAGAGCAAATAGGTATTGAGCACGTCACTTTCGCAGTACTCCTGTATCTTGGCGATTTCTCCAGCAAAATAGAGATCCATCACCTGATCGCCGCTGACGTCGAATTTCCCTGGAATCCCCATCATCTGGCACAGCGTATCGAGTTTGAGAGCACGCACGGCACCGTAGTGCCCTATCACTTCCAAAAGGTCCACATGGAACTGCTCGGAGTAGCGAGCGCGGTAGTTCTCCCATTTGGTCTTGTTGAGCATCTGGTTGTCCTGCTCGAAATAGGCTGGGCAGGAAAGGTTGTAGCGCATCGCACGCATCAAGATCACGGGGATATCGAAGCTGCGGCCATTGAAGGAGACCAGTTTGGGGTTTTTGCGATCGATATAGCGTAAAAACCCCTCGATGATCTCTTTTTCATCGTTGCCTGGAAAGGTTCCTACTTTAACGAAGCGCCCCTCCTCGTCGGCAAAGACCGCACTGATGGCCACGATTTTGTGATAGGGATGGGGCATGAAAGCGCTGCCGCTTTTTTGCTCCTGCTCCAAAAGTGCCTGGTGCGCCACTTCGGCATCACTTCCTTCCAGGCCGTGGGTTTTGCGAATTAACTGGGTATCTGGTATAGTTTCACAATCAAACACGCATATCATACCAATCCTTTGCGCCATTATACTGAAAGGTTGATTAGTCGATGGTAAAAAGACTCTTGC
>JALVTF010000041.1 GCA_027024145.1 Campylobacterales bacterium
TTTGGTTTGAGTTCTTCGTTGTAGAGTTTGGAGAGTTTTTCGCTTTTGAGCTGTTTTTTGATCTCCTCTTTGAGCACATCCACAGTCGCATCGGGATTTTGCGGCAGCATCTTTTTAGCCAGCTCGTCGTTGATTTCGAGCTTTTCTTTCTCTTTGATCGCGTGGAGCGTCACTTCGAATTTGGCCTTTTTGCCGGCAAGCTCTTTGCTATGGTAATCTTCGGGAAAAGTCACTTCGATAGTTTTCGTCTCACCCTTTTTCATACCGATGATTTGGTCTTCGAAACCGGGGATGAACTGACCGCTTCCTAAACGCAGCTCAAACCCTTCTGCACTGCCGCCGGGGATTTCCGTGCCGTCTTCGAGTGTTCCTTTAAAATCGATGACGACCAGATCGCCCTCTTTTGCTACGCGTCGTTTGGGATTTTCTACAAACTGCGCCATAGATTCGGCGAGCTCTTCGAGACGTTTTTGCACCTCTTCGTCGCTCACTTCGGGCTCTTCATACTCAGGTACGAGTTCTTCGTAACCCTCCAAATTCAGCTCGGGACGCAGCCCCACTTCAAATTCCATCACGATCGCTTCGTCACCTTTTTCATATTTGGTAAAGACAGGTTCTCCCATGAGATCGGCTCTTTCGATGCCGAGCTCTTCGATAGATTTGTCCAGCACTTCGCGGACCGCTTCGCCTTCGGCATCTTGGGCGATTTTGTCTCCGTAGCGTTGCTTGACGATCGCTACCGGTACTTTGCCTTTGCGAAATCCGGGGATATCGAGGGTTTTAGCGAGATTCTTGGCGATTTTGTCGCTGCGTTTTTGGATATCTTCGTTTTGGATAGTCGCCTCCACTTTCGCGTTGGCGCTGTCGATTTTGGTGGCTTTGATTTCCATTAAGTTCCCTTCGTGCAAAATTTTAGCTCTTATTTTATCAAAATATTGTGATAAAATCTAAAAAACGTATCCGGAGGGGTGATGGAGAAGCAAAAAAAGTTCGAAGAAGCTGTCCGTACGATGCTCGAAATCGTAGGAGAGGATCCAAACCGCGAAGGCCTCATCAAAACACCCGCGCGGGTCTACAAAGCCTTCATGCATCTCACCCAAGGCTATCGCCAAGATCCCAAAGAGATCCTCGGCGAAGCGCTCTTTAGCTCCACCAACGACGAGATGGTCTTGGTGCGCGATATCGAGTTCTATTCGCTGTGCGAGCACCATCTTTTGCCCATCATCGGGCGCGCGCACGTAGCCTATATCCCCAACGGCAAGGTGGTAGGGCTATCGAAAATTCCAAGAATGGTCAATGTTTTTGCCAGACGCTTGCAGATCCAAGAGCAGATGACGGAGCAGATAGCGGACGCTTTGATGGAGACGATCAATCCCAAAGGCGTGGCGGTGGTGGTACAGGCTCGCCACATGTGCATGGAGATGCGAGGCGTCGAAAAGATATGCTCCACAACCGTAAGCTCCGCCCTACGCGGGGTTTTTAAAGAAAACATCAAAACCCGCGAAGAGTTCTTCAGCCTCATCAACGCCCCGCAGGGCAACAGGTTTTAGTCTTTGCAGAGCCCTTCGGCTTTGGCCAGCGCCAAAATCTCATCTAAATGCACGGCGCGCTCTTCGGCCGGGTCGTCTTCCTTGCTGCGGCATTTCCCGCATGCAGTTCCGGCATCCGTCGCTTCCATGATAGCTTCGACATCACAAGCGCCGTTTTTGATAGCCTCTACGATCTCACCGAGACTCACATCCATACATTCACAGACGGTATAGACCTCTTGCTCTACCTCTTTGAGTGTGCTAAATGCCATGTTCCCCTCCTTTGTTTTTGCTGATTATAACAAACCATTATAACCGTTTTTGCTACATTTGTCGCAATTGTGCTATAATCACCTCCAAATAAGAGTAAATATATCCGAATTAGGAGCAAGTATGAGC
>JALVTF010000042.1 GCA_027024145.1 Campylobacterales bacterium
AGATCAATCACGTTGTCGAGCATCCTGATGGCGATGGGCACGACGCGCTCGATATCTTCTTTCGTGTGGACTTTGCTCAGATTCACACTGGCGAGGTTGCACACCGCCGTAAGGCCGTCCTCTTTGGTCTTTTCGACGATGAAGACCTGCTTACCGCCGATACTGTCGATGCTGGTGATTTTTTTGGCTTTTTTGGTGATACCGCTATCGACGGTGACATCCTCTTCCTCGTCGAAGTAGTCGACGCTGCCGTCTTCATACTTGACCATCACCTTGTAGTAGTTGGGCTCGGTGTTTTGGAATATTTCGGTACAGAGGTTGGAGCTGCGAATGATGCCGGCATGGCCGTTGGGGTTGCAGCGGTTGGCGTTGTCTTTGAAGCACAGAAAAGGGCTTCCGGTCTCGAAATAGCTGCGCAAAATCAGTTTCCATAGCTCCTTGGCCTTGACGCGCTCTTTGGTGATGTCCTCGCGCTGTTCATATTCGAGGTAGCGTTTTTCGAACTCCTCGCCCCACAGCTCTGTGAGGTCTTTCGTTTCGTACGGATCGAAGAGCGTCCAGATGCCATCCTCTTCGACACGTTTCATGAAAAGGTCGTTTATCCAAAGGGCGGGGAAGAGATCGTGCGCTCTGCGGCGCTCCTCGCCGCTGTTTTTCTTCAGATCGATAAAGTCGCGGATGTCGATATGCCACGGTTCGATATAGACGGCGATGGC
Source organism: Campylobacterales bacterium (assembly GCA_027024145.1). Classification (GTDB taxonomy): domain Bacteria; phylum Campylobacterota; class Campylobacteria; order Campylobacterales; family Nitratiruptoraceae; genus Nitratiruptor. The sequence continues at coordinate 717 of JALVTF010000042.1, forward strand.
GCCTTTGCGTGTGCCCAGTTGATCCACAGCGATGGCGATATCGTTGGTGATTTTCAAAAATGGCACGATACCGCCCGCTGCATGCTTGTGACCGTCGATGTAGCTTCCCATACCGCGCACCCTGCTCCAGTCCCAGCCGATGCCGCCGCCAAATTTGCTCAGCAGTGCCATCTCTTTGTAGCTATCGAAGATCCCTTCGATATTGTCCGGGGTGCTGCCGATGTAGCAAGAGCTGAGCTGATGGCGTGTGGTGCGGGCGTTGGAGAGTGTGGGTGTGGCCACCATTACTTCGAATTTGCTGATGACATCATAGAATTTCTTGGCCCATGTCTGGCAGTCTAATTCGTTTTGAGCGAGAAACATCGCTACAGCCATGAAAAGATGTTGCGGTAGTTCTATCGGGTTGCCTTGGCGATCTTTGATCAAATAGCGATCATAGAGAGTACGGATGCCAAGATAGGTAAACTGCAAATCGCGTTCCGGTTTGATGTAGTCGTTGAGATCATCGAGATCGTATTTGTCCTTGAATCCGGGCAGAATACGCCCCTCTTTTTCACCGCGTTCGAAGTAGTCGCGAAGATGCGTATAGCCTGTAAAACCGCTCACTTTGTGATAGAGATCGTACAGAAAAAGTCTTGCGGCCACGAAAGTCCAGTTGGGTCTATCCACATCGATCTTGTCTACGGCAGTGCGAATGAGTGTCTCTTGGATCTCTGCGGTGGTGATGCCGTCACGAAATTGAATCTTGGCATCCACTTCTAATTCGCTCTGGCTTACACCTTCGAGGCCTTCGCAGGCTGCATGTGTGTATTTTTGGATCTTCGAGATGTCTAACGGTTCGATACGACCGTTGCGTTTGACGACACGAATCATTTCCCCTCTCCTCTTCCAAATACCCTTGCGAAAATTTTGTCTACGTTTTTGGTGTAGTAACTATAATCAAAGAACGTCCTAATTTCGTCCTCTTTGATTTTGGAGGTGAGCTCCTTGTCTTCGAGGAGATACTGCAAAAAGAGGCTCTCGCCTTTGTCGTTGATGGGCGCTTTGCCTTCCTGGATCTGCTCCCACACTTTCATGGCGTTGCGCTGGACTACCTTGTAGGCCTCTTCGCGGGTCATACCGCGCTTGGTGAGCTCCAGCAGCACGCGCTGGCTAAAGACGAGGCCGCCCGTGAGATTGAGGTTTTTCATCATGTTTTTGGGATAGACCA
>JALVTF010000043.1 GCA_027024145.1 Campylobacterales bacterium
AGTTTTTGATGTAGTGGGCATTGAGCCACTCGAGTTTGGAGAGATTGTAGGCCGATGGAGCCTTGTTGATATCTTTGGGATCGAAAAGTGTGATCATCTCTTCGAGGCTGAAAATCTCCTGATCGCCATGGCTCCAGCCTAATCGCACGAGGAAGTTGAGCAGCGCTTCTGGCAGATAACCCATGCGCTTGTACTCCATCACATCCATGGCCCCATCGCGCTTAGAGAGCTTCTTGCCCTTCTCGTTGAGAATCATCGGCACATGGTAAAAGCGAGGAATCGGCAGTCCCAAGGCTTCGTAGACTACGATCTGCTTGGGGGTGTTGTAGAGGTGATCATCTCCACGGATCACGTCCGTCACACCCATGAGCGCATCGTCGATGGCTACGACGAAGTTGTAGGTGGGTGTACCGTCGCTGCGGGCGATGATAAAATCGTCCACCTCATCGGCTTTGATGGTGATGGTGCCTTTGATCCCGTCTTCGAAGACGATATCGCCTTCGAGCGGCGCTTTGATGCGTACCACAGGTTGCACACCCTTAGGCGGCGTGCCGGTGAAATCGCGATAGCGTCTGTCATAGTGGGGACGCTCGCCTCGCTGCATCTGCTCTGCGCGCAACGCATCCAGCTCCTCCTTGGTCATATAGCAGTAATACGCTTTGCCTTCATCGAGGAGCTTTTGGATATAGCGCTTGTAGATATCGAAACGCTTGGACTGATAGGCCACCTCGCCGTCATGATCGAGACCCACCCAATCGAAGGCTTCCAAGATCGCCTGCGTGGCTTCCTCGCTATTGCGCGCCAGGTCCGTATCTTCGATGCGCAAGATAAACTTGCCTTTGTTTTTACGTGCCCAGAGCCAGTTAAAAAGAGCCGTGCGCAATCCGCCTATGTGCAGATACCCCGTGGGACTCGGAGCAAATCGTGTCACTACCATTTCGTTCCTTTGGTACATTTTGATGCGATTTTACTTATATATTAGTTAAAAGCTGGTAAAATCTTGCCAGTAACCAATCAAGGACGCAACGATGAGAAAAATTACGTTTCTTTTGCTCTTTTTTGCCATTTGTACATGGGCGAAGATGATCGATGCCGTAGCCGTCATCGTCGACGGTGAGCCCATCACCACCTATGAAATCCTCACAACTGCCCAAAAACTGCATATCCCCAAAAAAGAGGCCATCGATCTTTTGGTGCGCCAAAAACTCGAAGAGGAGCAGATCAAAAAGTTCAATATCCGCGTCAGCGACGATGAGCTCGATGCCGCCATCGACGCTATCGCCAAGTCCAAAGGAATGGACCGCTACGCTTTGCAAAGAGCTCTCGCAAGCCGTGGCATCGGCTGGGAAGCCTACAAAGAGGCTCTCAAAAAGCAGTTCTTGCGCAAGAAACTCTACAAAAAAATCGCCCGTATGCAGACCAAAATGCCCACTGAAGCCGATCTCAAAAACTACTACGAGAGTCACCCCGAAGAGTTCATGGTAGCAAAGAAAGTGGAAGTGACCAAATATATCTCTCCATCCAAAGAGCTTTTGGAACGCATCGCCGAAAACCCCCTCGCCGCACCGCAAAAACCCATTTTACTGTCCAAAGGCAAAGAGGTTATCGATCTTGCAAAAGTCGACCCTCGATTCGCCTCGTTGTTGGCACGCACGCCCGAAGGCCATTTCACGCCCATTTTACCTCTGGGCGACAAATTTTTGCTGCTCTATATCGACAAAAAGATAGGTAGCGAAAAGATCCCTTTTTCGGAAGCGAAAAAGTACATTTTAAACAAACTCGCTAATCAAAGCGGCACGAAAA
>JALVTF010000044.1 GCA_027024145.1 Campylobacterales bacterium
CGCGGTCCGTCATATTCACAAAAGAATATTCCCTGCCACTTACCAAGCACCAGCTTCGCATCTTCGACAGGAATCGCCACGCTGTTGCCCGTCAGAGCCGATTTGAGGTGCGCATCGGCGTTTTCGCCGTGGGCGTAACGATCACTTTTGGGCACGAGGCGGCTCATGTGTGCCAGGAAGTCTCGCTGCAGACCAGGGTCGACATTTTCAAACAGCAGCACTCCTGTGGTGGTGTGGGGCGAATAGACCACACAGTTACCGTCTCTGATGCCGCTTTTTATCACCGCCTCTTTGACGATTTCGGTGATTTCGATCATTTCGGACTTATGATTGGTTTTGAGCGTGAACTTTTGTATCATCCACTTCCTTTAGAAATTGGCGTAGTTTTTCGTACTCTTTTTTACTCAGATAGCGCGTCTTGCCTTTTGGCAAGGCGTTGAGCTTTATCCAGCCATATTCCACTCTTTTTAAGTCTACCACATCTTTGCCAAAATGTGCGAAAAATCTCCTGATTTCTCTATTTTTCCCCTCCGTCAGCGCCACTTTGAGCTTGGAAAAAGTAGGGGAGTTCTTGTCGATGCGATAGGCAAAAAAGGGAGCGAATTTCATAGCCTTGATATCGCTCTTTTCGTGCGCGCCTGCACTGGCATCTTCGAGCTCCAGACCCTCTCGCATCGCCTCTTCCATCTGTGGCGTCACCTCGCCGCGGATTTTTACGTTATATACGCGAGGAATATCGCTCTCCATGAGTGTTTGCGCCACTTTGGGCGAATCAGTGAGCAGCAGCAATCCTTCACTGGCAAAATCGAGGCGCCCTACGGGGATAAAGTGGCGAAATTTGCCGGGAAGGCTCTGATAGATAGTCCTGCGGCCTCGCTCATCCTTTTTGCTCACTAACTCACCCTTTGGCTTGTGATAGACGATGACGGTGTAGCCGCGCTTTTGCTTGACGAGCTTGCCCTTGACGAAGACCTTGTCGCCGCTTTGCACATCGTAGTAGGGCTCGGTGACCACCTGGCGATTGACTTTGACGTGCCCCTCCTGGATGAGTCTGTCGGCTTCGCGCCGCGAATAGGTGGTGTTGTGCGAGATGTATTTATTGAGCCTCATTTGATGCCTGCCTCCACGAGATCGTGAATATGGAGCACCCCGACGGGTTTATCCTCGCTATCGGTGATGACCAGCATCTGGATTTTATACTCCTCGATTTTTCGCAGCGCGTCGCTTGCGAGCATCTGGGTATCCTGGATCGTTTTGGGATGTTTCGTAGCGTAGGCGAAGGCCGGCGTATCGAGATCGAAATCCTCTTTCATCAGGGCTCTACGCAAATCGCCATCACTGAGTACCCCCACAAGCTTGCCATCTTTGTCGGTGATGAGCACGTTCCCCAGCTTTCCGGCACTCATCTCCACGATCGCTTCACGCAAGGGGGTGGTGTCGGTGATGATGGGCAGATTATTTCTTCGCATCAGGTCTTTGACTTTTACAAAAAGCCGCTTGCCCAGAGAGCCTCCCGGATGAAACGAAGCGAAGTCGCTCACCTTGAAATCGCGTTTTTTCATCAGACACACCGCCAGTGCATCGCCCAGCGCCATCGTCAATGTCGTCGAAGCGGTAGGGGCCGCCTGAAGTGGACAGGCTTCGCGCTCTACAGCGATCGATATATTCACATCGCTATAACGAGCCAATGTGGAGTCGGGATTGCCCGTCATGCCGATGAGGGGAATATCGAAACGCTTGATATGGGGCAAAATCTTGATAAGCTCCTCGCTCTCGCCGCTGTAGCTGATGGCGAGCACGCCATCTTCTTTGCCTATCATCCCAAGATCCCCATGGAGGGCTTCGGTGGGATGGATGAAGAAACTGGGAGTCCCCGTGGAAGCGAAAGTGGCGGCCATCTTGGAACCCACCAGACCGCTCTTGCCCACACCTGTGACGATGAGCTTGCCTTTGAGGCCGTAGATGATCTCCACAGCCTCGTCGATATTCTTGCCGATGCGATTTTTCGAAGCTTCCAGAGCCGCAGCTTCGATATCGAGCACCTCTTTGGCTATTGCAGCGAAATCCATGCACTTTCCTTACATGATAAAGAGCGTTGGCACGATAGTGGGGTACTTTTTATATTTTCTAAAGATATGCTTGCGTACCACCTGGCGAAAATCGTTTTCGAGCTTTCTGGGCGCTTCTACGAGCTCCGGTTTGTTGACGAGGAGCTGCTCTAAAAGTCCGCTGATCTCTTGCTCGAACTCTCTATCTTTCTTATCGGCTACCAGTCCGAAGCTGCTCACTTTGGGCTTGGTGATGAATTTTTTCGTATCTTTGGAAATTTGCGCCACGATGATGACGATACCTTCCGTCGCCATTTTCTGACGGTCGATCACCACATCGCTTTCGATCTCTTCGCCGAGCTGATTGTCGATGTAGGCTTTGCCCGTACGGACCGTGCGCACTTTTTTCATATATTTTGGCGTCACTTCGATCTGGTCACCGTCGCTCATGAGGTAGATGTTGCGCTCAGGCACTCCACAAGCCACGGCAGTGTCTTTGTGCTTTTTGATGTGGTTGTACTCGCCATGCACAGGCAGGAAAAATTTGGGTTTGGTGAGCCGCAGCATCAGCTTTTGCTCCTCTTGCGCGCCGTGACCGGAGACATGAATCTCGCTGAAATCTTGGTAGGCCACCGTCGCACCGCATTTTTGGATGAAGTTGATGAGGCTCGAGACGCTGCGCTCGTTACCCGGAATAGCCTTGGCCGAGAGAATGATGGTATCAGTAGGCTTGATTTTGACATGGCGATGCTCGTTGGTGGCCATGCGATAGAGCGCACTCATCGCTTCGCCCTGGCTGCCCGTGGTGACGATGAGGATCTCGTCATCACGATACTTGCCTAGCTCGTGCGGTTCGATAAAGATATTTTGGGGAAGCTTGATATAGCCCAGCTCCATAGCGATATCGAGGTTTTTCTCCATAGAGCGGCCGATGATACAGACGCGACGATTGTATTTGATACCATGCTCGATCGCCTGGTAGACGCGGTGAATGTTGGAGCTGAAGGTACTCATGATCACACGCCCCTTGGCACGCGAAAAGAGGAGGTCGAAGGTGGGCCCCACGCTCGCTTCGGATTTGGTGATGCCGGGTTTGTGCGAGTTTGTCGAGTCGCTCAGCAACAAGAGCACCCCTCGCTCGCCATAGTAAGCCAAGCGGTGCAAATCGGCAGGATAGCCGTCGATTGGCGTGTGGTCGATTTTGAAATCCCCCGTATGGATAATGGTGCCCGCTTCCGTGGTAATAGCCAAAGATGAGGCATCGATGATGGAGTGGGTCATATGCATCCATTCTACCTCAAAATCACCGATTTTAATGGGTTTGCGCTTTTCTACGTAGCGAAAGTAGCTTTTGTACTGGCGCAGTCCATGCTCGTCGAATTTGTTGGCGATCATACCCAGAGGCAGCGGTGTTCCGTAAATAGGGAATTGCATCTCTTTAAAAAGATAGGGCACAGCACCGATATGGTCTTCGTGTGCATGGGTAATGACGATGCCGTGGATTTTGTGTTTGATTTCGCGAAGATAGCTAAAATCGGGGATGAGAATATCCACACCGTGCATATCTTCAGTGGGGAAGCTCATGCCCACATCGATGACGATAGCGCTCTTTTCGGTCTCTATGACGGTGATATTGCCGCCGATTTCGCCGAGCCCCCCAAGAGGCGTGATGCGCACCTTGGCGTTTGAGCGGTTGTTGATACGTGGAGTGAGGCGTGATTGATGCATACGCTCGTTCGCCGCTATCGCCTTTTTGATATCGCGATAGACCCCTCCACCGCCGTTTCCACCTCTTCGATGGGGGCGCTGGTTTCTATTTTGGTTTGTTGTATTTTGATTATTGGTCTGAGGCTGCTGTGGCTGCTGCGTCTTTTCCATCTATCTGCTCCTTTAGCATTTCATATAGTCGGTGATAGATGGATGTGGTAGCTTCATGAGGTCGCATAGTGGAAGCAATCCCGAGACGCACAAAGATCTCTTGGAGTCGATCTTTGGGGTAGTGTTGCGCCAAATTCTTCAAGAGCGTCTTTCTCGGCTGCTTGAAGGCGATCTTGAGAAAACGCATGAAATCTGCATCATCCAAGTTTCGCTTCTTCTGGATCAAAATCACAGCCGAATCGACTTTGGGAGGCGGAGCGAACGAGGAGGGCTTGACCACCGCCACTCGCTTCGCATCTCCCGCACTTTGCGCCAAAACCGCAAGCGAGGAGAACTCCTTTTGGCCGGGTTGAGCGCAGAATTTATCCGCCACTTCCTTTTGCAGCATGACCAAAATGTTCTTGCAACGCCTGTCGGTTAGCGCCTTGAGGACGATATTGGTCGCCACATAGTAGGGCAGATTGGCAACGAGATCGTACTCTTCGTCGATCAGTTCTTGCTTCCAGTGATCTATGACATCACCGCAAACGAGCTTCAATCGGCCGTTTGCAATCTCTTTCGCAAATTTTTGTTGCAAAAGGCGGCATAGATCTCTATCGATCTCAAAAGCTATCACATCCTTATGTTCTAATAGCTTTTGCGTCAAATCACCTAATCCAGGCCCAATCTCCACGATCTTGTGGTCTGTTTTGGGCATCGATTGGATGATCTTCGCGACGACTGCACTGTCTTTGAGAAAATTTTGTCCAAAACGTTTTTTCGCTTCTACTTTCACAGTCCCTCGATGATACAACAATTTCTCTAAAGAACCAATAAAATATAGCGCTTTTATATAAATATGTCAAATTTTGTGCAAAAGAGAATTTTCCGATGGCTGTTTCACGTGAAACAGGCTCTGCGGGAAACATAGTATAATAGCAAAAAAATAAAGGGAGTCGATGCAAGAGTACTTTGCAAAACGCATCATTCCATGCCTCGACGTCAACAAAGGACGCGTGGTCAAAGGGGTCAACTTCGTGGGGCTCAAGGACGCAGGCGACCCGGTGGAAGTGGCCAAACGCTACAACGACGAGGGAGCGGACGAGATCACTTTCCTCGATATTACTGCCACTTATGAAGAGCGCGACACTATCGTGCACATCGTCGAGGAGGTGGCCAAAGAGGTTTTCATCCCTCTGACGGTAGGCGGTGGCATACGCGAGCTGGATGACATCTACAAACTTCTCGCCGTGGGCTGTGACAAGGTGAGCATCAACTCCGCTGCCGTCAAACGTCCCGAATTTATCGACGAAGGCGCCAAGAGATTCGGCAGCCAATGCATCGTCGTGGCCATCGATGCCAAGAGAGTAGGGAAGAGCTGGCATGTCTTCACTGCCGGCGGCCGCTACGACAGTGGCAAGGACGCTATCGAGTGGGCCAAGGAGGTCTACGATAGAGGTGCGGGCGAAATACTTCTCACCAGTATGGATGCAGACGGCACGAAAGCCGGCTACGACCTGGAGCTTACCCGCGCCATCAGCGAAGCGGTGGATATCCCCGTCATCGCCAGCGGGGGTGCTGGGACGATGGAGCATATCAAAGAGGCCTTTACCATCGGCAAGGCCGACGCGGCCTTAGCTGCCAGCATCTTCCACTACCGCGAAATCGATATCATGGAGCTCAAACGCTACCTCGCTGCCGAAGGGATACCCGTCAGACTATGATCGTGTGTGCCGGAAAAAACGAAACCATCCCCGGTGCCGTACCGATAGGAGTAGGCCTTGTGGAGAGCGCTATCAATCTGACGCGCTTGTGCCTCATGCAAGCACCCGAATTTATCCTCTTTGCAGGTACGGCTGGGAGCTATGGTGAGCATGATGTCTTTGATATCATCGAAAGCAGGGGAGCCGCCCAGATAGAGCTCGCATTCTGGCAGGGCAAATCCTACACCCCCATCGACAACGTCATCACCAGCGAAGGGCTCGGCATAGAGCACCATACCATCATCAACTCCAGCAACTACATCACCACCGATCCCGGCTTTTCCAAACATTTTGTACGCCATGGCATCGGTGCGGAAAACATGGAGTTCTTTTCGGTGCTGAGTGTCGCCAAAGAGTTCAACATCCCGGCCGGCGGCATCTTCGTCATCACCAATAGATGCGATGCCAATGCACACCGAGACTACATGGCTAACTACCCTAAGGCGCTGGAAATTTTGCAGCAGCATCTCAAGGAGCGTTTTGTATGAAAAGAAATATTCTCGACCTTACACGCGAAGAGCTGGAGCAAGAGGTGCAGCCTTCGTTTCGCGCCAAACAGATCTACCAGTGGATCTACCAAAAAGGTGCTAAAAACTTTGAAGAAATGACCAATCTCCCCAAGGCGATGCGTGCCAAACTGGAGGAAAAGTTCACTATCGGTACTCCCAAGATCCTCAATATCGAAAAGAGCCGCGACGGCAGCAAGAAGTATCTTTTGGGCCTCGCAGACGGCCATAGCGTCGAATCGGTGCTGCTGCCCATGAAGCCGGAAGTGCGCGACGAAGAGGGCAATGTCATCAAGGAGGCCAAATATACCGTCTGCGTCTCATCACAAGTTGGCTGCAAAGTGGGCTGCGCCTTTTGTCTTACGGCCAAAGGCGGCTTCGTGCGCAATCTCACTCCAGGCGAAATCGTAGGCCAGGTGCTGGCTATCAAAGAGGATAACCACATCCCCGCTAATCGCCGCGTCAATATCGTCTACATGGGCATGGGCGAGCCTCTGGATAACCTCGAAAACGTATCAAAAGCCGTCAAGATTTTTAGCGACGACCACGGTCTTTCTATCTCGCCACGTCGCCAAACCATCTCCACAAGCGGCCTCGCACCCAAAATCAAAAAGCTCGGAGAAATGAATCTGGGCGTACTGCTCGCTATCAGCCTCCATGCCGTGGATGATGCGCTGCGCCAGCAGCTCATGCCCATCAACAAGGCCTACAATATCGAAGCCATCATGCAGGCGGTACGCGAGTTTCCCATCGATCAGCGTAAGCGGGTGATGTTCGAATACCTCGTGATAAAAAACGTCAACGACGATCTCAAAGCCGCCAAGAAACTGATCAAACTCCTGCATGGCATCAAAGCCAAAGTCAATCTCATCTACTTCAATCCCTACCCGGGCAGTCCTTTCGAACGCCCAGAAGAAGAGAGTGTCAAGCGCTTCCAACGCTATTTACTCGATCACGGTATACTATGCACCGTGCGTGAGTCCAAAGGACTCGACATCAGTGCAGCCTGCGGACAACTCAGGGAGAAGAGCAATGCCTGTTCCGTTTAAGAACTACGAGCTTATCATGGCTCTGGTGCTTGTCATTTCCGTCATTTTCATGATCGTCGCCTTTATCAAAATCACTATAGAACACGAGGAAGATATCGATGAGTAGCGTAGGATATTTCTTGGTCTTCATCATCGCCGCGACAGTCATCACAAGCGTCGCAGCGTTTGTGGTCGTCACCTTCAAAGGGAAAAAGTAGGCCTCCTTAGCGAGGAAAACGAGAGGGATATGCAATCAGCCATGCAAGTGGGACGATTGTATATCCTTTCTCTTGTATTGTTTGCACGAGAAGTTTGAGCCTCCGCGGCTGCTCCTTTGGCTCATGCAGCAAAATCACTGCACCGGGATGGAGATGCTTGGCCACATTTTGCACCGCATCCCTACCTCCCGCAGCTTTCCAATCCATCGCATCCACCGACCATAGAACCCCTTGTAGACCATATTTTTGCAGTGCCTGCACGAGATTTTCGTCGACGATCCCGTATGCAGGGCGAAAATAGCGAGGATGCAGGTCGTGGCGATGAAACAGCGTAAGGGCTTTCGCGATATCCTCTCCTAT
>JALVTF010000045.1 GCA_027024145.1 Campylobacterales bacterium
ATCGTCAAAGCCTGGGACGTAGCCGACGAAAATCAAGACATCATCATCACCGACAAAGAGGGCAGAGTGCTTTTTTATAAAGTGGGCAAGCTCTTGCCTGCCGAACAAGAGAGAGCCATTGCCATTTTGCGAGAGCAGCTGCGATGATGTGCGAGATTTTGGAGCGAGGACCCTTCGTGGCTGTGGCACATAGAGGCGGTGGCTGTGAAGTGGCCGAAAACACTATCGCAGGTATTCGCCACGGGCTGGAAGCGGGAGTGGATATCATCGAGGTGGATGTGCGTAGCAGTATTGATGGCGAGCTGGTGCTATGCCATGATGAGGATCTGCTGCGTCTGTGCGGTGTGAAAAAGAGGGTGGATGCGCTAAGTATAGAGGAGCTGCGCAGCCTCAAAGTCTTCGGCCTCGAGCCCATCGCCACCCTCGCCGAAGCACTCGAGACGGTAAGGGGACGAGCCGGGATGTTCATCGAGATCAAAGAGCCGGCCACCACAGTCAAGATAGTGGAGGCAGTGCAAGCAGCGAAGATGCAAAAGGATGTTTGTTTTATCAGCTTTTTCGAAGAGGCTTTGCAGGAGGTCAAACGTATCGATGCTACGCTTCTTACAGGCCTTGTCTACTCCAAACCGCCTGGAAAAATCATGGAAGCCAAAGATATACGTGCCGACTTAGTGCTGCCCTACTATCGTATCGCTACCAAAAAGGCCAACGATTTTGCGCATTCTTTGCATCTAAGAGTGGGTGTATGGAGTGTCAATAGAGCCGAAGAGATTGAGAAGGTAGTGGAAAACGGAGTGGATATCGTCGCGTCGGACTATATCACGATGCTTATGAGCATGAAGCGGATGCGGACGGGGGATTAGAATCCCATTCCGCCCATGCCGCCCATGTCGGGAGCTGCTGGTGCAGCAGGTTTTTCCTCTTTGATTTCGCTTACAGTCGCTTCTGTCGTGAGCAGCAAGCTTGCTACAGAGACTGCGTTTTGGAGCGCTACGCGCTCGACTTTCGCAGGGTCTACGATACCCGCTTCGAACATATCCACATATTCGCCTGTCGCAGCGTTGAATCCAGTGTTTTCGTTTTCAGCGTTTTCGACATTGTTGGCTACCACGCCAGGATCGAATCCAGCGTTTTCGGCGATCTGTTTGAGTGGTGCTTTGATTGCGCGGAAGATGATATCTGCACCGATTTTTTCATCGCCTTCTACATCGAGGCTCACTTTGCTTGCTGCACGGATCAGTGCAGTACCACCACCGATGACGATACCTTCTTCTACAGCAGCTTTCGTCGCGCTCAGCGCATCATCTACACGGTCTTTTTTCTCTTTCATTTCAGTTTCAGTAGCAGCACCCACTTTAATCACCGCTACACCGCCGGCCAATTTTGCCAGACGCTCTTGCAGTTTTTCTTTATCATATTCGCTCGTAGTCTGTTCGATTTGCGCTTTGATCTCTTTGATGCGCGCTTCGACGGCAGTTTTGTCGCCTTTACCGCCTACGATTGTCGTGTTTTCTTTATCCACCACGATGCGGTCCGCTTGTCCGAGATCTTCGAGTGTCGCGCTCTCAAGTGTGCGGCCCACCTCTTCGCTGATCACTTGACCGCCTGTGAGGATAGCGATATCTTGGAGCATCGCTTTACGTCTGTCACCAAATCCGGGTGCTTTGACCGCACAGACGTTGAGTGTGCCTCTGAGTTTGTTGACAACCAGTGTCGCGAGTGCTTCACCCTCTACATCTTCAGCGATGATGAGGAGTGGTTTGTTGCCAGTTTGTACGATCTTTTCAAGGACTGGAAGCAGATCTTTCATATTGCTAATTTTCTTGTCATAGAGCAAGATGTAGGCATTTTCGAGCACCGCTTCCATCTTTTCCGTATCAGTAACGAAATAGGGGCTCAGATATCCTCTATCAAATTGCATACCTTCGACAACTTCGAGCTCGTCAGTAAGAGATTTACCCTCTTCGACGGTGATGACGCCGTCTTTACCCACTTTATCCATCGCTTCAGCAATGAGCTCACCGATTTTAGGATCGTTATTAGCTGAAATGGTTGCTACTTGTGCGATCTCTTTTTTATCTTTAACTTCTTTTGCAATGTTTTTAAGCTCTGCAACGATCGCTTCAGCAGCTTTATCCATACCGCGTTTGACTTCGATAGGGTTCGCACCTGCAGTGATGTTGCGCAGACCCTCTTTGAAGATGTTGTACGCAAGGACTGTCGCAGTAGTCGTACCATCACCCGCTTCGTCTGCTGTTTTGCTGGCTACTTCTTTAACGAGCTGCGCACCCATGTTTTCTACGGTGTTAGGAAGCTCGATCTCTTTTGCCACACTCACGCCGTCTTTTGTGATTGTGGGGCTACCGAAAGATTTTTGAATGAGGACATTGCGGCCTCTTGGACCCATGGTCACTTTCACTGCATCTGCAAGTTTGCGCACACCTTCGAAAAGTTCGCCGCGTGCGATATCGCTAAAATGAATCTCTTTTGCTGCCATTTATCACCTCCTTCTTATTCCAAAATTCCGAGAATATCGTCTGTTTGCAAGATGAGATACTCTTTGCCGTCAAGGGTAATATCCGTGCCGCTATATTTGGCGAAAACCACACGATCACCCACTTTGATGTGCCCTTCCTCTTCCACTTCAGGTCCGATAGCAAGGACGTTTCCTTCGAGAGGTTTTTCCTTTGCGTTATCGGGAATGATGATACCTGATGGTGTCTTTTCAGGTTCTTCGACTCTCTCTACGAGGACTCTGTTGCCAAGTGGTTTGAATTTCATCACACCCTCCTTTGATTTTGTCACTCACTGATTTTCAGTGCCAAAATTTTACAGTATAAAAACTTAAATAAATCTTAAATTATGGAGTGTGTATAAGCAAATTTAAGTCAAAGAGACTAAAAAAATTTAATTTTCTTTGCTACCGTTGATGTAACGAATTTTTGCAGTATAATATTTGTTCATGGCTTTATAAAAATGAAATAAGCGATATAAAAGGAATAGACTATGAAAAAAGTGCTCATTGCGCTCTTGGTACTCGTGTTGGTGCTATTTGGTGGCATCTCTTGGCTTCTTTTTAGTCAAAGCGGTAACAATACGATAAAAAACTATCTCGAAGCGCGACTCAACAAAGAGCTTCCCATTCCAGTGAAAATAACCAGTTTTCGTATCTCTCCGATGCAGATCAAGGTCTTGCTGGGTAAAGACTCCCTCATCGACGTGCATGGGGCGTTTGATGTGTGGAAGCAGGCGATGAATCTGCAATACAACATCGATATCAAAGATCTCGCATCACTCAAACCACTAACCAAGCAAGATCTGCGCGGTCCCCTCGCTACTCATGGGACCATCAAAGGCAATAAAGAAAAACTCCTCATCGACGGTGTGACGGATGTAGCGGCTTCAAAGAGCGATTATCACGTGGTGCTCGAAGATTTTTCACCCAAGAGCGTCAATGCAAATGTGGCCGGTGCGAAGCTTGCGAAACTGCTCTATATGGTCAAGCAGCCGCATCTTGCCGATGGGGATATCTATGCCAAGGTGCGCCTTACGGACCTCGAACATCCCACGGGTACCATCGATGCGGTGGCCAAAAACGGCCACACCGATGCCAAGACACTTTATAAGCTCTATCAGATACCAAAAGGCAACATCACTTTTACCCTCACGGCCCAGAGCAAGCTCCACAATGCCGATACGCTTAGCAACGTGCATCTCGTCTCTAACGTAGCCGAAGCGAAGGTGCAAAACGCCAAGTTCAACACTGAGACCGGAGCGTTGGATGTGCATTACAATATAAAAGTAGCGGATCTGGCAAAACTCAAATTCCTCACCAAGCAGCAGTTCAATGGCCATGTGGCAACGCAAGGGCGAGCAAAAGGTGATCTAAAACTACTCCATATCGACGGGAGCAGCGATCTGGCCGGATCCAAAACCACTTATCACGTCACACTCAAAGATTTCTCTCCTCAAGGTGTACAAGCTACAGTTGCCGCTGCGAAGCTCGGTACGCTGCTCTATATGCTCAATCAGCCACACTACGCCGACGGTATCATCGATGCAAACGTGAAAATCGCAAGTCTTTCGCCTCTAAACGGCCGTGTGACGGCGAAGGTGCGCAACGGCCGCACCGATGCGAAGGTGCTTAAAAAGCAGTTTGGTCTGGATAGTGCGCGTATCACCTTCACGCTCGATGATGCCACCTCCATCACGAAGGGTGTGGCCATCAGCGATATCGCGCTGCTTTCCAGCGTAGCCAATCTCCATAGCAAAGGCGCACGCTTCGATATCAACAAAGCCGCACTGGATGCGAAGTATCGCCTCGATATTCCAGATCTTGGCAAACTCTATTTCGCTACCAAGCAAAAGATGCGTGGCAAGCTCAGCGTCACCGGCGAAGCGAAAATGGACAAAGGTCTTACCTTTACGGCGCACAGCGATACATTGGGCGGCAAAGTCGATGCGAAGCTGGTCAATAACAATTTCAATGCAGACGTAACAGGCATCGAAGTGGTGCAGCTTACGCACATGCTCTACTATCCCAAAGTGTTCGATTCGAAAATGAACGCGAAGCTTCGCTACAATGTAGCCACTAAAAAAGGAACCCTCGATGCGAACGCCATCAACGGCCGCATCCTTCCGAACCAGATGACATTTTTGCTGGCACAGATGGCACGCTTCGATATCACGCGGGAAATTTATAAAAACACCACGCTCCATAGTGATATCGACAATAAAAAGATCTACTCCGATCTCGATATGCAAAGTAGGCTGACGCACATCACCTCCAAGCGCGCTTTTATGGATTTAGAGCGCAATCTCATCGATGCGAAGCTGCGTATCGATATCAAAAACAAGCCGATCTACGTCAAACTCAAAGGCAATATCCGCTCGCCCAAGGTCTCTCTCGATGCGAAGGGACTGCTCAAAGAAAAAGTCAAGGAGAAGTTGCAAAAAAAATTGGGCAACAAGCTTAAAAACAAACTGCCAAATCAAGTGAAAGGATTACTCAATCTCTTTTAATATGGAAAAGAAGGCACTGATAGTCGAAGATGAGAGCCTTGTGGCTCTCGAAATAGAGAGTGTGCTGCGCCACTACGGCATCGAGAGCTGCAAAGTCGCAGACAGTGTCGAAGAGGCGCTGGAGGTGTTAGATCGTTGTATCCCCGATCTGGTGCTGCTCGATATCTATCTCGCGGGGGAGATGACGGGAATAGACGGATGCAAGATTTTCAAGGAGCGCGGCATTCCCGTCATTTTCCTCACCGCGTATAGTGATGATACGACGATCAATCAAGCTTTGGAGTGTGAACCCGATACCTATCTCGTCAAACCGTTTCGCCGCGCGGAGCTCTATGCCGCAGTGGAAAAGGTGTTTAAGAAAAAAGCCCGCGAAGCTCTCATCGAAGTCTGTGATAGCGTATCGTACGATAGAAAGAGAGGAGTGGTGCTCAAAAATGAAGAAGAGATCTTCCTAACGAAAAAAGAGCTGCTGCTTCTTGAGTTGCTTGTACGCAACCGCGGGAAAATTGTACCTTTTGAGACTATCGATTTCGAGATCTGGCCCGAGATGGTCATCAGTGAATCGACACGCAGAAGTCTCATTCATCGTCTGCGCCAAAAATGTTGCAAAGATGCCATACGCACTATGAGTGGTATTGGTGTGGTTTTGGAATAAAAATGTAAATGCGACAGCTGTGCAACGCAGTTGCAACACAAATGCAACGCAAGGTTGCTATTATTTCATTGCTTCGTTGCTATTTTCGGGGAAGGGGAAGATTCCATAAAACTTATTCGATATTTCGCTCCTCGCCAGGGGAGCACCTCGATCTTCCCCTTTAACTGTTTCTCTACGAGTGTCTGTATCAATATCATTCCCAAATGTTTTTCATCTTCTTGGGCCAATCCTTTTCCGTCATCTTCATATTCGAGAATATATCTCTCTTCTCGCTTTTCGAGGCGCAACGTAATAGTGCCGCGATCGTTTTTGAAGGCGTGTTTGAGAGAGTTGGTGATGAGCTCGTTGACCACAAGTCCCAGGTAGATCGCTTTGTCCATAGGTAGTGTGACGTCGCACAAGACCCGTATATCGATCTGCATCTGTTTGTCGCATAGTGAATAGAGAACGTTGCGCGATAGCTCGCTGAAGTACTCTTGGGCGTTGATACGTGCGAGGGATGTGCTTTGGTAGAGCATTTCATGAACGCTACTGATGGCTTTGATGCGGTTTTCCGACTCCGTAAGGATTTTTTTCAGTGCCACATCCGCTACGCTATCGGCTTGCAGGCGCAGAAGCGAAACGATGATTTGGAGGTTGTTCTTGACGCGATGGTGCAGCTCTTTGAGCAAAAGCTCACGTTCGTGCAATGTCTCTAAGAGTTCTCTTGTTTTTTTGGCGGCAAAGGCTTCGAGCTGGACATTTTCGAGATGCTGTTGGCGCAGAAGCTGTGCGACCGCCTCTTCGCGCTCCTTTTTGTAGGTATTGATGCGAGCCGAGAGTGCCATGGAAAAGAGTATCGCCTCGCTAAAAACCGCGATACGTCCCAGATAGGGGAAGTGGTCGAGCCAGTCGGCAAAACCTGCTTGATGCAAGCCCAAAAGCAGCGTGTACAAAAAGAGCAGGCACCAGCCGCCCAGGTAGTATTTGGCCTGGTGCGTGCCGTGGAGCAGTGCATAGAAACCGATGAGCAAAATCACGAAAAACAAAAAGAGGTAGAACATTCTTTGAAAAACCGTGGGCACAATGCCGATGACATTCAAAAAGAATAGAATCACCAAAAAGAGCGCAAGCTGGAGCAAGAAGAGATAGAGCTTGGGGTAGTGTGTTTTGATTTCGAGATAGGAGACGGTAAATCCTATGATGGCTTCGGCAGTGATCAAAAGCAGTAGATAGATCATCCAAGCATCGAGATAGAAGCCTTTGAAAAAGATAAAAAAGAATCCATCCTCGAAGAGTTCGAGAACGAAAAAGCTCCCTACCATGATCACGTAGAATAGATAACTGGGATCGCGAATGAGAATGAAGAGATAGGCGTTGTAGATGAGCAAAGCAATGATAGCGCCAAAAAAGAGGATGTCGAATATTTTGGTGCTTTCGTTTTTATAGAAGAAGGATTTGACGTTGAGGAGATTGAGCTTGGCGACGAGACCGACGTTTTTGTCCTGGGCTTTGATGTAGATGATGCGCTTTTGATGGGGAGCGAGCTTGAGAAAGTAGGGATGGGTAATATACTTGGAGCTGGGTTTTTTGAGTCTATAGCCGTTGGCGATGGTTTCGTTGCCGTCGAAAAACCAGAGGTACTCCTGGATGGGATAGTCGTATTCCAATACTTTGATGAGGGTTTCGTTGGTTTCGTTTTCCAAAGGGACAGCGAGCCAGAGCGTACTGTCGTATTTGTAACCAAAAAGCAGTTTTGGTTTTTGCGATTTTTTAAAAAGATTCGGGAAGGTGCGTAGATCTTTGAGGCTCAGGGCGCTCGTCTTGTCGAGATAGTAGTAGACGTAGGGAGTGATGTTCTTTTCGTATTTTTTGTCGATCTTTATATAGTCGAATCCAAAAGCCGCGATGCCGATCAAGATAAGTAGAAAAATTCTCATCATAGTGCCACCCTGCATGGAAGTGTAGCACAAAGTTCTTGAAACCTTCTTATTGACATTGCTATGTAATTGAAGTATAATTTCATCCGTTCATGGCTGGGTAGCTCAGCTGGTGAGAGCGCTGGTCTCATAAGCCGGAGGTCGACGGTTCGAGTCCGTCCCCAGCTACCA
>JALVTF010000046.1 GCA_027024145.1 Campylobacterales bacterium
AAAGCGGAAAATATGGAAAGTGGGAGGATATATGTTTTTAGAAGATATCGCATTTTCGTTGTGGGCAGATTTTATCGAACGAGAATTTTTAGAGGGGGAGTTTCGCTCTCTCATCGAGCGGGGTATCGTCAACGGTGCTACGAGCAACCCGGCGATTTTCAAACAAGCGATATTGAGCTCGCCCGCATACAAAGAGCAGATAGCAAGCCTCAGCGGCGATGCCAAGAGCAAGTATGAAGCCTTGGCCATTTACGATATCCAAAAGGCGGCGGACATTTTGCGACCGCTCTATGAGAAGGGTGACGATGGATTCGTCTCCATAGAAGTGGACCCACGTCTGGCCCACGATGCAGCCGGCACCGTCGAAGAAGCCAAACGGCTCTATGAGGCGATCACACGTCCCAATGTAATGATCAAGGTACCTGTCACGCCTGCAGGTTGCGAAGCTATCGAGGAGCTCATCGCAGCTAACATCCATGTCAACGCCACTCTCATCTTCAGCCCTCATCAAGCAGCAGAGTGCTTGGATGCAATGGCGAGAGGTTTCAAGCGTGGTGGATCGAGCCATGCGGTGCTGAGCATCTTCGTCAGCCGCTTCGATCGCAAGCTCGATGCCGTGATGGAGGCAAAGGGACTACCCAAAGGGCGCGTGGGTATCATGAACGCGGCAAAGATCTACAATATGATTCGCCATCGCGATCTTCCCAATACCAAGGCGCTCTTTGCCAGTACCGGTGTGAAGGGAGGCGATTATCCGGCGCACTACTACATCAGCGAGCTTGTCGCTCCACAAAGTATCAACACCGCGCCAATAGCCACCATCGAAGCCTTTGTCAAAGATGGAGACAAAAAACCCAAACTCCCTATTTCTCAAGAAGAGATAGAGAAATTTTTCGCCACTCTCAAAGCCCACGGTATCGATATGAAGAGTGTCTATGACGAACTCTTGCAAGCCGGACTCGAAGCTTTCGTAGAGGCGTTTGAAGAGATACTCAAGGAGTTGTCATGATATTTTTTGATCCATCTAAGCTCGATTTTCACATGACAAAAAAACTCAATACATATTTAGAAGAATTAATATGCCTCGGGGGAAGTGACCTACATATCAAAGCAAACTCACCTGTATATGCTCGTATCAACGGTGACATTGTACCGATCTCCACCGAAATCATTTCTAAAAAAGATGCATTAACTTTAGCCAAAGAGTTGTTACGCAGTAGATTTGATGAAATGGTTTTGAATAAGGATGTGGATGTTATTTATGCAATAGATGATCATCATCGTTTTCGTGTCAATCTCTTTTTTCAAATAGATGGAGTCTCGGCGGTTTTTCGTGTTATTCCCACAAAGATAAAGACCCTCGAAGAGCTTCGTTTGCCCGCTTCGCTCAAGAAAATCACGGAACTCAAGCGCGGGCTCGTGCTTGTCACCGGTATCACCGGAAGCGGGAAATCGACGACGATGGCAGCCATCATCGACGCTATCAATCGCACACGTAGCGAGCATATCATCACGATAGAAGACCCCGTGGAGTTCGTGCATCAAAACAAGAACTGCATCGTCAACCAACGTAGTCTCGGGCAAGACACTCCTTCATACGCCAGGGCTTTGCGTGCGGCACTGCGTGAAGACCCCGATATCATCGTCATCGGGGAGATGCGGGATCTCGAGACCATCGAGATGGCGCTGCATGCCGCCGAGACGGGGCACCTGGTCTTCTCCACGCTCCACACCCTCGATGCCAAGGAGACTGTCAACCGTATCATCTCAGTCTTTCCGGCCGAAGAGCAAAACCGTATCCGCATCATCCTCGCAGCCGTTCTTGAGTCGATCGTCTCGCAGCGTCTTGTCAAGACCAAAGACGGCGGTCGCACAGCAGCGCTGGAGATTTTGTACAAAACCGAGCGTATCGCTTCGCTCATCGAAAACAACGACGACGCACAGATCACACAGGCCATCGAAGAGGGCGAAATCTATGGAATGCAGTCTTTCGACCAGGCGCTGCTCAAGCTCTACAAAGAGGGTATCATCGACAAAGAAGAAGCACTGACACACGCTACATCACGCTCTGATATGATGCTCAAGATGAAAGAGATAGACGCTGCATCCCAAGAGAGCACCATTACTGATGAGGGAGTCATAGATCTCAAGATAGAATGATTTAAGAAAAGCTAAATATAATTTCGCTATAATTAGGCCCCATTTTATACAGAAGGATGAAAGCATGTTGGAAGGCATCATTAGAGAGAGTACCGGTAAAAAGGCGACAAAAGCCTTGCGTCGGGATGGTTATCTAATTGCCAACATCTACGGAAAAGGGTTTCCTAATATCAATGCGGCGTTCAAAAAGGGTGATTTCATCCGTACCGTTCGCCACAAAGAGAAACTCGCTTTTCCTGTTAAAGTCGGCGATAAAGAATTGAATGTCGTAGTGCAGGAGTACCAAAAAGACCCTGTAACCTATGACCTTTTGCATGTGGATTTGATGGTAGCACAGCCTGGTGTGGTGACATACTACATGGTACCTATCAAAACCGTCGGTACACCGATAGGTCTCAAAAACAAGGGTGTCCTCATCACATCCAAACGCCGCATCAAAGTAAAAGGCGCTATCGAAAACATTCCCGATAGCATCACGCTCGATGTGAGCAACCTCGATGTGGGTGATACGATCCTCATCCGCGACATAGAGCTTCCCGAAGGTGTAGAGCATATGACTGCACCGCACGTAGCGGTGGTAGGTGTCGTCAAAGCCAAGTAATGCATCTCATCGTCGGTCTTGGCAATCCTGGCGAGAAGTATGCCAAGAACCGCCACAACATAGGCTTCATGGTGGTCGATCGCCTGATCGATCGCCTGGGCCCCACTCCACAGTCAAAAAGCGGCTTCAAGGGTGAACTCTACAAAACGGGTGAAATCCTACTCCTCAAACCCCTTACATTCATGAATCTCAGCGGCGAGAGTGTCGCAGCCGTCAAGAACTTCTACAAAATCGAAAATGAGCATGTCATCGTCATCCATGATGATCTGGATCTGGGTCTGGGAGCCATCCGCATCAAGCGAGGCGGCAGCCACGGCGGGCACAATGGGCTCAAATCCATCGATGCGCATATCGGCCAAGACTACGTACGGGTGCGTTTCGGCATCGGAAGGCCCGAGCACAAATCCCAGGTGATATCCTATGTACTCAGTGACTTTTCGCCCAAGGAGTTCGAATGTATAGCCCCACGCATCGAAACATGTGCAGATGCAGCGCTGGAGCTCGTACGCAAGCCCCTCGAAGAGGTACGCTCACGCTATTCGCGCAAGCCTCTTAGCTGCGAATAAACACTTTTTTGCTACAATCAACCAAACCTTTCAAAGAGGCGCGATGGCCAAGAAGTATCTGGCTTTGACATATCTGAAGTACTTTTTTATCATTCTTTTCGCTCTCGTGCTCTTTTTTGTGGGACTTGATTTCTTGCAGGCGATGAAATCGCTGCCAAAATCCGCGAACCTACAGTTTCTCTATATTCTCTATCGCGCTCTGAGCGGCATCGACCTGCTTTTTCCCATCTCTTTGGTCTTCGCTCTCATCGCTTTAAAAGTCCATCTCATTCGCTCCAACGAGCTAGTGGCGCTCTATGCCCTGGGATATAGCAAAAAGGATGTCCTCAGGCCTCTTTTTGGTGGGGCGATGCTTTTGACTCTGCTCTATTTGTTGCTGCATTTTACCTCCTTTGCCTATGCCAAAGAGTACGCCGAAAATATCAAACAATATAGCTCCATCCAAAGCACCACGAAGGATCTTTACTTCAAATACAACGACCGTTACGTCTATTTTCAAAAACTCTATCCTTTGCAAAAGCGTGCCGCCAACGTGCGCGTCTTCGATACCAACGGCACGCATCTCGAGCGTGTAGTAATAGGGCAAGAGGCATTTTTTCGTAACAATACTTGGCATATTCCGCGAGCTAAAATCGTGCAAAATCTGGGCGATCATATCGCTATTCGCGTAGCATCAGTCGATACCCTCCAAGGCTACAAACCCAAAATCCTCGATTCGGTGTATGAGGGCAAAACCTCCATGACGCTGCTGGATGCCATCTATGCCATCAAGCTCTTTTTGCACCAAAACATCGATGTACAAAAACTCAAAGCGGTGCTCTATTATAATCTTTTCTATCCCTTCTTCGCACCCCTTTTGATGCTGATTCTGTTTTATTTCGTGCCACTGAGCAGCCGCATCGGTAGCGTCAATCTCTTTAGCTTCGCCGCCATCGCTGCCACGCTGTTTGTCTGGGGATTTTTATATGTGCTCATCAAGCTCGCTTTCAACGGCACGTTGCAGCCCGAAATCGCTATTTTGCTTCCGATTTTTTTCCTCTTCGTAGCTGCTTTGTGGTTTTATAAGAGATTTTAAGTTTTTTTGCTACTATTGGGCAAATTTACAAAAGGATGGGAGTGGACTATCAAGCTTTAGCCAAGAAGTACGATACGCCTCTGTATGTGTACGATTTCGATCAGATAGCCCAAAACTACAACGCTATCAAGAGCGCTTTCAAAGCGCGCAAATCCCTCATCGCCTATGCGGTGAAAGCCAATTCGAACCTGAGTGTCCTCAAGCTTTTAGCCAATTTGGGGGCTGGGGCGGATTGCGTCAGTATCGGCGAGGTCAAGCGCGCGCTTTTAGCCGGCATTCCCAATTACAAAATCATCTTTAGCGGCGTGGGCAAGCGCGACGACGAGATCGAAGAAGCGATTCAAAAAGATATCCTCTTTCTCAATATCGAAAGCGAAGCCGAGAGTGAGCGCATCGAAGAAATAGCAGCGAAGCTTGGTAAAAGAGCGCGCATCAGCGTGCGGGTCAATCCCGATATCGACCCCAAAACACACCCTTATATCTCCACGGGTCTGAGTGCCAATAAGTTCGGTGTGGATATCGATACCGCAAAGCGCATCTACCTGCGTGCCAAAAATTCGCCCCACCTCGAGCCTGTGGGGATCCATTTTCATATCGGCAGTCAACTGACCGACTTAGAGCCTATCAAAGAGGCCAGTGCGAAGGTAGCCGAGCTTGCCAAAGCACTCCAAAAAATCGATATCGATATCAAGTTTTTCGATGTAGGCGGGGGGCTTGGTATCCGCTACAAAGACGAAGAGACCATCGAGCCCTACGATTATGCCCAGGCGATCCTATCCACACTGAGCGGTACAGACATGACGATAGTCTGCGAGCCGGGGCGCTTCATCGTGGGCAATGCGGGTGTCTTTTTGACCCGAGTGCTCTATGAAAAGCGCAACAAAGATAAGCGCTTCATCATCGTCGACGGCGCCATGAACGATCTTTTACGCCCAAGTCTCTACAATGCCTACCACGAAATCGAAATAGCCGGCAAAAGCGGCGACGAGACCAAGGCCGACGTGGTAGGGCCAGTGTGTGAAAGCGGCGACTTTTTCGGAAAAGATCGCCTCTTGTCGCCCACCGAGCCCGGCGATATCGTGGTGGTCAAGAGTGCCGGGGCCTATGGATTCGTGATGAGCAGCAACTACAACACCCGTCCCCGCCCGGCCGAAGTGGCCATCGAAAAGGGCGAAGATAGACTCATCAGAGAGCGTGAGAGTTTCGAGTATATTATCGAAAAGGAAGTGAGGTTCTTGGTGTGAGGCTCTTTATCGACGTGCAGGGTACGCTCATCGACGATGTGCACAAACTACCCATCCCAGGGGCGGTGGAGTTCATCGATGCACTCAACGAACGTTCCATTCCCTACGTTATTATCACCAACAACACCAAGCGCCGCGATTTTTTGGAGTATCTGCAAGGTCTGGGATTTGCCATAGACCGAAAGCGCTATATCGATCCTTTGATGGTGCTTGGCGCGGTACTGAGCCCACGCAAGATCGCAGCCTACGGCGTGCCGGAGTTTCTGGAGGTTTTGCGTCACATGGGGTATACGCTGGATTATCAAAATCCCGAAGCGGTGGTGCTGAGTGTCAAAAGTGACTATACTTTCGAAGAGTTTGCCCAGATCGATGAGTTTTTGCTCCAAGGTGCCCAGCTTATCGGGATGCACAAAACCTCGCTCTACGCAAAAGGGGGCAAACGCTATCCGGGCGTAGGAGCGCTTCTTGAGATGTTCTCTTTTGCCTGCGGTGTGGAGTATAGCGTGGTGGGCAAACCCAGCAAACTCTTTTTCGATCAAGCACTCAAAAAGCTTGGCAGCGAAGGGTATGAAGATGTGTGGATTATCAGCGACGATGTGCAGGGTGATTTGATGGGTGCAGCCCAGCTTGGGATGAAGAGTTGCTTTGTTTTAAGCGGCAAATTCAAAAGTGCTGAGGAGATCTTGCCGCGCTTGGGATTTAGGCCAGATTGCATAGCACCCAGTATCAAAGAAGCCGCCAAAGAGTTGGGAGTATAAGATGGAAGCAAAACTACAAAGCTTGCGCAAGCGCATCGATGCCATCGATGACAAGATTTTGGATCTGCTCAATGAACGCATGGAAGTGGTCAAGGAGGTCGGCGAGCTCAAAAACAAAACCAACGCTCCCATCTACCGACCCGAGCGCGAGCTGGCCATCCTCGAACGCCTCAAAAAGCGCAACGAAGGCCCCCTCAACGATCGTGCCATAGAGGCGATTTTTTTGGAGATTTTCGCTGTGGCTCGCAACTTGGAGCGACCCGAGCGCGTCGCCTACTTGGGACCTGAAGGAAGCTTTACTCACCAAGCAGCCGAGTCGCGTTTCGGGGCGATGAGTGAATATTTGCCAAGCAACACCATCGCTTCTGTGTTTACATCGCTTGAAGCCGAGAGGGCCAAGTATGGCGTAGTGCCTATCGAAAACTCCATCGATGGCGTAGTGGGTGAGACCCTTGATCTTCTGGGCAAGAGCGATCTCAAGATCGTAGCCGAAATCTACATGCCTATCCACCACTCTTTTGCATCGCTTGAAGAGAAGCTCGAAAACATCAAAAAGATCTACTCCAAAGATATCGCCTTTGGGCAGTGCCGCAAGTTTTTACAAGAGCACTTCGAAGATGCGGAACTTATCCCCGTCGAATCCACGGCCAAAGCAGCCAAACTCGCTGCAGCAGAGCCGGGCAGTGCAGCTATTTGTTCCGATATCGCAGCAAAACTCTACAATCTTCCGGTGCTTTTCGAAAATATCGAAGATGTGCATACCAACACCACTCGTTTTATCGTGCTGAGCAACTTCAAAAACACTCCAAGCGGCAACGACAAGACCTCCATCCTCGCCAAACTTGCCGACAAGCCCGGAGCGCTTGTGCGCTTTTTGGAAGATTTCGAGCGTGCCGACATCAACCTCACCAAGATCGAGTCGCGCCCCGCAGCCGACAAGGACTTTAGCTACTGGTTCTACATCGATTTCGAGGGCCATGTGGACGATGCCAATGTCCAGGAGGTCTTCGCCAAACACGAGAACGAAATCAAATGGCTCGGTAGCTACGCAAAAGGAAAGCGCCCATGAGGTGGAACGAGACACTCAAAAACATCAAGACCTACGAAGCGGGCAAACCTATCGAGCTAGTGGTGCGCGAGTACGGCATAGAGCCTGATAGCATCGTCAAGCTCGCCTCCAACGAAAACCCCTACGGCGCGAGTGCCAAAGTGATCGAAGCGGTACGCGAAAAAGCGGCCGATATGGCCATCTATCCCGATGACAGTATGTATGAGCTCAAAGAGGGCTTGGCCAAGCGTTACGGCGTGCAAAATGAAAACATCATCATCGGTGCCGGTAGTGACCAGGTGCTCGAATTTTG
>JALVTF010000047.1 GCA_027024145.1 Campylobacterales bacterium
AATTCAGGTGGATTCCAAGAAGCCAAAAGAGCAGCGCGAGCTGATCTATCGGCCGCATCAGTAGAAAGTGAGGAATGTATGAGTGCTTCGACTATTATTCTTTTAGCTATCGTCGCAATCGTCGGCTATCTCATCTATGTCTACAACAGGCTTGTTGCTCTCCAAAAGAGCGCCGAAGCTGCCTGGTCCGATATCGAGGTGCAGCTCAAACGCCGCTACAATCTCATCCCGGCACTCGTGGAAGTGGTCAAGGGTGCCAAGAACTACGAGGCTTCCACGTTAGAAAAGGTTATCCAGGCCCGCAGCGCCGCGATGAGCGCCAAAACACCCGCCGAAGAGGCCAAGGCCAACAATATGCTCACCCAAGCACTGGGCAAGCTCTTCGCCTTGGCCGAGAGCTATCCCGAACTCAAGGCAAATCAAAACTTCTTGGAACTGCAGCAGCAACTATCGCAAATCGAAGATAGCATCCAAAACGCTCGCCGCTACTACAACGCGGTGGTACGCGACTACAACGCAAGGCTCGATTCCTTTCCCGATCTCTTCATCGCCAGACGCTACGGCTTTAGGCCAAAAGAGTATTTCGAATTAGATGCATCGATCAAAGAGGAAGTATACAAAATGCCAAAGATCGATCTGGAGTGATGCGCCTTTTTTTGCTGCTTCTTTTGGCTCTCTTCGCCTATGGCGATGAGGTGCGGCTCTTTGAGAGTCGCATAGCGCTGCAGCCAAGCGGTAAGCTGCTTATCCAAGAGACGATCCACTATCACTTCGACGCTTCCCACCACGGCATCTATCGCGACATCCCCGTCACGATCAAAACTTCCAAAAGCTTCATCCCCGTCCATGTCGGCTTGCATCTGCTCTCGGTCACTCGCGACGGCTCGTCCGCTCCCTATGCCACGCACCGGTGGCAAAGCCCCAAAGCGGGAGAGATCCTGCGTATCCGTATCGGTGATCCACATCGTACACTGAGCGGCGATCATCTCTATACCATCGTCTATATGGTGGACAAAGGTATTTTGCCAGCATCGATCGATGGCTACGATGCGCTGCGCTGGAACGTTTTGGGCAGTGCATGGAGTGTACCTGTGCGCAAGGTGCGAGTCGAAGTGCTCCTGCCGCCACAGCTTGACCACTCCACTGTCACGATCCGCACCTGGCGGGGAGAGTATGGTTCCATCGCTCCTATGCTGGGATCCATCACATGGCTCTCACCCCATCACTTCGTGATCGAAGATAGCGACTACCCGCCGGGTGAGGGCGCTACCATCGAGGTGGCGTTTCCCAAAGGTCTTTTACCCCAAAGCGGCGAAGAGAATATCCGTCCCTCCCTGGCCGACATTTCCCCGCAGATGTGGCTGGTGGGAGCGCTTTTTCTCTATCTTGTGCTTATCTTTTTTATCGCCAAAAAACTGGGCATCGTTTTGCGCACGCCCGTTGCGCAGCCGCAGTACTACCCGCCTAAAGAGCTTTCGCTATTGCAATCGGGTGTGCTGATTGATCGCTTCGCAGATGATGAGGATATCGTGCCGGCACTTTTCGAGCTGGCACAAAAGGGGTATTTGCATATCGCCGAGGATCGCATCGAGCCTACCGGCAAAGAGCCAAGAGATCTTACGGAGGATCAAAAGGCGCTTTTGGATTTCGTGGGATCAGGTCTGGATCTACGAAACAGAGATTTCCTTGCCGATCGCTATCAGGTATTGCGCTCCAAGCTCAAAGATATGCTCTATGCCTGGAGTGTCCAAGCAGGCTACTTTCGCCAAGACCCCCAGAAGA
>JALVTF010000048.1 GCA_027024145.1 Campylobacterales bacterium
TTGCCCATCTCAAAGCTACTATCGTCGCTGAGCCAGATATCCACGGCGTTGACCGCTTGTACGAGCGGTTCGAGGGAGCCAAGCTGAGGATGTGAGGTGAGAAAATGCTCATAGGTGATTTTGGTGGCGCTTCGTGTCACGTCGAGGTGATACCAGGAAAATTGCTGCGCGGTTTCGATGCCGCTGGCATGGTGGTCGAGGAGGATGAGCTCTATGTGCTTTTGTGCACGAAGCTCCTTTATCCGTGCATCCACGTAGGCGGCTTCTTCGTCGCTGAGATTGAGATCGGTGATCAAAAAGAGATGGCGAGAAGCGTTCGAAGCTTCGATATGCTCTATGATCTCATCGATACGCACCATCACCTCTTCACCATAGTTGGCGTTGAAAAAGAGGGGTGCATCGAAGATTTGGGAGGTAACGAACTGGCATGTATAGCCGTCCAGGTCGATATGGGAGAGGTGGTAGAGTTGCATGTTACTCCATTATGTCTTTGAGTGTGAGGTCGCCTAAGAAGTCGTCCACTTTGAGTTGCAATTTATTCAAAAAAGGCCAAAGGGTGCAAAACTCCCCTTTGTTTGTAGGGCAGCAGGCCTGATCGCTGGAACAGTCGAATATCGAGACGTTGCGTCCCTCGGCTGCGGTAGTGATCTCTTTGATGGAGAGCTCTTCGGGAGGACGCGCGAGCATGAAACCGCCCGTGGCGCCCTTGTAGGATTTGAGAATATTTTGCTTCGCCAAGGATTGTAAAATTTTGGCCAAGAAACTGCGTGAAATATCGAGACGCTTCGAGAGATACTCCGTGCCCAGTGGCTTGTTTTCGCGGGCGATGATGACCAAAGCCAAAAGGGCGTACTCTGTCGCTCGAGTGAAAAGCATCATAAAACCTTACACATTTTTATGAAATTATACAAAAATTGTCTTAATTAACGAAGGGCGCATCTGCGACGTATCTCTATTTAATATAATGTAAAGATAGCAGCTTGCAATTTTTTCTCATTTGGCTATAATGTCATCTCACAAAAACGACCAATCAGGAGGCTATCATGGCTTTGGATTCGGCGAAAAAACAGGAGATCATCTCCAAATTCGCAGAGCATGAAGGTGACACGGGAAGTCCTGCTGTCCAGATCGCACTTTTGAGCGCAAGAATCAGCTATTTGACCGAACACCTCAAAGAGCATAAAAAAGATCACTCTTCACGTCTTGGTCTTTTGAAGCTTGTAGGTCAAAGAAAGCGACTTTTGAACTACCTCAAAAGAAAAGATTACGACAAGTACACCAAAGTTATCCAAGAGCTCGGCATCAGAGGCTAAACCTCTGCTGCCACCTTTCACATTCTACTCCTCTTTTTTCGTTTTTTTCCATAATTTTTTCCATTTTTCTCACCACTCTTTAATCCCTTCATCCATAGTTTTTGTACCGGATTTTTATACGTATAATAAAACGTTTATCTCAAACAACTTGACAATGATAGGCTCAATGTGGTAGAATGCAATCAGCAAAATTGGTCTAAGAGTGCTAAATATGAAAAAGAAATATCTCATTTTGGAGAAGTTGATAGAGGAGTACATCGCCAATCCTACTCCAATCAGCTCCAAATATTTACAAGAGAAATTACCGGTAGAGATTTCGAGTGCCACGATCCGCTACTATTTCAAACAGCTGACACAAAATGGATACTTGCAAAAGCAGCATGTCAGTAGCGGTCGTGTGCCAAGCTCTTTGGCACTCAAAAACTACTGGCGCAACCGTCTGAAGCAAAAGGAGTTCGCGCTCGATTCGCAAGAGGCTCTCGATAGGATATGCAGCGAAGGGGATCTCTTTTGCGAGTATACGCTGTATGAAAAGCGCACCCTCAGCGGGCTCGAATCGTATAAAGATCGCTTTTTAATTCTCCTCTTTGAGGACAAAGAGCTCGTCATACCCTATAATAGAAGCATCGAGCGTTTCTTGCGCCGCTTGGTGGGCAAACAGGCGGTGGATGTGGCCAACATTCTCCAGGAGTACGATATGGTAGCGCTCGGACGCAAGATCAAGGAGGTCTTGCGCGAGGATTTCAAGATCTACCATATCGGCGAGATCGTACAGATGGCTGCTCAGGATCAGGACTGGGCCGATGCCCATCTTGAGTATGTACTCAGCGGCAAGAAACTTGCCAACGAGCGTCCCGGCGTGACATTTTATAAAAATTTCTTGAGTTATAAATTTTATGTTAGTATTGAAAAAGAGAAGCAAGGTGAAGTGCTGCTATTAGGACAGCTCTATAAGGATTTCGCTCGCTATACACAAAAACTGCAAAGGAGTGCATCATGAGCAAAAAGAAAATAAAAGAGCAAGAGAAAGAGCAAAAGAGACAAGAGATGGAGGAACAAAAAGAGCAAGAGCAAGATACAAAAAACTCTTGCGACGAACTCGAAGCCAAACTCAAAGAGTGTGAGGACCGCTATTTGCGTGTCCATGCCGATTTCGAAAATGCTAAAAAACGCTTGGAAAAAGAGAAGATCCAAGCCATCGAGTACTCGCTCGAAAAGTTCGCCCAAGACCTCTTGCCGGCTCTCGATAGCCTCGATATGGCACTGGCAGCTGTGAGCAAAGACGGGCTCAATGCCGAAGAGGCGGTCGAGGAGCTCAAAAAAGGGATCGAACTCACTATCGAGCAGTTTACGAAGGCTTTTGCGAAACACGGCATCGAAGTGATCGAGATAGAAGAGGGTGGCGAATTCAACCCACACCTGCACGAAGCGATCTTGCAAGTGGAGGATGCCGAGAAAAAAGCCGGTGAAATCGTGCAAGTCTTGCAAAAAGGATATAAATACAAAGAGCGCATCTTGCGCCCTGTGAAAGTGAGTGTGGCCAAGTAATGCTACTTAAGTAGCAGAAAAATTTAGTCACACGCACTATAATTGCAGTAGAAAATCGAAAAAGGAGCAAAAATGGGAAAAGTGTTAGGAATCGACCTCGGAACCACAAACTCATGTATGGCGATTTATGAAGGAAAAGAGGCGAAAGTCATCCCCAACAAAGAGGGAAAAAATACGACTCCATCCGTCGTAGCTTTTACTGACAAAGGCGAAGTGCTCGTGGGTGATCCAGCAAAACGCCAAATGATCACCAACCCGAAACGCACCATCTACTCAGTCAAGCGTATTATGGGTATGATGTGTAATGAAGAGAAAGCACAAGAAGCCAAAAAACGCCTGCCTTATGAGATCGTAGATCGCAACGGCGCGTGTGCGGTGGATGTGGACGGCAAAGTCTACACCCCTCAAGAGATCAGTGCAAAAATCTTGATGAAACTCAAAGAAGATGCAGAAGCCTTCTTGGGTCAAGAGATCACAGAAGCGGTCATTACCGTCCCTGCATACTTCAACGACGCGCAGCGTAAAGCCACTAAAGAGGCAGGAACTATCGCAGGACTCAATGTCCTTCGTATCATCAACGAGCCAACCTCTGCAGCGCTTGCGTATGGGCTCGATAAGAAAACTGCTGAAAAAATCGTGGTCTACGACCTCGGTGGCGGTACGTTCGACGTGACGATCCTCGAGACAGGTGACAACGTCGTCGAGGTTCTCGCAACCGGCGGTGACGCGTTCTTGGGCGGTGACGATTTTGATAACCGCATCATCGATTGGCTGGTAGATGAGTTCAAAAAAGAGACAGGCATCGATCTCAAACAAGATATCATGGCATTGCAACGTCTCAAAGAGGCAGCAGAAAACGCGAAAAAAGAGCTGAGCTCCGCGATGGAGACAGAGATCAACCTGCCGTTTATCACAGCTGACCAAACAGGTCCAAAACACCTGGTCAAAAAGCTTACGCGCGCGAAGTTCGAGAGCTTGATCGAAGACCTCGTGGACAAAACTATCACGATCGCCGAAGGCGTACTCAAAGACTCTGGTCTGAGCAAAGAGGAGATCAACGAAGTGGTACTCGTCGGTGGTTCGACTCGTATCCCTATGGTACAAGAGAAAGTGAAAAACTACTTCGGCAAAGAACCGAATAAATCTGTCAACCCCGACGAAGTGGTGGCTATCGGTGCCGCGATCCAAGGTGCGGTGCTCAAGGGTGATGTCAAAGACGTGCTCTTGCTCGATGTTACACCGCTGAGCCTCGGTATCGAGACATTGGGCGGCGTGATGACCAAGATCATCGAAAAGGGTACGACGATTCCTGTGAAGAAAACGCAGATCTTCAGCACTGCTGAGGATAACCAACCTGCCGTGACGATCCACGTCTTGCAGGGTGAGCGCGAAATGGCCAAAGACAACAAATCACTCGGTCAATTCACGCTCGAGGGCATTCCACCAGCCCCAAGAGGCGTGCCGCAAATCGAGGTGACCTTCGATATCGACGCCAACGGTATCTTGACGGTCAGCGCGAAAGATAAAGCGACCGGTAAAGAGCAGCAAATCAAGATCACCGGCTCAAGCGGTCTGAGCGAAGAAGAGATCCAAAGAATGATCCAAGAAGCCGAAGCACACAAAGAGGAAGACCGCAAACGCCGTGAATTGATCGAAACACGCAACCAAGCGGACGCTCTGGCATATCAAACAGAAAAGAGCCTCAAAGAGGTAGGCGATGCCATCAGCGCGGATGAGCGCGCCAAAATAGAAGCGGCTCTGAACGATCTCAAAGCCGTGCTCAAAGATGAAAACGCGACAAAAGAACAGATCGAAGCGAAAGTCCAAGCGCTTACACAAGTAAGCCACAAACTCGCCGAAGCGATGTACAAAAAAGAGCAAGGTGGTGCAGCAGGCGGCGAACAAGCCGGCGGCACACAACAAAAAAGCGGCGGCGACGAAGATGTGATCGATGCGGAGGTCGAGTAAGAGCGATGGCTCTTGCTCACCCCTTCGATCCCATCATCGATAATGATTCTCGTATTCTCATCCTCGGAACCTTCCCATCCATCAAATCCTTCGAAAACGCCTTTTACTACGGCCATCCCCAAAATCAATTCTGGAAGCTATTGGCAGCGCTTTTTAATGAAGAGCTTCCCAAGTGTAATGAAGAAAAAATCGCGTTTTTACGCAAGCACCGTATAGCGCTGTGGGATATGGTGGGTGCTTGCGAGCGCACGAGCTCCCTCGATAGCTCACTAAAAAACATCACACCCAACGATATCGAAGGACTCGTGAAAAAGTATCCCAATATCCGAGCCATCTTTTTTACTGGCAAGAAGGCGCAGCAGCTCTATGAGCGATACTTTTCGCATCTGCCACATCCCACACACTATCTGCCATCGCCATCTCCAGCCTACAGAGCGATGCCGTTTGATCAAAAATTGGAGCGCTACAAGCTCATCAAAGATTACGTCTGCGAGGAAAAGTAGCCGAGGATAAAAAAGGTGATGATGCTAAGAAGGGGAGCGAAGATGGAGATGATGCTGCGTACGCGACCGAAAAGATAGAGATAGTAGTATCCCCAGGCAAAGAGCACTAAGATGAGGTGCGCCACAAAAAGCGGCAGATAAACGCGCGCATATTTGCTAAAACCCGTGGCGAAGAGCAAAAAGAGTAGCAGCGCCGTATCGAGAACAAACTTCTTCTTATCTCCCTCATAGTCGCGATAGATTTTATATATCGCAGCAATAAAGAGCAGCGCTAAAAGGATCGCCAGCTTAGCCACCGACGTACTCTTGGAAGTTTTGTAAAAATTTGTGCACCTTCGGTGCTATCACCACCTGGCAGTAGCCTTGATGGGGATTGCGATCGAAGTAGTTTTGGTGGTACTCTTCGGCGCGGTAAAACTCTCCCTCTTCGATGGTGGTGACGATGGCGTTATTGAAGTAAGGGCTTAGCTCTTCTATCATCTTTTGTGCGATTTGGCGCTGCTTTTGGTTTTGGGGGAAGATGACGCTACGATACTGCGTGCCCACGTCCGCACCCTGGCGGTTGAGCTGGGTGGGGTCGTGAATGGCGAAAAATATTTTGAGGAGCTCTTCGTAGCTGATGATGCTTGGGTCATACTCGATGCGCACCACCTCCGCACACTGCGTCGTGCCGGTGCAGACCTGTTCGTAGGTGGGATTTTTACGCCTGCATCCCGCATAACCCGTTTCTACCTTTTCTACTCCTTTGACGCGGCGAAACACCGCATCGAGACACCAAAAGCATCCGCCACCAAGTACCGCTACCTCAACCATCGATACGCTCCAAGATCTCTTTGCATTCACTGCTCTGCGCATAGCACGAGCTCGCATCACAGAGCATAAAATCCTCGCGCTCTTCGGCTCTTAAGAGCACGAAGGGGTAGCGCACCTCGTCGATGGGACAGCCGCTAAGCGCTTCGGCGCTGCCTTTGAGGATGCGGTCCTTGAAGACGAGGCGCAAGATATCTTCGGCAAATTTGGCGCACCAAGGCAGGTACTTGTAGATCTTTTCGCTATAAAACTCTATCGTCTCGCCGGCAAAGTGCAGATATCTCGTATCCACAAGGTTGCCCAGCGTTATCATCGCATCGGTGATCATCGCAGCGCTGCTGGGGTACGAAGTGTCGCTATGTTCGGCTTCGGTCCAGATCTCACCTTTGCTAAAGTACCAACGTCCCTGATCGTAGAAGTTAGCCAGCGCATCGTTGACCAAGAGATTCGCACGAGCCAAGTACTCTTCGTTGAGCGTGGTTTTGTAGCCTTCGAGCAAAGCTACCGCCAAATAGGCGTAATCTTCCAAAAAGGCCTCGATTTTGGGCTCTTGGTCGATGAGTGCGGCGTGGTAGAGGTGGTCGTCGATAAGCATCTTTTCTAAGAGCTTTTCCATCGACTCTTCGGCATATTCGAAATATTTGCTCTCGATGCGAGCGGCTAGGTAGAGAGCTTTGATCATCATGGCGTTCCAGCTGGTGAGCACCTTTTTGTCGATGAAGGGATAGCAGCGCTCTTTGCGTAGCTCTTTGAGGCTTGCGAGGGCCCGCTTGGATGTTTCGCAAAGCTCGAGCTCTTCACTCCTTATGATGTTTTTGCCCTCGAAGTTGCCGCCCTTTGTGATGCCGAGCTTTTCTATGACCGCTTTGATCTCTTGGTCATTGAAGCCGTCTTTTTTGAGTTTGTCGATGATTTCGTCGTAGCCATAGACGAAGTACTTGCCTTCTTCCCCTTCGCTGTCTGCGTCACTTGCGCTATAAAAAAGCCCGCTTTGGCGCATAAATTCCAACACGAAATCGGCCGTTTCGAAAGCCACCTCTTTATAGAACGCATTTTTCGTCGTCAGGTAGGCTTTGAGATAGCTCTCGGTTAATAGTGCATTGTCGTAGGCCATCTTTTCGAAGTGGGGCACCAGCCACTTTTCATCGGTGCTGTAGCGGCAAAATCCCCCATCTACGAGGTCGCGAAGACCCCCTTTGGCCATGTTTTGCAAACTCACTTCCGCCATTTTGAGAGCCTCCTCGTCGCCTGTGAGGCGGTAGATATCGAGCAGTGTGTTGATGGTGGAGGTGTGGGGGAATTTGGGCTTGGAACCAAACCCTCCGTGGATAGGGTCGAAGAACTTCTTGGCGCCCTCGACGAAAAGTTTGGCGATATTGGTATCGAAACGTACAGCTTTTGTGGGATTTTGGGGTTTGAGGTAGCGCTCGATTTCACTGCCGTGCTCTTCGAGCTCTTTGGGATTTTTTTGCCAGAT
>JALVTF010000049.1 GCA_027024145.1 Campylobacterales bacterium
AAGTTGATGTTTTGGGGGAGATACCCAAAAAGGTGGCGCATTTTCGATGCCGGTTGGCCGTAGATGCGCACTTCTCCGCGTGTGGGCTCCAAAAGACCCAAAAGGAGCTTCAAAAAGGTGCTCTTGCTGCCACCATTCGGACCGATGATGGCGATGAACTCCCTATCGGCGATATTGATGTTGATATTTTCGAGCACATACTCTTTGTCGTATGCGAAGTAGAGGTCGCGCACCTCAATCGCCGGCGATGGCACGGGCTACCTTTAAGATATTTTCATCCCAATCGGGTGCGAGTGGGTCGATGACCTCGATTTTGGCTCCAAGTTTTACTGCCAAGAATTTGGCCGAACGCTTGGGAAATTGCGGCTCGATGAAGATGGTCTTGATGTCAAGCTTTTTCGCTTTTTGGATGAGGCGTGCGAGCTCTTGCATCTTGGGCTCTTTGCCTTCGCTCTCGATGGCAAGCTGCACCAGGCCGTAGCTGCGAGCAAAATACCCGAAGGATGGGTGGTAGACCAAAAAGGCCTTGTGTTTGGAGCGAAGAATCATGGCATAGATTTTGGCGTCGATCGCGGCGATTTTGGCTACGAGGTTTTGGTAGTTGTGCAAAAACTCCTCTGCTTTAGTAGGCTCAAGGGTGATGAGGGCTTCGAGAGTAGTGCGTGCAAGCTCTATAGCCAGATTGGGTGCCAGCCACACATGCGGATCGAGGTCTTCGTGCTCTTGGTTGTGCTCAGCGTGGTGATGATGCGCTTGCATAGGGACTTTGCGGATATATTTGGTGCTATCGACGATGGGAAGAGCGGGGTTTGCGCTCTTGATGCGCTCCATCTGGGCTTTTTCGAAGGGCACACCGATGGTGAGGTAGATTTTGGCTCTTTTGATAGCCACGAGTTGTGAAGGCCTCAGGCTGTAGGTGGCAGGGGATGCGCCGGGTGGCACGAGGGTGACCACATCTACCGCACCTCTTGCGATTTGCTGGACGAAGAAGCTTTGGGGTGCGATGGATACGAGTATCGTCTCCTTGGCCAGTGCAAAGGCGAAAAGTACAAAGAGAAGCAGAAGTTTTCTCATCACTTTCCTTCGAAAAGATTCATACAGCTGCAGTGGATCGAGCCGTGCTGGCGAATGAGCACGCTCGCATCGAGACCAATGACGTCGCGATCGGGAAATAGTTTTTGCAAGATTTTGAGCGCTTCTTGGTCGTTTGGGTCATCGTACGTCGGCACTATCACTGCACCGTTTATTATAACAAAGTTGGCGTAGCTTGCAGGCAGGCGCTCATCTACGTAGTATTTGGCGCTCACCCAGGGTAGCGGCACGAGATGAAAGCCAAAGCTTCGTAATTGACGCTCCATTTTAGCAAACTCTTCATAGTGCTCGTCACCTTTGTCGCACTGCACATAGGCGATGGTATCGGGAGCGACGAAGCGCGCGAGCATATCGATATGGCCGTCGGTATCGTCGCCTTCGAGGTAGCCGAAGTCTAGCCAGAGCAGCTCTTTTGCGCCGAGTGTAGTTTTGAGATAGGTCTCTATCTCGTTCTTGGTTAGATGCGGATTGCGATTGGCTTCTAAGAGGCAGCGCGAGGTGGTGAGGATGGTGCCGCCGCCGTTCGATTCGATGCTGCCGCCTTCGAGCACGAAGCCAAGCTTTTTCGTGCCAAAGAGACGGCGATTCATTTGATTGTCGAGATTTGCTGGATATTTGAGTCCCCAGCCGTTGAAAGTGAAGTCCAGTAGCTTCGTTTGGCCATCTTCGATGAGGGTGAGAGGACCGTAGTCGCGCACCCAGGTGTCGTTGGTGGGGATGGATGCGATGCGGATGGGGTAGCGGCTGTTTGGAATGCGCAGAGGCTCTTGGCTAAGCACTATCACCTCTTGGTAGCGCGCTGCGATAGCGATGAATTCGTCGTAAAAGCTGCAAATCTCTGCTAAATATGGTGCCCAGTCGCTCTTTTCGTGGGGATACGCTATGAGCAGCGCCTTTTGTCGCTCCCACTCCGCGGGTAGTCGCATCGCAAGCCTTTTTAATTGCAATGGTAGCGAAAGAGAAAGGAATTTGACAATATGTATGCTATGTATTACAATTATTACATGAGGAGGAGAAGATGCTTAGTGTCAGACTCGATAAAGAGCTCGAAGAGGAGCTCGAAAAACTTGCGAAACGTACCAAACGACCCAAGAGTTTTTTTGTCAAAGAGGCATTGCGTGAGTATTTGCAGGATGTCAAAGATGTATTGGAGGCAAAAGAGCGCTTGAGTGATCCAAAAAGAGAGCTCTTGACGCTCGATGAGCTTAAAAGAGAGCTTGATGTATAAAGTTCTCTTCGATAAACGTGTGGTTAAAGATCTTAGAAAAATCGACAAACAGCACCAAAAACAGATTATCGAAGCGATAGAAGAGAAGCTCGCCAAAGATCCCTACATAGGAAAACGTCTCCTTGGAGATCTCTCAGGATTTTATCGCTACCGCGTGGGAAAATATAGAATCATCTATACGATTTATGAAGAGCGAGTAGAAATCGAAGTAATCAAATTGGGGCATAGAAGAGAAATCTATGAAAAGTAAAGTGTATGGCATATATTAAACTCGACAAATCGGCACTTTTTCACAATTTAGATCTCATCACGCAGCGTGCCGGCGGTAAGGAAAAAGTTGTGGCGGTGCTCAAGGACAACGCCTACGGCCACGGCCTGGAGCTGATGGCAAAAATGCTGCAAGAGTATGGCATCACAAAGGCGGTGGTGCGCACACGAGCTGAAGCAGAGAGGATAGCAGGCTTTTTGAGCGACATCATCATCCTTGCCGATACGCCACAGGCAGATGGTTTCAGCTACGCAATCAACGACATCGAGCAGCTGCGAAACACACCGCAGGGGGCCAAAATCGAGCTCAAGGTCGATAGCGGGATGCACCGCAATGGTATCCGGGTTGAAGAGCTTGAAGAGGCTTTTGGGCTCATCCAAGATCGCAGAGCGGAGCTTGTAGGTGTCTTTACTCACTTTCGCAGTGCCGATGAGCTTAGCGGCGAGCTCTTTTGGCAAGTGGAGAATTGGAAAGAGATCAAAGAGAAGGTGCGAAAGCTTTGTGAGGAGTACGGCATCCCACAGCCGCGTTTGCATTCGGCAAACAGCGCCACGCTCTTTCGCTACGGTGTGATGGATGATTTCGCCAGAGTGGGGATCGCGATGTATGGGTATCTCGAGATAGATGCTATCTTCGATCAGCCGCCGCTGCGTCCTGTTCTCTCGCTGTGGGCGAGGCGCATCGCTTCGCGCAGACTCGCAGAGGGAGAGCGGGTAGGATACGGCGGCATCTTCGCTGCGAATGAGCCGATGGAAATCTCCACATACGACGTGGGGTATGCCGATGGGATCTTTCGAGCCCTGCGATCATGTGCGGGGGGAGAGATTTTGGGTCGGGTGAGTATGGATAGTCTCTCGCTAGCAGGCAGGGCCGATGAAGTCTGTATCATCGAGGATGCCAAGGAGATGGCGCACCAGCTTGGTACCATCAGCTACGAGGTGCTCGTGAAACTATCGCCACAAATCCCGCGTGTAGTTACGTAGCAGCACGCCGTCGATGCCGGCTTCTATCACTTTTTCGATGAGTCGCTCGTCGATGATGGCTATCACTTTGCTATCGAAAAGGTAGGTTTCGGCTATTTTTTGCACCTTTTTGGCAAGCTCCAGGTCACAGAGCAAAAAGCCGGCACCCAATGCGTTGGCATACACCGACTGAGCGGCTTCTGTAATATGAACGGCCGTTCGTACATCATTGTCGCTGCAGTAGCGCAGAAGCTCCAGATCATAGGGAATGAGCGCGACACTACCGGCCGGCGTGGCTACGATCTCTTCAGCATTGTGAGCCGGTATGAGCGTAGGTGAGGGGATTTTGGGATGAGCTAAAATGATCATTGTTCCACTCCTGCACACTTTTTGGAGCAGTAGTACTTGCCATCTTTGATGATAGCCTCTTTGTTACTCACATAGGTGCCGCACTTGTCGCATTCCACCATCACGTCGGCCTCTTTGTCTTTGTGTTCGATCGGCTTTTGCTTGATGAAAAAGTGATAGACCCCCCAAATGACGAGGCCAAGGAGAAGGAGCTTAAAGAGCATCTTTACCTTTCACAAAGAGATATTTTCTTTTACCTTTGTCAATTATCTCATAATTTGTAAGGTTTTGCACCTCTTTTGTCACCTCATCACCTTTGTAGAGCGCCACCATAGTTTTTGGATGCATAAAAGGTTTTGCCAGGTGCAAGAGATCCTCGCTTTTCATCACGGCACGTGAGGTGATGAGATCCACTGTTTGCGGCGCCATCTCTTCGATGCGTGCCATCTTGACCTCCACGTTATCCAGATCCAAGAGCGATTTGATGTAATTCAAAAAGGCGGCGCGCTTTTTGCGAGGTTCTACGAGAATCCAGCGAGTCTGCGGCATCGCGATAGCGAGCACGAGTCCTGGAAATCCGGCTCCCGTGCCGATATCGAGCGCTATTTGGATGCCATCAGGAAGATAAGGCAGGATCCCCAAGGCATCTTCTATGTTCGCTTGGACCTCTTGGGGTGTCTTGGCGCCCGTGAGGTTGTGGATGCGGTTCCATTCCAAGAGTTTTTGGCTAAAAATATCGAGCTTGTCAGTCAAGGAGATGCCCCATCTTCTCTTTTTTGATGCGTAGATACTCTTTATTGTGGGGATTGGGAGCTATGATGATGGGAATGCGCTCCACTATTTCGACGCCTTTGAGGCTTTCTATTTTATTGGGGTTGTTGGTGAGCAGCTTGATTTTGTCGATGCCATAAAAACCTAAGATAAACTCCACCATCTCGTAGGTGCGCTCATCTGCGGCAAACCCCAGCTGATGGTTTGCCGTGATGGTGTCGTAGCCTCTATCTTGCAGCGCATAGGCGTTGACTTTATTGAGCAGTCCGATATTGCGTCCCTCTTGGCGCAGATAGATGAGCATTCCGCCCTTTTGGGAGATGTAGTGCAGGGCATAATCGAGCTGTTCGCCGCAATCGCACTTCTTGCTACCCAGGGCGTCACCCGTGAGGCACTCGCTATGGACGCGCACCACGGGCGTCGCGCCCAACGGCTCTTTTATCATCACCAGGTGCTCCTTGCACCCTTGGGCAAAACACTGTATCTTAAATTCTCCATATTTTGTGGGGAGATTGGCTACTTCGCTTACCTTGACGTCCATATCTTGTAACTTTTGGTAAAATGTAGGCAAATTATATCAAAAAGGTTCATTCCATGTTCAAACGATTTCGTAGACTCAGACTGAGTCCCGTCCTGCGCGATCTGGTGCAAGAGACGAGGCTGGATATCCACGACTTTATCTACCCCCTTTTCGTGCGCAGCGGCGAAGGTGTCAAAAACGAAGTGGCCAGTATGCCGGGTGTCTATCAGATGAGTATCGATGAGGTGCTAAGAGAGTGCGAAGAGCTCAAAGCTTTGGGTCTTAAAGCCATTATCCTCTTTGGCATTCCCGATACCAAAGACAGTGTCGGCAGCGAGGCGCTGTGTGAGCATGGCATCATCGCTCGTGCCGTGCGCGCCATCAAAGAGGCGCATCCCGACATGTTCGTGGTCACCGATCTTTGCTTTTGCGAATACACCGATCACGGCCATTGCGGTGTGCTCGATCCGAGGCTCGGCACGGTGGATAACGACGCGACTTTGGCACTGCTGGCCGAGCAGGCGGTGGTGCATGCCAAAGCGGGTGCCGATATGATCGCTCCCAGCGGTATGATGGACGGGATGATCGCAGCGATCCGCGCAGGGCTCGATGAAGCAGGTTTTAGCCACATTCCCATCATGAGCTATTCGACGAAGTTTGCCAGCAGCTACTACGGTCCCTTTCGCGATGTGGCCGAGTCGGCTCCCAGTTTTGGCGATCGGCGCAGCTACCAGATGAATCCAGCCAACAGGCGCGAAGCGATCTTAGAGAGCATCGAAGACGAAACGGAAGGTGCCGATATCTTGATGGTCAAACCGGCGTTAGCGTATCTTGATATCGTGCGCGATATCAGAGAAGCGACGATGCTGCCATTAGCGGTCTACAACGTCAGCGGTGAGTACTCTATGCTCAAGATGGCGGCAAAAGCCGGGGTAATCGACTATGAAAAAGTGATGATGGAGACGCTCCTTGGCTTCAAGCGCGCAGGTGCCGACATCATCATCACCTATCACGCCAAAGAGGCTGCGAAACTGCTATAATATTCTTTTACTTTGCAGCGAAAGGTAATGCATTGAGACACTTTTTAACGCTGAGAGACTTTACGAAAGAAGAGATTTTGGAGATGATCGCGCTGGCACGCCAGATAAAGGCGGAGACTAAGCGCAAGGAGTTCGTGCCGTACCTCGAAAACCAGACGTTGGCGATGATTTTTGAAAAGAGTTCCACGCGCACGCGTGTTAGCTTCGAAGTGGGTATCTATCAGCTGGGAGGCACCGGCCTCTTTTTGGGCAAAAACGACATCCAGCTGGGCCGCGGTGAGCCTATGAAAGATACGGCGCGCGTAGTGAGCCGCATGTGCGATATGGTTATGATCCGCACCTTCGAGCAGAGCAAGCTCGAAGAGTTCGCGGCCTACAGCCACGTACCGGTGATCAACGGCCTGACGGACCAGTACCATCCCGTGCAGCTGATGGCAGACTATCTGACAATGATCGAGTTTGGCAAAGACAAAGACCCGATCGTCGCCTATGTGGGCGATGGCAACAACATGGCGCACTCGTGGTTGATGTTAGCGAGCAAGCTTGGTTTTACACTGCGCATCGCCACACCCAAAGGG
Source organism: Campylobacterales bacterium (assembly GCA_027024145.1). Taxonomy (GTDB): domain Bacteria; phylum Campylobacterota; class Campylobacteria; order Campylobacterales; family Nitratiruptoraceae; genus Nitratiruptor. Next base: position 6,808 of record JALVTF010000049.1, read on the forward strand.
TACGAACCCGATGCTACGGTAGTGGCGGATGCAAAGGAATTCGCCAAGGCAAGCGGCGCTTCTATCCAGCTGCTCGATGATCCCAAAGAGGCCGTCAGGGATGCCGACGTGGTTACCACCGACACCTGGATCAGCATGGGTCAAGAGGAAGAAAAAGAAAAACGTATCAAAGATTTCGCAGGATTTACCGTCGATAGCGCCATGATGCGCCTGGCCAAGGAAGATGCGATCTTTTTGCACTGCCTGCCGGCCTATAGAGGCTATGAGGTGAGCGAAGAGGTCTTCGAAGCCCATGCCGATGAGATCTTTACAGAAGCCGAAAACAGGCTGCACGCCCAAAAAGGCATCATGGTCTGGCTCGATAGAAAAAGGAGAAGCTAAGTGGAACCGATTAAAATAAGCGGAGAGAATCTCTTAGCTAAAATTAATAAAATGGCATCGCAGTTAGGGATCGAAAATCCCACCAACGTCACTGTGGTGCGTCTCGAAGATACTGAAGATCCCAATAAAAAGACACTGGAGCTGGTGCAAGGAACCTGGGAAAACAAAGCACCCTGGTTCGTCATCGATAGCAAAGACCAGGTCTTCGTGCTCTCTAGTCTCGAATCGATCCTACATCTGATAAAATCTCTCAACGAAGCGAAGTATGAAAATTTCAATCTCAAGCTCGAAAAAGCGATTTTGGAGAACTTGCCCGTCGATTTCAACGACGTTTGGGTGGTGGCGATGAACGAGATCCAAAAGCGCTTGGCCGAGAGCAAGAACAAAAACCTTCTCGATATCGATATCAAGAAGCTTGTCAAGGATATCAAGAAAAACCACCCCAATCTCTTCATGCGCCTGCGCGATTTTCAATTTCCACCGACTGGGGGGTGAGTGATGCTCGATTTTGAAAAGTTCGTCAAATACTCTCGTCCGGGACCTCGCTATACCAGCTATCCCACGGCCGTGGAGTTTAGCGAGGATTTTCCCTATGAGCGCTACATCGAAAAGCTCGAAAACCAAGAGAGCAGCAAGCCGCTGTCGCTCTATTTTCACCTTCCATTTTGCCGCAGTGCCTGCTACTTTTGCGGCTGCAACGTGGTTTTTACCGCTAAAGAGGAGAAAAAAGAGCGCTACATCGACTATCTGTTGCGCGAGATGGAGATTTTACGCAAACATCTCGACACCGAGCGCCAGGTGATTCAGCTCCACTTTGGTGGCGGGACGCCCACCTTCTTTTCGCCCCAACAGCTGCGAACTGTCATCGATGCGATCAAGCAGGTCTTTCCCAACTGGAGTGCAGATGCGGAAGTCAGCTGCGAGATCGATCCACGTCACTTGAGCGAAGAGCACATGCAAGTCCTCGCCGAAGGGGGATTCAACCGCGTCAGCTTCGGTGTGCAGGATTTCGACGAGCGCGTCCAGCAAGCAGTCCATAGAATCCAGAGCTTCGAAGTGACCAAGCAGGCCGTGGACCTTGCACGCAAATACGGTATGCAAAGTGTCAATATCGATCTCATCTACGGCCTGCCTTTTCAGACGCTGGAGAGCTTCAAAAGGACGCTGGAGATGACATTGCAGCTCGATCCGGACCGGCTGGCGGTCTTCAACTACGCACACGTGCCCTGGCTCAAAAAGACGATGCGAAAGATTGACGAGACCACACTGCCAAGCCCCGATATCAAGCTGGCTATCCTCAAATACACCATCGACTTTTTTACAAGCCACGGCTACAAAATGATCGGGATGGACCACTTCGCCAAGCCTGAGGACGAGCTCTTCAAAGCCATCGAAAAGGGAGAGCTCCACCGCAACTTCCAAGGCTACACCACCAAAGGTGGTGCCGACCTCATAGGCATCGGCCTCACGAGCATCGGTGAAGGCGAAGACTACTACGCCCAAAACTACAAAGAGATGGATGCGTACGAGGCCGCCATCGATGCAGGCAAACTCCCGTACCATCGCGGCGTGGAACTGAGTGAGGACGATAAAATCCGCAAGGCGGTGATTATGGAGCTGATGGCAAACTTCAAGCTCGACATCCCACGCATCGAAAAGCAGTTTGGCATCGATTTCAAAGAGTACTTCGCCGATGCGCTGGAGGCTCTGCGGGAGTTCGAAGAGCAAGAGCTGGTAAAAATAAGCGACGAAGCCATCGAGGTGAGCCCCACGGGGACGCTGCTCATACGCAACATCGTGATGCCCTTCGATGCCTATATGAAAAAGCACGGCGAAGGCAAAAAGGTCTTTAGCAAGACGGTATGAAACTCCTCGTCTTTACCACAAGCCGCGAAATCCGCGAATATAGCGCACGACACGACAACGAGATCCTGCCCAAACTCCTCACTATCGGGGAGTTTCTGGATCGCCTCATCGTTACTGATAAGATCTTCATCGACGAGGAGCTGCGCCACTACTACTTCTATGAAGCCGCCAAGCAGGTAGATTTGGCCGCCCTTGGGATCGAGAGCGAGTTCGAGAAGTTCTTGCACCAGGCGGATCTGATCTACTCCTTTTTACTGGAGATGAAGCAAGAGGATGTGGCCCTCGAAGAGCTAGCACGCTACGATGTCTATGCGGAGTATGAGCGCCATATCCGTATCCTCCAGGAGCTCCTCGCAAATTATGAACGACTGTTAACATCTCGTAGATTTGTGGATCGATTGGTACTGCAAAATTACTCTATTAACCTCGACTACTTAGCACAGTTTCACGAAATCGAAATATATTTAGCCGGCTACCTTACGAAGTTCGATCGCGATCTTTTAGCACAAATTTCTACCCCTCTGACCATCCATCTGGATGTGACGCCTTTCAACCTTTCTCTCGCCAAAAAGATGTTTGGCATCGAAAAAGTAGGGCGATACCGCATCGAAAATATGCAGCAAGTGGAGCGCATCGGCGAAGGGCCCAAAGTGGATCGTATAGAGGCCAAGGGGTTTGCCAATCGCATCGATCAGGCAGACTTCATCTTCGCCAAGATCGAAGAGTTCGTGCGTGGCGGCATCGATCCACAGCGCATCGCCGTGGTGCTGCCCGATCCCGTGATGCGCGAATATCTCGAAGCTTTCGATCGGCTCGGCAATCTCAACTTCAGCATGGGAGAGAGCTTCGTCTATAGCGATCTTTATCGCACTCTCGAAGCCTACTATAAAGGTGTGCTCCTTGGTGAACAGGAGTTCATGCAAAAGTTAGACGAGGAGACGAAGCGGCTTTTGGACAAAGCCCAGAGCTGGTCGGAACTCAAAACCGCTATATTGGAGCTGGCGAACACCAAAGAGAAGATCCTCATCGAAGAGGATCTCTTTCGCTTCGAGCGGCTTGTGGAGCGACTGCAGCTGCCGCGCGAGAAGCTTCTTAAGATGCTACTCTTTCGTTTGGAGAAGCTGAGCTTCGATGACGTGCGCGGCGGCAAGGTGACGGTGATGGAGGTGTTGGAGTCGCGTGGTGCGCAGTTTGACGGGGTGATCATCCCCGATTTCAACGAAGGAATGGTGCCAAAGCTCGCCAGTGAAGATCTCTTCATCGATTCACGCGTGCGAAAACTGGCCGGCCTGCCCACACTGAGCGACAAAGAGGCGCTCCAAAAGCACTACTATGCTATGCTTTTAGCGCGCGCCAAACGCGCAGCGGTGTGCTATGTCCGAAACGACGAGCAGGATGCCAGTAGGCTCTTGGGTGAATTGGACGCAGCCATCGAAGAAGAAAATGAGAGAAGCTATGCAAACGTTTTAATGCCTGAGCCCTCACAGCCTCGCTTTTTGGAGCTGGATCTCCCTATCCAAAAGCCAACGACTATTTCGCCCACCAAACTCGAAACGCTCCTGCGCTGTCCGCTTCGCTACTATCTGCAGTATGAAAAGAAGATCGAAGAGCCCAAGCAAACCTTCATCGGCACGCGCATCCACGAGGCTATCCATAAGGCTGCACTTGCTAAGCCCAAAAACGCTAAAGAGTATGGCGATTTGATTATGGCAAATCTTTTGATGGGACTCTCGCGCACCGAGCAGCTCGTAGCCGAAGCGAAGTGGGAGCGAAAACTCCGATTCTTCGCAGCGAAGGATTTTGAAGAGCTACGTTATGTGGTGGGAGCGGAAAAGGAAGAGAAAAAAAACCTCGATGGTTTTACTCTTAAAGCAAAAGCAGACAGGATAGTGCAAAGAGATGGCAAGCTTATATTGATAGATTTCAAAACTGGTAAGGGGACGCTCGATTTGGAGGGGATTTCACGCGAGCGGCTCCAGGGACTCTTTTATAGCTACATCTGGAACGCTGATCAAGTGTTCATTTACGATCTCTTTCGTCAGGAGCGCATAGAGGTGCAAGTGGCAGATGCCAAAGAGGAGCTGCGCGAAATCTTAGCCGAGCTTCCCAGGCGTACAGAGAAGTGCGAGGACCTGCAGTACTGTCGCTACTGTGCCTACAGATTTGGCTGCAAAGGATTGGAATGAGCCGTTTTGTAGCGATGCTGGCAAGTGCCGGGACGGGGAAGACCTATAGCCTCACGCTGCGCTATCTGGCTAAACTCTTTTTGGGCGCTTCGCCCCAAGATATTTTGGCCATCACCTTTACCAACAAAGCGGCCAACGAAATGCGAACGCGCATTCACAATTTCTTGGAAAATTTGGATGAGGAGAAGGTGGCACAGCTTACCGCGCTTTCGGGCCTACCATCAGAAGAGATCCATAGGCGGCTTCTGAGTGTACGTACGCAGTTTCTCAACTCCCGCCTCAATATTCGCACCATCGATTCTTTCGTGCAGGCTATCGTGCGCAAATTCGCCGGCTACATCGCGATGCCGAGTGACTTCGCCATCGAAGAGATGGAGAGCTACGAAGCATTTATCGAGAGTATGAGCGACGAGGAGTTTCGCGCCTTTTTGGCCTTTGCCAAATGGTACGGCAGAGCCAATCTCAAAGATTTTTTTGCGCTTTTGTATGCCAAGCAAAAGGAACTGCCCGCCCTCGATTTTACACCCTGCGACGGCGCGGGGGCGGTGATGGAGGCCTACAAAAAAATCGCTGCGCATATCGAAGCGTTCGGCACCGAGAAAAAACGAGAAGAGTTTTGCAAAAAAACCACCCTCGAAGAGGTGCTCTACACAAAAAGCGGCACGATTCCTGCTTGGCTAACTCGCGAGGAGTTCAAAATCCCAGGCGTCAAGGAAGCGGAGCGCATCCAAGCTGAGTTTACCCAGCTGCGCCGCGCTATAGCCGCATATTTTCGCTGCAAAGAGGCTACTTTCTTATCGAAGCTCTTTTACTTTTTTTCTCTGTATTCCGGCTTTCGCCAAGAACTTATCAAAAAGCGCGAAGCCCTCGATTTTACAGATATCAAGCATCTTGGATTTTCTCTTATCCAGGAGCATATCGAGAGCGACTTCTTGCGCTTTCGCCTCGATTCAAAAATAGCCCATATCCTTTTCGACGAGTTTCAGGATACCTCCGCAGAGGATTGGAAAATCATCGAGCCTTTGGTAGAGGAGATGGCCAGCGGCATAGGGCAGCAAGAGGAGCGCAGCTTCTTTTTGGTAGGGGACAAAAAGCAGGCGATTTACGGCTTTCGCGGCGGCAATGCGGCGCTTTTTGACTATGTGATAGAGCGCTTTTCGATGGAACAGATTCCACTGTATGTGAACTATCGTTCACGAAAAAATATCGTAGAATATGTGAACGAAGTTTTTGCCCACCGCCTCGAAAAACCCCAAGAGGCCAAAAAGGATGGCGGCTACGTGGAGGTGTGCGAGAGCGAGGAGCTTTTAGACGCGCTCGAAGAAAAAATTGCGATGCTACGCACTGCCGGCGTGGAGCCGCACGATATCGCCATCCTCGTACCTACCAATAACGACATCATCAAAGCGGCCGACCATTTAGAGAGCCTCGGATACAAAGCCAGCACATCCGCATCCAAACTCCTCATCCACCAGCCCCACGTGCGCGCCATCATCGCTCTTATGAAATACCAGCTCGATCCCCAAGATATCTACGCCTTCGAGTTCGAAGCCATCAGCGGCCATCCGGCGGTGGAGGTGGCGCGCAAAAAACCGGCAGTGATGATTCGCCATATCGCCGATCGCTTCGGACTGTGGGACGAGGCGGTGAAGCTGCTTATCCAAGAGGCGGTGCGCTACAAGGATCTGTGGGAGTTTGCAGCCAACATCGATAGGCTCGATGTGCAGATGAGCGGTGCGGGCGAGGGGATAGAGGTGATGACGATCCACAAATCCAAAGGCCTCGCATTCAAGCACACCATCGTCCTCGACACTATCGGCCAAGATCGCAGCCGAAGCGACAAGATCATCTTCGATCTGGACGAGCACGGCATCAATATAGACGGCATCTATCTGCGCCAAAAAGGGCGCGAGAAGTTCGATAAGGAATACGATGCGCTACTGAATCGCCAAAAGGAGCGCCAGCGCATAGAGCTCGAAAACGTAGCATACGTAGCGATGACGCGCGCCGAAGATTCGCTGATTCTTATCAAAAAGCCAAAGACACGGAGATTTTGGATGGCAAAAGAGGTGCAAATCGGCCAGATCCTCCCATCGCAAGAAGTAAAAGAGGAAACGATCCAGCACCCCTTCGATCTAGATCTTCGCTACTACGGCAAGCAGGAGATCCTCGAAGAGGAAGAAGAGTATAAAGCAAACGACTACGAAGCTATCTACAAGGGACAAGCGCTCCATAGCGCTCTCGAGATCGATGCGGCCTATGCGGCTTCACGCTACGGCGCTTTCGTGGAAGTAGGGGAGATGCTAAGAGATGCCGAGGCGATGCGAAAATACGTTGAAGAGCACTTTAAGGGAAGCAAATACCGTGAAATCCCCTTCGTGAATGATGGAAAGCTTGGTATAATTGACCTCCTCATCGATAGCGGCGAAGAGTGTATCATCGTCGATTATAAAAGCGCAGTGCCGCACGATGAGAGTGCCTATCGTAAACAGGTGCTTTTTTATATGCAAAGCGTTAAAAAACTTACAGGCAAGAGAGTGCGAGGCTTCTTGCTCTACGGTGATAGACTTTTGTGCAAAGAGGTGAAGTAGTGTTCGAATTTACCAAAATCAGCGACGCGTGCATCAAGTGCGGCAAGTGTATCCCCACCTGCACCATCCACCAGGTTAATCCCGATGAAGTCACGAGCCCCAGGGGGTTCATCGAGCTTTTGGGTGATTATCAAAAAGGATCTTTGGAGTTAGACCGCGAGGCGAAAAATATCTTCGAGAGCTGCTTTTTGTGCACAAACTGCGTGGATGTGTGCCCCAACTCCTTGCCTACCGATATGATCATCGAGGAGGTGCGCGCGGATATTGCTAAAAAGTACGGCATCGCATGGTACAAACGCGCCTTTTTCTGGCTGCTGCGTCACAGACGCATCATGGATATCGCTAGCAAACTCGGCTACGTCTTTCGCAGTTGTGCCCTGAGTGAAGATCCCAAAGGCCGTGGCCTCTTGGCACGCTTTTCGCTGCCGATGATTAAAAAGGGCAGGTTGCTACCCTCGATGAAGAGCGTGAGTTTTCTTCGCAAATACCCCGAGCGCATGGGAAAAAGCGATAAAAGAGTGGCCATCTTCATCGGGTGTCTGGCCAACTACAACTATACCGAAATCGGCGATAGCCTCGTAACGATTCTCGAAAAACTTGGCTATGAAATCTTCATCCCCAAAAAGCAGCTGTGCTGCGGTGCGCCTGCCTATTTTACGGGAGATTTCGATACGGTGGAGTATCTGACGAAAAAAAACATCGAGTATTTCGAAAGCTTCATCGACGAGGTGGAAGCCATCATCATCCCCGAAGCCACCTGCAGCGCAATGGTCAAGCACGATTGGGAGGTCTTTTTTCGCAATCGGGGCCAGGAAGAGTGGGCCCAGCGTGCTAAGAAGCTGAACGACAAGATCTTCATCGCCACCCAGTGGCTCTACGAAAAGACCGAGCTTGCCAAGCTTTTGGAGCAAAAAGGCAAGAAGTTAGATACTCTCGTCACTTATCACGATCCCTGCCATGCGCGCAAAGTCCAAGGTGTTTGGCGCGAACCGCGTGCGCTGCTGTCAAAAAACTTCAAGCTCGTAGAGATGGAAGACCCCAATCGCTGCTGCGGCTTTGGAGGTGTGACGATGCAGACGGAAAAATACCACCTCACAGAGCTCGCTGGCAAGCCAAAAGCCGCCATGATCGACAAAACGGGAGCGAACGTGGTGGCGGCAGAGTGTAGTGCGTGTCGCGTGCAGCTAAGCAACGCTTTGGTGCAAGCCAAAAGCGACGTGGTTTTCAAAAACCCCATCGAACTCATCGCCGAAGCACTTGAGGAGTAGCGCCCAATTTCGCTAAATTTCATCGCCACGCCGCCGATAATAGCAAAAAATCGCAAAAAGGCGTGGCAATGAAGCTTTCATCCCTCCAAAAGATACAGTACGCGAACATCCTTTCGATCGTTCTTTTTTCGTTTTCGATAGGGTACGAGGTTTACCATTACGGCTTCAACTCCATCTTCGTGCTCAATATCATCAACTTCATCTGTGCTCTGGTGATCTTCATCAGCGTGCTCAATATCCGCAAATCGATGGAATCTCTCGCTGCGGTGCTGCAAAAAGCGAGGCGCGGGGAGTTCGATTACGATATCAAAATCAACGATACCGGTGTTATCGAATTTATGGCTAAAAACCTGCTCGCTTTCATGAAACAGACGGACAATTTCCTCTCCCAAATCAACAGCGTCATGAAAGATATCGAGCACAAAAAATTCACCAAACTCAAAGCGGACAATCTTCAGGGGATCTTTCATACCATCGCTACGTCTATCAATAAATCGATCGAAAACATGATGGCCAAAGAGAAGTTCGTCGAAAAAGAGAAACTCAACTCCAAAGTGGGACAATTAGGCGGCGGTGTGGCCGGAGGCCTCGCCATTATCAAAAACGATCTCATGAGCTCGGTGGAAAAGGTCAAAGGTATCGTGGCAAACAGCGAAGAGATATCCCACAATTCCGAAGAGGTGACTAAAATCCTCGATCAGGTGGTAAGTCAACTTGGCACCCTTATCAACATGGTCACAGAGTCCAACCGCGTCACCGAAGAGCTCAACCAAAAAGTGGAAAACGTCAACGCCATCATCAAGCTCATCGACGATATCGCAGACCAAACCAATCTGCTGGCTCTCAACGCTGCTATCGAAGCGGCGCGTGCCGGCGAGATGGGCAAAGGCTTCACCGTCGTGGCCGAAGAGGTACGCAAGCTTGCCGAAAAGACCCAAAAATCGACTGACGATGTACGAGCGGTGCTGGGTCAGCTGCAAGAAGAGAGCCAAAGAAGCCTCGAAAACTCTCAAAAGATGGAGCGTATCGCCAACGATTCGGCAGGAATCCTCAACCAGTTTAAAGCTTCTATCGGTCATTTTACCGAAAACGCTGTCAAGACCACGGCACAGGCCAATCTCATCCAAAATACCCTCATCATCACCAAATTTAAACTCGACCATATCATCTACAAAAACAAAGTGGTCTATCGCAACTTCTTTAGCGGCAAAGTGGAGACGCCGTATGTGGATGATCACCACTGCGATTTCGGTAAATGGTACTATGGCGAAGGACAAAAAATCTACGGCAACAACGAAATCTATAAACAGATAGAGCGTCCGCACAAAATCATCCACGACTACTCCAAACGCATCATCGCTCTGGTCAATCGCGATGATTTCGAAGAGTATCTCATGGAGCATCAGCAAGAGATTTTCGAAGAGTTCAAACGTCTCGAATCCACATCCGAAGAGCTTTTTGCACTGCTTGATAAGCTTTTGGATTTCTATGAAGAGAAATATGGCGAAGAATCCCCCGATCTCCAAGCAGATCAGCCTCAGTTGGAACGCAGCGCCGCTTAACCTTTTTGGGTATAATTCCTTGAAATTTTTTCAAGGAATCCCATGGAGTGGTGGCGCCACGTCTACGAACATTTCGATCCCATAGCCTTTCATATTTTCGGTTTTGGGGTGCACTGGTACGGCATCATGTACGTGCTGGCGCTCCTGACTGCGCTTTTTTTTGCAGAGTGGCTCGTGCGCCACGATCATCTGCCTTTTAGCAAAAAAGAGCTCGAAATCTACTTCTTCTGGGCCGAAATCGGGGTGATCCTCGGTGCCAGACTGGGATTTATCCTCTTTTACGATCCGCACACCACATACTACCTCACACACCCGTGGCAGATTTTCAATCCCTTTCTCAACGGCCATTTGGTGGGTATCCGCGGGTTTAGCTACCACGGCGCTATCGTGGGATTTTTGATCGCCACCTATCTGTTTGCCAAGAAATATCACAAAAACATGTGGCAGATTCTCGATCTCGTGGCGGTTTCGGTGCCGATAGGCTACATTTTCGGCCGCATCGGCAACTTTCTTAATCAAGAGCTCATCGGTCGCGCTACCGATGTGCCCTGGGGAATCTACGTGGACGGCGTGTTGCGCCATCCTTCACAGCTCTACGAGGCATTTTTCGAAGGGTTGGTGCTTTTCGTGATTCTCTTTTGGTATCGCAAGCGCAAACACTTCGATGGCGAGCTCATCGTGCTCTATGGCTTTTTGTACGGGCTTTTTCGCTTCTTCATCGAATTTTTCCGCGCACCCGACGTGCAGTTGGGGTTTATCTGCTGCGGATGGATGACGATGGGGCAGATTCTTTGTATCGCGATGATGGTCGCGAGCGCAATACTCTATATCTATTTAGCAAAAAGGAGAGTCTATGAGTGATACCCATATGATTGGGCTTTATGCCACATTCGTTTTTATGATTATTTTGGCACTGATTCCCTATGTGGTGATCAAGTACATGAAAAAACGGGGCCGCGATACCGATATGCGTCGCTCCTAAGAGTTCGTTTTGGCGAGTTTGGGGTAGAGATTAAGCAGGCTGATCATGAGCGTCACCACCGCCGGGCCTATGATCATACCCCAAAAGCCGTAGCTCGAAAGTCCTGCGACGATAGAGAAAAAGATGAGCAGTTCGTTGATTTTGATATGAACGCTCTCTACCATCACGCTGTCGATATAGCGGATGATGACCGGCTTGATAAAGGTGTCCGCGACGATAGAGATGACGATGATGGAGTAGAGGGCTATGACGATGGCTCCCGTAGTGTCTCCGGCGAAGTAGCGATCGATCGCAAGCGGCAGCCACATGATCACACCACCCACCACAGGGATGAGAGAAGCGAATCCATAGAGGATACCGAACATCAAACCATCGTAGCCATATATTTGGGCGATGATGCCAAAGAGGATTCCTTCGAAGAGTGCCGTCACGATGATGGAGTTAAAGACCACACCCATCACACCCGCGAGATTTTCGAAGATAGTCTTGCTGTCTTCGGGTTTGAGGGGAATGATGCGCTGGAAGTAGAGCAGCATGTCTCTTCCATAGAGATTGGCGAAAAAGTAAAAGATCAAAATCAACACGATATCTTTTAAAAAGTTGGCGCTCTTTTTGCCCAGGTACGTAGCCGTCTGGATGATGAAGTTGACGATGTCGCCTGCATCGAGTTTGGCAAGATACTCCTTCGGAGTGGTACCGCTGAGCAGGTGATGTGTCTGAATGAAATCTTCTATCCAGGCTTTCGTTTCATGTACGGACTTTTGGATAAGACCGAAATCGATGTGCGTCACGAAGGTGGCAGCGTTGGTGATGAGATAGATGATGGGTGCGAAAAATATCACCGCCAAGACCACGGTGCTGAGCGTAGCCGGCAGGATGCGACCGGGGAATTTGCGCAAGAAATAGCTGTGCATCTTAAAAGTCGCCAAAGAGAGGAGCACCGCTATCGTGATAGGCCCCAAATAGGGAGAAAAGACACGATAGAGGTAGTAGCCGATGACGAGAATCAGCAGCAAAATAAAGTGTATCGGTTTCATATTTCCCCTAAAAGAGCGTCGCCTGTTTTTTGGGATTGAGGCGCAGGAGTTCGTAGGTTTTGGGCGTGGCTACACGTCCGCGTGCCGTGCGCTCGATGTAGCCGTTGGCCAGCAAAAAGGGCTCGATCACATCTTCGATGGTGCCCTCGTCTTCACTGAGTGCCGCGGCAATGGTGCCCAGCCCCAGCGGCCGCCCTTTCGCTTCGGCCAAAAGTCTGAGCAGCCGCAGATCCAGTTCATCAAATCCCCGCTCATCGACGCCCAGAGCCTCCAATGCTTCGAGGGTGCGCTCTTTCGTGATAGCCGCTTCTTCTGCCACATCCGAAAAATCACGCACGCGCCTTAGGAGCCGCAGTGCGATGCGTGGCGTGCCACGGCTGCGCCTGGCGATCTCCAAAGCCGCATCTTCGTGGATTGCTTTGCCCAGTTTTACCGCGGCGTTTGCCACGATCATGGCGAGTTCTTCGGGCGTGTAGAATTCGAGGCGAAAGTGCATTCCGAATCTATCGCGCAAGGGACTGGAGAGCATTCCGGCACGCGTGGTGGCGCCTATGAGGGTGAAGCGGGGCAGGTCGATCTTGATGGTTTGGGCTGCCGGACCGCTACCGATGATGATGTCGAGTCTGTAATCTTCCATGGCGGGGTAGAGGATCTCTTCTATGGCAGGGCTGAGGCGATGGATCTCGTCGATAAAGAGGATGTCGCCTTCTTCGAGGTTCGTGAGGATCGCCGCCAGATCGCCGCTCTTTTCGATCATAGGAGCGGCGGTGACCTTGATGGCTGCTTGCATCTGGTTTGCGATGATGTTGGCAAGCGTGGTCTTACCCAGCCCCGGAGGACCGAAAAAGAGGATATGATCGAGGCTCTCGCCCCGCTTTTTGGCAGCGTGGATGAAGACTTTGAGATTTTTTTTGATCTTCTCTTGGCCGATGTATTCGTCCCACGTGCTGGGACGCAGGCTCACTTCGAAGCTACTCTCTTCGCTAAATTTCTCCACTTCGACGATACGTTCCATCAGTAGCTATGATCCTTATCCGGGAAGATCCCCTCTTTGACCTCTTTGGCATAGGTTTGTACGGCCTGGCGTACGAGACTCGCGCCATCGAGGTAGCGCTTGACGAACTTGGGTTTGAAATCTTCGAAAAACCCCAACATATCGCTATAGACCAAAACTTGGCCGTCCACATCCTTGCCCGCACCGATACCGATGACGGGGACGTTCACCTCTGTGCATACCTCTTTGGCGATGTCGCTTTGGGTGCCCTCGAGCACCATTGCAAAAACCCCGGCATCTTCGAGGGCTTTAGCATCTTCGAGGAGACCGTCGATGTGGCGCACCACCTTGTAGCCGCCTTCTGCGCGCACCGATTGGGGCTTGAGGCCGATATGGCCCATCACGGCGATGCCGTTTTGCACGAGATGATGGATGATTTCGGCCTTTTCGCGGCCGCCTTCGAGTTTGACGCAGTCTGCTCCCGTCTCTTTGTAGACGCGCAAGGCATTGGCGAGGGCTGTCTCTTTGGAAGTGTAGCTGCCGTAGGGCATATCGAAAATCACGAAACCATCGGGTGCTCCAGCACAGACCGCCTGGGTGTGGTAGAGCATCTGATCCATCGTGGCACTGAGGGTGTCGGGGCGCCCTGCGAAGATCATATTGAGGCTATCGCCTACAAGCAGCATATCCACATAGGGAGCAAAAAGTTTGGCAAAGAGTGCATCATAGGCTGTGATCATGACGAGCTTCTCTTTGCCTTTAGCCGCTATTATGGTAGATACGGTATGCTTTTTGGCCATCGATCCTCCCCTGCGTAACTACATCGATTTTAGCAAAAAATGGGTATAATTACAAACAAACACAAAAGGTGTATCTGTGAAGCGACTCGTAGGTTACATAACCAGTGCATATCCCGACCGAAACTTTACTATCGATCTGATTTTGGCGATGAAAGAAAAGGGGCTCGATAGCGTGGAGCTGGGCATCCCTTTTAGCGACCCCGTAGCGGATGGTCCCGTTATCGAGGAAGCCAACGTCAGAGCTTTGCGAAAGGGTTTCAAGTTTGCAGACGTACTGGCCATCACCGAAGCAGTGGCCAAAGAGGTGGATACGCTCTGGATGGGCTACTTCAATCCCTTCTATCATCGTGGGATGGAGCGCAGCATCCAGGAGGCCAAAGAGCTGGGTGTGAGCGGCTTCATCATCCCCGATATGCCCTATGAAGAGTCTTTGGCGTATCGTGCGCTTTTCGACGAGGCCGATATGGCTCTCATCGATTTTGTAGCACCCACCGATGGCAAAGAGCGCATCGCCGAAATCCTCAAAGACGCTAAAAAGTTCGTCTATCTCGTAGCCTACGCCGGTATCACGGGTGCCGAGAAAACAGAAGACCTGGGCGATGTCATCGGCTGGATACGCGAAGCTACCGACACGCCGGTCTATATCGGTTTCGGTGTGAACGAAAAGACAGCGAAAGAGAAGGCCAAAGACGTGGACGGCGTCATCGTAGGAAGCGCGTTTGTGAAGATACTTTTGGATGAAGACTTGACAAACAGCCAAAAAATTGCTAAAATTGCCGAGCTCTCAGGAAAGATTAAGGAACTCATAAACTCCTAAGTCTCTACCGGTTGCCCCAAGACTTGGGGGTGACATGGCTTCGACGGGAGCAGCCTGTCATAGGTTGCGTGCCGGCTTGAGGAACGCCGTAAAAACTCCTCAAAAAAATAGACGCAAACAATACAGATTACAGACCCGCTTACGCTGTAGCTGCGTAAGTTAAGAAGAACACTGGGTCCCTCGCACCGAAGCGTGCCCTCTCGCTTCGGATCTCGCGGGGTCAGAGCATCAGAGGGCTCGGATGAGCGGCTGCCTCACCGCTCGTCGACACTTCGAGGCTGGATCGAAGCGGGCTTCGGGCGCTGAGCCTTGCTTCGATCGAGAACAATCAGCGCTACTACGCACGTAGAGGCCTATGGCGGGTTGTTTTCGGACTGGGGTTCGATTCCCCACACCTCCACCAGGTTAAATTCCACGATATTCCAATAACCTCCAAAAGTCCCAAAAATTGGTACTTTAAGATTTCTATATTCCTATATGTTCCCGTACAATCTATTTCAATCTATGAAAAATTTGGGGTCCTATTTGGGTCATGTATAGGGTAATTAGATTAGAGTTGTTTCCATATGAGTATGATATGGGGGTCGAGGTCGCTTTTGCGCGGTTTGATGTAGAACTCTTCGATGGAGAAATTGTCGAGACTCCATTTCTCTTCTAATTCCTCTTGCTTTTCATCTAACTGGGCTTCGAGGTCTTGGAGCTGGGCTTCGAGCTCTTTGACGCGCTCTTCGGCGTAGGCGATATCGTCGTATTCGTTGTAGGCGCGCTTGGCTTTGGAGATGGTGGAGCCGGCTTTGGATATAGTGGTGCGTTTGATCTTTTTGCGCCCAAAGAGCGAATCGAGCAGCGTCAATCCCAGTGAAATGATAGTGTCGGTAGTTTTGGATTTGGCCTGCTCTTTTTCCTTTTCGAGCTGGTACTGGGCGCGCTGGAGTTTGTCATGCAGCCGTGCGAAGCGCTTTTCGTAGCGCTCTTGGAGCTTGTCGCGCTCTTGCTGGAGCCTATCTTGAAGCGCCTCGACGACACGTTGTTTGAACTCTTCGAGGCTCTCATCGGGCTCGGATTCGAGGCGGAGTTTGGCCACTTTGTAGAGCACGAGGCGTCTGGTTTGGTACAGATAGTCGGCAAAGGAGCGCTCGAACTTGCGCAGTGAGCGAAGTGTGGCGAAACCGGGCGGCAAAGCGCCGAACTTCGCACCGCTCGGAGCTTTGGAGGAGAGGGGTTTTTCGTCACTCTCTTCGCAATTTTCCCAATCTACCGGATCGTTTTCGATGGGCACTTCGCACACCAGCTCCTGGGTGATATCGATCCCCTTGGCAGCACTGAGATAGTGAAGCTTTGCTTTGGCTACGAAATAGGGTGCCAGCTCGATAGGCTGGGCTTGATAGTCGTAGATATCGTAGCGCTGCTCGATAGCGTCGCTCAAGATGGGCGGCGTCGATGCTTTGGCAGCGATTTTCGGTGCGCTCTGGCTTAGCTTTTGGCTGGGGAGCTCTGCTTTTTTGCCCGCCATCAGTTTGGCGATTTCATCTTTCGTTAGCGGCCCTTTGAGGTAGCTAAGCACCCAGCGGGTCTTAAAGATTTCGAGATTTTCCTTGTGCACCGAGCGCAGCAAAAAGGTGCGTTTGTGCAGATTGGCGATGATGGTCTCTATCTCTTTTTTATCCAGCGCATCGGGTGCGTTTTTCAGCAGCCCGTCGATGACGCGCGCGATGTCTTGCTTGGTCTGGAGCCTTCCTAAAAACCAGGTGCCGATATTGGCGAGGCCTTTGTAGTCCAGATCCACCGGGTTTTGGGTTGAAAGCACCGCTCCGATACCGAAGGCCCTGGCTTGCTTGAGCAAAAGCAGCATCGGTTCTTTGGAAGGGGGATTGGCGTTGGGCGGGAAGTAACCGAAAATCTCGTCCATATAGAGCAGTGCACGCAGCGCCGCCGTGCCACTTTGGCGACGCATCCACGAAATGAGGCGGTTGAGCAAGAGAGTTACGAAAAACATCCGCTCGTTGTCGCCCAGATGCGCGATATACATGATGGAGATTTTTGGCTTGCCGCTCTCAGAGTAGAGGAGCTTGCCGATATCGAGGGGTTCGCCTTGCATCCAGTGGGCGAAGGTGGGGTTGGAGATGATGTTGTTGATCTTGAGTGCTAATTGCATGCGCTGCTGTTTGGGATAAAAGCCCTCGAGTGGCAAGACACCGATCTTTTTAAAAGGTGGGGCGATGATGGCGGCGATGAGGTTTTCGAGGCTGAGACTTTCGCCCTTTTTCCAGTAAAAATCCAGGATATTGGCCACGAGGATCGCTTCGTTGCTGCTGGCTTGCTCTGTGATGCCTAAAAGCGCCAAAAGGCTGTTTGTTGTAGAAGAGAGGAGGTAGGTATAGCTATCTATATCCTCGAGCACCTCTTTTGTGGGGGCGTCGAAGGATGAGAGGATAGAGATAGGAATACCTGCGCTGCTGCCGGGGGTGTAGATGAGAAATTCGGCGCTCTCTTTGAGCCTTTTGATGCGCTCTTTGGTCTGGTAGAAGCTCTCGATACCCTCTTGCCAGGTTTTGGCGACTTTGGCGGCGTACTCCTCGACACTGAGGCCTTTTTGGGCCGCTTCTGCTGGGTCTACCCAGGGAGCGAACTCTTCGGGAGAGAGATTTTCGAAAGTAAGCAGCAGATTGCCCATGTCGCCTTTGGGATCGATGACGAGAGCGGGGATGGAGTCGATGGCCGCCTCTTCGAGCAGCCCGATCCCCAGACCCGTCTTCCCGCTGCCCGTCATCCCTATGATGGCGGCATGGGTGGTGAGGTTTTTATTTTTGATAAGTTCTAATAGACCTGTCTCCTCACCGTTTGTATCTACCTGTTTTCCGAGATAAAAAACTCCTAACTTCTCATATAATTGCTGCATAGATAGTGCTACAACGCGAAGTTACTTTTTGAATCTATCGTCTTTTTTAAACTTTTTGACCAAGAGATAGTAAAAAATGGCGCGATATTTGTTGCGATTGGATGTGCCCATCGTTTCACATACCTCTTTGAGTGCTTTGTCGAGCTCTGCATCGCTTGCATCGATCATGAGCTTCTTGATGAGGAAATTTTTCTTCACTCTTTCGAGTTCACCGCTATCGGAGCACGATACCGTTTCGGCATCTTTTTTGTAGATAGAAGGTCCCAGACTCTTCGTGACGGCTACGAGGAGCTCTTCGTCGAACTTGGGCTCTATTTCTTTGAGTTTGTCTTTGTAGAGCGCGATTTTCTCTTCCAATTTGTTCATAATAATCCTCCTTTTAGTGCGCTACACTAAGATTATACTTTTATGAATATTATGTATTACTTAAATTGTGATAAAATTGTCTAATGCAATATATAAGAGACATTATCATTTGCGACCATTGTCAAACGCCCAATAAAAAACTTCCTCTCCAGGCAAAAGAGGAGGCCAGATGTGCCGAGTGCGGTGCCATGCTCTATACGAGCAGCGTAGGAATGGAGTGGAAGATACTTTCGTTTAGCTTCAGCGCTCTCGTGCTTTTCGTGCTAATAAATATCTTTCCGATAGTGCATATCGACATCGCCGGTATGGAAGCGCAGCTGAGCCTCATTGCGGCGATTTGGGAGCTTTTTCAAAGGGGATTTTTGTTTGTATCTTTTTTCGCACTGCTTGTCCTCGAGGTGTTTCCTTTTTTATTGATGAGTTTTTTGTTCGCCTTTGCGCTCTTCGTCGTCAGCGGTATCGAAAAGAGTGCGGCGAAGACGCTCCTTTTGGCGGTCTCTGTGATAAGACGCTGGAGCATGCTCGATATCTTTTTTATCTCCATTCTCGTGGCGATGATAAAGATTTACGAGTATGCGCATATTAGTTTCAGTGTCTCTTTTTGGGCATTGGCCGGGTTTATCATTTTGGAGATAGTATTGGTGCGTATCGTGCCGATAGGGCAGCTATGGGATATGTGGGAGCGGCGCTATGGAGTATCTTAAGTGCCTCTATTGTGAAGCCACCAATCATAAAAACGCCCGCTACTGCGGCAGATGCGGTCAGTACATCGCACTGGAGGCCAAAAAGTCGCTGCACAAAAGCCTCGCCTATTTGCTGGCAGCAATAATCTTTTACATCCCGGCCAATATCTACCCTGTACTGCTGACCAGTAAATTCGCAAACGCACAGGGCAGCACCATCTTAGAAGGGGTCGTGGCGATGTGGCAAAGCGGTGACTATCCCGTGGCCATCATCATCTTTACCGCCTCCATCTTCATCCCGTTGGCAAAATTCGGGGTGCTTTTTTACCTCAACTACACTCTGGCACGCTGTCAAACCCAAAACATCGCAAAACGGGTGATGCTCTACCGACTCATCGAGCTCACGGGGCCCTGGTCGCTGATAGATGTGTTCGTGGTGCTGATTCTCGTGGCTTTGATACATTTCAAAAATATAGCTATAATCCCTGGAATAGGGGTGAGTTCTTTTGCGCTGATGGTGGTGCTGACAATTCTTAGCGCGAACGTTCTCGATCCCAGGCTTTTAGGAGAAGAGTGTGAGAAAAGATGATGTCGTCGAAGTGAAGATCAAAAAACGCGAAGTCCATTTCGTCGTCTGGCTCGTGCCCATCGTGGCACTGCTCATAGGCGGCTGGATGATATACAAATACTACTCCAAGCTGGGCCCTATGATCGAAATTACATTTAAAAACAGCGGAGGGCTCGAGCCCAAGCAGTCCATCGTCAAGTTCCGCGATGTGAAAGTGGGCACGGTGGAGCGCATCGCGATCCTCAAAAAGCGCGAAGGGGTGGTGGTGTACGTGCGCATGAACGAGGATGTGGCACCCTTTTTGAACGAACACGCCAAGTTTTGGATCGTCAAACCCGAAATCGGCCTGGGCAAGGTGCGGGGTCTCGATGCGCTCATGAGCGGAGCTTATATCCAGATGGAGAGTAGGCTCGGCGGCGAGAGCAAGTATCGCTTCAAAGGTCTCGAAGAGGCTCCGCTTACTATTGGCGAGGAGAAGGGGAGCACCTTCACGCTGCGCGCGAGAAGTTCCTATGCCTTGCAAGAGGGATTGCCTGTCTATTACAAAGATATTCGCGTGGGAAGCATCAAAAAGGTAGAACTGACGAAAAACGGTCAAGGCGTGGGATTCTTCGTCTTTGTAAAGTCTCCCTATGACAAGCTCGTCAACGACTCTACGCGCTTTTACAACATCAAGGCGGTAGATGTGAGCATGGAAGACGGTGAGTTGCATCTGCGTGGTGGGTCGCTCTCGCAGCTGCTTTTGGGCGGAGTGGCCTTCACCACGCCTGAGCCTAACGCTTCGCGCTCCCAAAACATTCTCTATCTCTATCCTTCCTATGCCGATGCGATGCAAAAACGTCTGGGCAAAAAGCCGCCACAATTTGCGAAATTCGTGATGCATTTTGAGGATATCGACGGCGGACTCAAAGTGGGCACGGGTGTGTACTATAACGGCTTCAAAGTGGGTGAAGTGCGAGGAGTGCATGCGCAGATCGATCCAGTCACGCACAAAGTGGCGGCGATTGTGCGAGCGGACATCGATATCAACGCATTTGCCGGCAAGCGAGCGGGGATAGAGGTTTTGCGCCGTCTTGCAGCACAGGGGCTTGCAGCCCATATCGAGAGCGCGAATTTTCTCACAGACGCCAGACGCATCGTGCTGGATTTTTCGCACAAAGGCTATCGCCTCCAAAGTTCACCCGCGGGCTACGAACTGGCCACCACCGCTTCCAAGCGCGAAGCCCTCATGGCTAAGATCGATGCGATACTCGCAAAACTCGAAAAACTGCCGCTGCAAAAGGCTGTGAATTCATTCACCCAGACGATGCAATCGGCGCGCAAGCCTTTGGTAGGGCTCTTGCAAGAATTGAGGCGCACCTCCCATCAAGCCAGAGTGCTTTTGGAACAAAACGCCACGAAAGAGATGCCTGCACAACTAAACACCACGCTCACAAAGCTGCAACAGACCATCCAAACGCTCCAAAAAGCCACCAAGGCCTATGGCGACAAGTCGCTCTTTCACGAGCAGCTCAAGGCGACGCTGAGAGATATCGATAGAGCATCCAAGTCGCTGAACAAGGTACTGATAAAGATCTATAAAAAACCGAACACCATCATTTTTGGAGATTAGATGCGCTGGGTTGTACTCGTTTTGATGCTGCTATTTGCCGGATGCGGAACCAAAAGCTACTACTTTATCGCACCTCCGAAGCCGGCGCACGTGCATCAAGAAGCCTGCACCATCGGAGTCACAGATGTGCAGCTGCCAGAATACGCCCTCGTGGGCAAACTGCTCTATCGCGATGGCGTGCGTGCCGGCTATATGGAAGATTTCATCTTCGCGCAAGATCCCCAGGAGCTCTTTACCGATACCACCATTTCCTATTTGCGCCGAGCTTTTCCAAAAGCACAGGTGCTTGGCTATCCGTGGGATGTGCGAAGTCAGCCCGATCGTATCGTGCGCATCGTCATCGAAGAGTTCTACTACGACCGTGCTCGTCACAGCCTCGTTTTGCAGGGAGTGGTACATATAGGATCACAGCGTAGCGGTTTCACGCTCCATCAAGCAGTGGGTTCGAGTCTACAAACAGCCCTCGATCGAATTATGGCACGCTATTTGCGCGAGATCGCTACAGCGGTAGATAGATCTTGTCGATGAGCTCTCGGTATTCGCTGCGAGCGTCGCTATCGATGGTGATGCCGCCGCCGCTTTTATAGACCAGCCCCTGGGGCGTTCGCTCGATATAGCGTATCATCACGGCGCTATCGAGATGAACGCCGTCGAAATACCCAAAGACCCCCGTGTAGAATCCTCGTTCATACCCTTCGGCCTTTTCGATGATGCGGCAGGTGGAGCTTTTAGGGGCGCCCGTGACGGACCCGGCCGGTAAGAGCGCATCGAAAATCTCGCCAAGACGCGACCGCCAATTATCGGGAAGTTTGCCGGTGATTTCGCTCGATACTTGCAAAAGCTCCTTTGTACCGGCACGAATCCTATCGACGTAGCGAAAGCGCTGTACACGTACGTGCGAAGCCACCATAGAGAGGTCATTACGCAAGAGATCGACGACCATCACATGCTCAGCCATCTCTTTGGCATCGGCGAGGATACGTTCTTTTGCATTCGGGAGCGTAGCGTCGATGGTGCCTTTCATGGGGTAGGTAGCGATGGTATCGCCTGCGATGCGCACGAAGCGCTCGGGCGAAAAGCAGATGAAACGTCCTTGAAAGTAGAGTTTGAATTTGGCCTGTACTGCAAAAAAGATCTCTTCGAGATTGTGGGTGGTGCGAATGGGCGTGGGGAAAGTGAGGTTGAGGAGATAGGTATTGCCTGCGCGAATCTCATGCTGGACATAGTCGAAAGCTTTTTTGTAGTTCACGAAGGAGATGGGATTTTTTTCCACTATTTTGGGATAGATTTTTGGCGGCAGGGAGTAGTTGCGAAAACCGGGGACTTTGAAGTGGATGTTGCGCAGCTTTTCGAGTGGTTCTGCGAAGATATGGCGCTTTGTATAGTCGATGACGAAAAGAAAGGGAATACGCCGCGCGGCGTAGTAGGAGAGTCTATCCATTGATGAGCGTCTCGAGCACCGCCATGCGTACCGCTACGCCGTTGCGCACCTGCTCGAGCACTTTGCAGCGAGGATCTGCCAACACTTCGTCGCTGATATCGATGTTGCGATGCACGGGGCCTGGGTGCAGGATGATGAGGTCGCGGTCGCCTATGAGCTCGCGGGTGATGCAAAAGTCGTTGCCGTAATCGCGCAGACTCGCGTATATCGGATATTTGTGGCGCTCGGTCTGGGTGCGCAGACTCATGATCACGTCCACTTCGTCGATAATGTCTCGGATATTGTAGGTATAGGGCAGATCGATGCTTGGCAAAAACTGGGGAGGCGCTACCAAAATCACCTCCATGCCGAAGCGCGTAAGAAGCTCTATATTGGAGTTTGCTACGCGGGAGTTTTTGATATCGCCTACGATGGCGATTTTTTTGCCCTCCACATCGCCCAGGTGACGCCGGATAGTAAAAAGATCCAAAAGTGCCTGCGTAGGGTGAGCGTGGGCACCGTCGCCGCCGTTGATGAGGGAGCAGTTGACGTGGCGCGCCAGGATATTGGGCACACCGGCGCTCTTGTGGCGCACCACGATGGCATGCGGTCCCATGGCATCGAGATTGGCCGCGGTGTCGAAGAGGGTTTCGCCTTTTTTGGTGGAGCTTTTTGCCACATCGAGGCTCACCACCTCGGCTCCGAGCCTCTTGGCGGCCACTTCGAAACTACTGCGCGTACGGGTGGAGTTTTCGAAAAAAATGGTGATGATGAGCTTGTCTGATAGCGTTTTTGGCGAAGATGTGAGAAACTCCTCGGCGCGAGCGTAGAGCTTGAGGATTTCCTCTTTGCTAAAATCTTGCGTGGTGATGAGATGTTTTACCATTTCACGATTGCCTCACATTCGTTTGGTATATTATACAAAAATACAAAGGAGGGGACGATGAAAAAGAGAATGGTTATCCTCGCTGCACTCCTTGGCTCGACACTTTGGGCGCAAAGCTACACCTTCACAAAGTATGTGCCTGTGGCAAGAAGTGTGGAGATACAGCGTGAAGTGATACGCGAAACCCCCTACAAGGAGTGCTGGACGGAAGAGGTGCCCGAAAACGCGACTGTAGATGACGGTACGGTGGGTGCGGTCATCGGTGGCGCGGCCGGCGGTATCATCGGTCACCAGATCGGAGGCGGAAGCGGTAAGACGGCAGCTACCATCGGGGGAGCGGTGATCGGCACTCTTATCGGCAAAAATCTTGCCGAGCGCAATGCACGTCCAGGATATCGCCTCGTCAAACGCTGCCGCACCAAGTACAAAAAAGAGCACGATTTCGTCACGGAATATAAAAATATCGCCCATTTCATGGGGCATAGAATCGTCAAATATTCTGACAGACCTCTACGCCAAATCCCCGTGACGGTAACGATCGAATACTGATGCGAGGTCAAGGGGCACCTCGCCCAAGCACCGCTCGTAAAAGGGAGCGGTGACCTCGAAGAAGGATTCTTTATCCTTATAGAGATTCACATACCATAAATGAGGGATATTGCGTCTTCGCAAAGCCTCCAAGCTCAAGAGTGTATGATTGATACAACCAAGCTCGCTAGGTGTGACCAGAAGTGCCGGAGAGCGGAGCTTTTGGATAAGATCGACCATAAAAAAGTCGCACTCGATAGGCACCATCAACCCTCCTGCACCCTCTATGATCAAAATATCGCATAAGCGCTCCAATTCCTCTGCACGCTGTGCCAAAAAATCGCTATCGATCTCTTTATCTTTTGCCACAAAAGGAGCTGCGGGGAGGCTGAATTGGTAGGGTACCACCATGTCGAGGGGAATATCGTTTAAGTTTGGATTCAGCTCTTGACAAAGTGCATGAAGTTTGCTACCATCATTAGGACTGCTCGCTACCCCCGTCTCTATCGGTTTGAAGTATCCGGGTTGCAAACCTTGACTCTGTGCAAGTTTCGCTAACTGCGCACTCACATGCGTCTTGCCCACACCGGTATTGGTGGCTGTGATAAAGAGGCGCATAGCAGTCCTTTGCGTTTTACGAAAATTATACTAAAATTAAATCAGATAGGGTAAAGAGGGAGAAAAGTGGCGACGAAGACCGAAACACGCGAAATAACGGAGCTAAAAGAGCCGAAAAAATATAAAGTCTATCTTCTCAACGACGACTACACCACGATGGATTTCGTGGTGGATGTGTTGTGTGAAGTGTTCCATAAAACCTATGAAGAGGCGGTGAACATCATGCTCACCATCCACAAACAGGGTAAAGGTCTTTGTGGCATCTACACCTACGAGATAGCCGAGACCAAGGTGGATCAAGTGCACAAGCTTGCGCGAGCGCATGAGTTCCCGCTTCGTGCGACAATGGAGGAAGAGTGATGATCAGTAACCAATTAAACACAATTTTCAAAGAGGCGGTGCGCTATGCCAAGCGCCATCGCCATGAGTATCTGACGGTCGAGCATGTCTTTTTGTCCCTGCTCAATTCGCGCGAAGGGGAGGCGATCCTTAAAGAAGTAGGCGCTGATGTGCTTACACTTAAAAAGAAGCTCATCGCGCATCTGGAAAACACGCTTAAGCCTCTGCCTGAAAACGTGGTGCGCGAGCCGTTCGAGACGGTAGCGCTCTCGCGCGTGATCGAAAACATGATCCGTCATATCCAGAGTGCCGAGAAAAAGGAAGCCACCGTCGGCGATCTCTTGGCTGCGCTCTTTGACGAAGAGCACAGCTACAGCGTCTATCTGCTCAAAGAGCAGGGCATCAGCAAGCTCGATATTTTGGAAGTGATCTCTCATAACGAAGAGATCAAAGAGGCGCAAAAGAGCAAACCCAAAGAGAAAGAAGAAGACTCCTATCTGGCTAAATTTACCGTCAATCTCTTGGAAGAAGCGCGTGCTGGACGTATCGATCCGGTGATAGGCCGCAACAAAGAGATCGAGTGGGTGATGCAGATTTTGTGTCGCCGCAAAAAGAACAATCCTCTGCTCGTGGGTGAACCGGGAGTGGGAAAAACGGCTATCGCCGAAGGCCTCGCGCTCAAGATCGCCCAGGGTGAAGTGCCCGAGATTTTGCAAGATGCCACTCTCTATGCCCTGGATATGGGAAGCCTTCTGGCCGGTACCAAGTATCGTGGGGATTTTGAAAAGCGCCTCAAAGGTGTCATCGAAGAGCTCAAAGCCATCCCCAACGCCGTGCTCTTTATCGACGAGATCCATACCATCGTGGGTGCGGGTGCGACCCAAGGCGGCAGCATGGATGCATCCAACATGCTCAAACCTGCCCTTGCAAGTGGCGCTATCAAATGTATCGGGGCGACGACGTATAGCGAGTTTCGCAACTTTTTGGAAAAAGATAGAGCGCTGAGCCGCCGTTTTGCCAAAGTGGATGTCAAAGAACCCGATCTTGAGACCACTTTTAAGATCCTCAAAGGGCTCAAGGAAAAATATGAAAAGCATCACGGCGTGAAGTATCAGCTCTCGGCATTGCGTAGCGCAGTGGAACTGAGCGATAAATATATCAACGATCGTCAGCTTCCCGACAAAGCTATCGATCTCATCGACGAGGTGGGTGCGAGTTTCCATCTGCTGCGCAAAAAACGCCGCGTGGTGACGGTCAACGATATTGAAGATACCATCGCCAAAATGGTGGGACTACCACCGCAACACGTCACACACGACGATATCGCGGTGCTCAAAAACCTCGAAGAACGCCTCAAAGAGCGCGTACTGGGTCAAGACGAAGCGGTCGAAGTCCTCGCGATGGCGATCAAGCGCAGCCGTGCGGGGCTCAACCCACCCAACAAACCGATAGGCTCGTTTCTCTTCGTGGGACCCACCGGCGTGGGGAAAACGGAGCTTGCCAAAGAGCTGGCACGCACATTGGGTGTGCATTTTGAGCGATTCGATATGAGCGAATATATGGAAAAACATGCGGTCTCACGCCTCATCGGAGCGCCTCCTGGCTATGTGGGCTACGAAGAGGGAGGGCTGCTTACCGAAACCATCCGTAAGCACCCCTATACCGTGCTTTTGTTGGATGAGATAGAAAAGGCGCATCCGGATCTGATCAACATCTTGCTCCAGGTGATGGATAACGCCACGCTGACAGACAACAACGGCAACGTGGCCGATTTCAAGCATGTGATCATCATCATGACATCCAATGCAGGCGCCACGGAAGCCAATGTCATGGGATTTAAGAACGAGTCTGTGAGCAAGTTCGACGAGGCTTTGAAGCAGTACTTCACCCCAGAATTTCGCAACCGCCTCGATGCGATCGTGCGCTTTAAGCCTCTGAGCCTCGAGATCGTCGAGGGCATCGTGGACAAGTTCATCGAAGAGCTCAATATGCAGCTGGACAACAAAGGCATCGCTCTTACGCTCACACCGGCTGCACGCAAATACCTGGCTCAAAAAGGCTACTCCGCAGAGCTTGGAGCACGGCCTTTGGCACGGCTCATTAGCGATGAGATCAAAACACCGCTGACCAACGAGATCCTCTTTGGACGCCTGGCAAAAGGCGGCAGAGTCACGGTGGATGCCAAAGAGGATGCCTTGGTGTTCGATATCGCATGATAATAGTACCGAAGCTCAGCCCCTACAGCCACAGCTTCCCCGATCCCAGGCTGGCCAGCCCGGAGGGGATCGTGGCGTATGGAGGCGATCTGCATCCCCAAAGACTTCTCGCAGCCTACAAACGCGGTATTTTCCCCTGGTTCAATGAAGAGGATCCTATCCTTTGGTGGTCTCCCGATCCGCGTCTCGTGCTTTTTCCCGATCAGATCAAAATCTCTCGCTCGCTCAAAAAGAGCCTCAAAAAATTCGAAGTTCGCGTCGATACTGATTTTAGAGGCGTCATCACCAAATGCCGCGAAGTACGCGAAGAGACCTGGATCGTGCCCGAGCTCATCGAAGCTTTTTGCGAGCTGCACGAGATGGGCTTTGCCCACTCGATTGAGACCTATCGTGACGGCGAGCTCGTGGGAGGACTCTATGGACTCAGTCTTGGCGGTGCCTTTTTTGGCGAAAGCATGTTTAGCCTCGTATCCGACGCCAGCAAGGTAGCGCTCGTGCGCCTTTGCGACATAGCCAAGAAGTACGACTTCGACTTTATCGACTGCCAGGTGCCCAGTGCGCATCTCAAACGCCTCGGTGCGTTGGAAATGGCACGTGAGGAGTTTTTGCACCGCCTCGAAAAGGCGTTGGAAAAAAGCGGAAAATATGGAAAGTGGGAGGATATATGTTTTTAGAAGATATCGCATTTTCGTTGTGGGCAGATTTTATCGAACGAGAATTTTTAGAGGGGGAGTTTCGCTCTCTCATCGAGCGGGGTATC
>JALVTF010000050.1 GCA_027024145.1 Campylobacterales bacterium
GGCGGCAAAGCGTAGAAGCTGCGAAAGAAAAAACCGAAGGTATCGATAACCGTTAGGGTCTTCATCGAAAGCCTTTTTAGAAGGGATTATATCACACTATGACATGTAGGATTTTAGCGATATGCTGTGGCAGAGCAAAGGGCTTACCTTCGATGTATTCCTTGGCCAGGGCGGTTATCCATGCACGAGATGCGGAGATGTCGTAGAGCTCTATGACGCTCTCGTTTTCATTCGGCTTGATGTAAAATTTTCCTATCGTCACGTCGATAGGTTCCTTTTCGCCCTTCAAAAGCAGGCGAAAACGCAGCGATCTATTCGCGCTATCGAGATGGCACTCTATCATCGTCCCTATTCCTTTGAGTTTGTATTCGATAAAAAGTGCCAGCCCTTTGGCCAGCGCTCTATCCTTGATACGGCGCATCCTTCTCCTTTGCTATAATTGCAATCAAAAGTGGAGTGGCTATGAGAAAAACTCTTCTCTTTTTCTACGCATGTATCCTCTTTGCATCCGATTGGCGCCAAGATGCGATACAGGCTATCGATGCCACCATAGCAGTGTATAAGCAGCGTCTTGAGTGCCTCCAAACCCATGAAGCGCCACACTGCATCGCTCGCTATCCGCAAGACCCCAGAAGCGATGCCCTGGCCCAGACCTTCGCCATGAGTTTTCCAAAAGCCTTTTACGGAGACAAGCTACGACGCGATATCCATCTTTTGCAAAAACAAAAACTCTGCATAGGCAAAGCCCTGAGCCAAGAGGATGCCAAACAGTGTGCTACAGCTGTGCGATAGCCACCAGGGCATCTTCGAGTTTTTGCACGTCATATCCCTCTTTTTGGGCGATATTCTTGGCTATCGTTTGGCTTGTCTCTGAGAGCGGCTTGTTGACAGGCACGGCACGTTTGACGATGTGCAGTGCCCTGCTCAGCTCCTGCACCTCTTCGGGGGATTGCTTGTAATCGTCGCTGTATCGTATCGCCTCACACAGCATCTGCGGCATTTGCCAATGCTCGAAAATCTTGGCCGTCACTTCAGCCGCACTCACGCCCACAAAACTGCGCTCCACGGCAGCCACATCGTTGCTCATCTCCAGATCGCTGCGAAACTGCAGTGTCATATCGTCCTTGATCACCTCGTCGGCTATGAGTATCTTGCCACTCTCTTGCAAGAGTGCCGCTAAGGACAAAAAACCCGCCTTGGCAGCATCGACACCTTTATACCACTTTTGCATCAAAAAGCTTTGCAGCTGCGAAATGCGAGCGAATTTTTCGGCATTGACGCCGTAGGGCTCTACATCGATATTGAGCAGTTTCTTGATAGAGTTTTCCAGTACGATGGCACGCACTTCCGATAGACCCAAAATGCTGATGGCGTGGCGCAAAGATTCGATCTGTTGCGACAATCCGTAAAAGGGTGAATTGACCCGCTTGAGGATGTTTGCCACGATCATGGGGTCTTGTTCCAAAATGGTGGCGATTTTGTCGATGGTGACGTTTTCGTCGTTGTAAACCGTATCGAACTCGTGCAACGTCTTTGGCAGCGGCGGCAAAGAGGCTATCTTGTTGACGATGCTTTCTCTCATCATTTTCCTTTGAGCTCTTTGGCGAGAAACTTCCCTGTGTAGCTTCCCGTCTCTTGCCAATTATCGGCGAGTTCTTCCGGATTTCCAGCAGCGATTACCCTGCCGCCTTTGCTGCCCCCTTCGGGACCCATATCCACGATGTAGTCCGCATTTTTGATCACGTCGAGATTGTGTTCGATGACTATGACGCTGTTGCCCAGATCCACTAACGAGTGGAGCACACGCACTAGCCTATCCACATCGGCAAAGTGCAGCCCCGTGGTAGGTTCGTCGAGGATATAGAGGGTATTGCCCGTATCTTTGCGCCCCAACTCTTTGGCAAGCTTGATACGTTGTGCCTCGCCTCCGCTGAGTGTTACGGCGTTTTGGCCAAGTGTAATGTAGCCAAGCCCCACATCCTGCAGTGTTTTGAGCTTTTTGTAGATTTTGGGGATGTTTTTGAAAAACTCCAGCGCCTCGTCCACGCTCATGGCCAGTACATCCGCGATATTCTTGCCCTTGTAGGTCACTTCCAGGGTCTGTGGGTTATAGCGCTTACCTTTACAGGCGTCACACTTGATCATGATATCGGGCAGGAAATGCATCTCTATTTTTATCTCTCCTTCGCCCTTACACTTCTCGCAGCGCCCTCCCGGGACGTTGAAACTAAAGCGCCCGGGGCCGTAGCCGCGCAGCTGCGCCTCTTTGGTCTTAGCAAAGAGTGCGCGGATCTCGTCCATCACGCCCGTATAGGTGGCCGGGTTACTGCGGGGCGTGCGGCCGATGGGGCTTTGGTCGAGGTAGATCACTTTATCAAGATTTTCGAGCCCCTCTATCTCCACGCCCGCTACTTTACGCACCTTTTTGGCGTGGTTGAGAGCCTCCTTGGCCACGGGCAGGAGTGTTTGGAGCACCAGCGAGCTCTTGCCGCTGCCGCTCACCCCCGTCACGGCCACGAGGTTGTGCAGCGGGAAGGAGACCGAGAGGTTTTTGATGTTGTTGATAGTGACGTTTCTGATATGGAGCCACTCTGTTTGTGGACGGCGTTTGAAATACTCTATCCTTTTCTTGCCGCTGAGATACTGAGCCGTGAGGGTATCGCTCTTTTTGAGCTCCTCGACACTGCCGGCAAAGACCACCTCACCACCCCATTTACCGGCACCCGGGCCGATATCCACGATGAAATCTGCCGCCTCTATCGTCTCTTTGTCGTGTTCGACGACGATGACGGTATTGCCCTTTTGCTGGAGGCTCCTCAGAGTACGTATGAGGCGCAGGGTATCGCGCTCGTGCAGCCCGATGCTGGGCTCATCGAGCACATACATCACACCCGTCAGCCCGCTTCCGATCTGGCTGGCGATGCGGATGCGCTGCGACTCGCCGCCGCTGATGGTGCGTGCGTCGCGCCCAAGGGTGAGGTATCCTAATCCCACATCGACTAAAAAGTAAAGTCGCTCTTTGATCTCTTTGAGAATCGGTGCGGCGATGGTTTGCTGCTGTGGGCTCAGATATGCGAAGTTCTCTTCTTCGGCGAAGAAGGCGTAGGCATCCTCGATGGGCATATCGAGGATTTCGCCGATCCCCTTGCCTGCTACGCGCACCGCCAGGCTCTCGGGTCGCAGCCTATGACCGCCACACTTGTCGCACACCTTTTCGCTCATATATTCGCCCAGTTCCTTTTCATCTTTGAACATATCGTACGCGATCTTGATCACACCGGGCCAGGTACGCGCAAGACGATGGGATTTCCAGCGAAAACTCACAGTCGTGGGCGTACCATAGAGGATGGCGCGGCGTTGGTGTTCCTCGAGCTCTTCGTAGGGGATGTCGGTGGGGATGCCTTCTGCTTCGCAAAAGGCTTTGAGAAAGCTGAAGTAGTAGCTTTTGTTGTAGCCGTAGAGAATCCGGATGGCGCCTTTGGCGATGCTTTTATGCTCATCGATGATTTTGGCCAGATCCAGCGTATAGCGAATCCCTAACCCGTCACATTCGGGACACGCCCCTTTGGGTGAGTTGAACGAAAAGCTCAGCGGCTCCAAGGGCTCGAAACTCACTTTACAATCAAAGCAGGCCAAATGCTCGCTGTAGTGATAGTGGCTCTTGGTGCCAAGCTCCTCGGCGTTGACCACGTCCACCTCCACCTCGCCGTAGCTTAGCCCCAGGGCCTTTTCGATATCCTCCGCGATGCGCTGGCGGTTTTGCTCCTTGACCACTACCCTGTCGATGACGGCTTTGATGGTGTGTTTTTTGGTTTTGGAGAGCTCTATCTCTTCATCGAGGCGCACCATCACCCCGTCGATCATGGCACGCACGTACCCTTTTTGACGCAGGCTCTCCAAAAGATCCGCGAAGCTTCCCTTCTTCTCTTTTATCAGCGGCGCGGTGATAACCAGCTTGGCTCCTTCGGGCAGAGCGAGGACCTGCTCGATGATGTCGCTTGGTGTCATATGCGAAATCGGCTTGCCGCACAGATGGCAGTGCTGCGTGCCCACGCGTGCATACAATAGGCGCAGATAGTCGTAGATCTCCGTCACTGTCCCTACAGTGGAGCGTGGATTTTTGCTGGTGGTCTTTTGCTCGATGGCTATGGCCGGTGTGAGACCTTCGATCTTGTCTACATCCGGTTTGTCCAGTTTGTCGAGAAACTGGCGCGCGTAGCTGGAAAGTGATTCGATGTAGCGGCGCTGCCCCTCAGCGTAGAGGGTATCGAACGCAAGCGTACTCTTGCCGCTTCCAGAGAGCCCCGTAAAGACGATGAGCTTGTTTTTTGGAATCTCTAAGTCGATATTTTTGAGATTGTGCTGTTTGGCACCGTAAATTTTTATCTTGTCCATCTATCTCCTCAAAGAAATATTTTTCTCAGCACCAATGCCAAAATCACGATATAGATAACCATGAGCAGCTTTTTGAATTTGGCGTGGTGCGTTCTGTGCGCTAACTTTATACCAAAATAGACACCGATAAGCGAACTCGCTCCCACCAAAAAGCCGTGCAGATAGTCGATATGACCAAAGAGCGAGAGCGAGATGAAGCCGCTGATGGAAGAGAATATTACGAAAAAGAGCCCCATGGAGGCCGCTTTTTTGATATCGAGATGGAAAAATCCCACGAGAATCGGTGTCACGAGGATCGAGCCCCCTACCCCGATGCTAATGGCGAACATCCCTATCACCACACCTGTGAGGAATATGATAGGGGTCGGGATATCCTTGGCCTGCCCTATCTGCACAGGCGCTTTGAAAAAGCGATAGAGCGCAAAGGCCACGAAACCAAAAAACATCCACTCCAGCACCTTGCTGGGCACGACGCTCAAAAACCATCCACTCGCTTGTGCGCCCAGAAATCCTCCCAGCCCGATAGCAAGCCCCTCATGGATTTTGAAGATATTTTTTTTAAAATTAAGATAGGAGCCAAAGAGGGAACTAAAGACCATCTGGGTGACAGAAATCCCCACGGCCTCTTTGATATCGAATCCCAGATACATGAGTGTCGGCACGAGGATAGTCCCGCCTCCTATGCCGAAAAATCCTGAGAGGAACCCCACCATTATGCCCACGAGCACAAGATCCATGCCATGCCTTTTTGCTTGGGATTATACTACAAATTTGGAGCACATTTATTCGCATTTTATGAAAAAACTACTATAATGAGGTGGTTACAAGAAGGAGCGCTCTTGAAAAAACTCATAGTGATTTTCCTTGTCACACTCAATCTCTTCGCCACGATGATTCTCAATCTCAATGTCAAAGAGTCTCCACAAAGAGTCGATCTCATTCTCAATTTTGACGTCCCTTTCGATGGCGTCATAGCACAAAAAAGAGCGAAAGATAAAATCGTGCTGCTTCTCAAAAACGTCAAGATTCTCGCTCCATGGCAGCGCAAACTCTCTTCCAAAATAGCCTACCAAATCGATGTGCATCCCACGAAACTGGGTGCGGCCATCGCCATCTATACCACAAACAATCCAAAATTGATGGCTCTCAAGTCCAAAGATGGATTTAGCCTCAAAATTTCGCTTCTGCCCAAGCCCAAAACCGCTGGCCATACCACATCCTCCGTGCATTGGTCGGTGCCTGATTGGTTCTATTGGGCCATCGGGATAGCGGGTCTTTTCATCGCTCTTCTTTTGGCGTTGCGCTACGCTGCCTCAAGGCCCAAAAAGACCAAGCGCATCGTGGTGGCAAACGACACGGGCGCCGAATTTCGTATCCTCTTCGAAAAGCCGCTGGATGAAAAGAACAAAATCGCTCTCATCTCCTTCAAAGGTATCGATTATCTGGTCATCATAGGTACGTCCAACGTGCTGCTCGGCAAATTCAAAGAGGGTGAAATCCAAAGTGAAGAGGATTTCCAAAAAGCCATCGACGCCCAAGACCTCTCTTCAGCCTTCACACCGCCGCCGCAAGAGGAGATCTTCACCACCATCGAAGAGTACAAGAAAAAAGCGAGCGGGAATATTTAGAAAAACTCCTCTATCGCTTTTCGCATCTGCTCCACATCCTCGATTTCGTTGACACGCTTGCGAAACTCTGCCGCCCCTGCGTAGCCTTTGGAGTAGGTGTGCAGATGCTTGCGAAAGAGCACCACGCCATAGGCTCCATAAAAGCGCACCATCTGCTCGAAGTGCTCTACAATGATCGCCTTTTTCGTGGCCGCATCGATATCGGCGCTACCTTGCTTGAGCTGCAAAAATATCCACGGATTGCCCACTGCGCCCCTGCCTATCATCACGCCGTCGCACTTGGTATGTGCAAGCACCCACCTGGCCTTCTCGTAATCTGTGATGTCACCGTTTGCGATGACGGGGATGGAGACGGCAGCTTTGGCCTCGGCGATGGCGTCGTAGTTCACGGGAGCCTTGAAACCGCCGCTTCTGGTACGGCCATGGATGGTGATAAAGTCTGCTCCCGCTTCCTCAGCCGCCTTGGCGATGGCGACGACGTTGTTTTCGCTAAATCCCAGGCGCACTTTGACGGAGGTGTAGCGCTTGTTGGAGTGCTCTTTGATGGTGGAGATGATGCGCTTGAAGCGATCCAGGTCTTTGAGCAGTGCACTCCCGGCTCCCTGTTTGACAACCTTTGGCACGGGGCAGCCGCAGTTAAGATCGATGCCATCCACACCTGCGAGCTCATTGATCATCTCTACCGCTTTTTTCACCACATCCGCATCGCCCCCTGCAATCTGCACGAAATAGGGATCCTCGAGCGGCGATTTTTCGAGCATCTTGCGGCTCTTTTTGTTCTCATAGACCAAAGCGTTGGAGCTCACCATCTCACTGATGGTCAGATCGGCTCCAAATTTTTTGACGACGCTGCGAAAGGGAACGTCGGTGTAGCCCGCAAGAGGAGCGAGCACATAAAGAGGCTTGGAAAAGTCGAGTTTCAAACAAAGAGCTCCAGAGGATAGTTTCTGCCGCACTCTTTGAGATCGAGGTAGGCTTTGAAGTTTTCGTGCTCGCCCTCTTGGACGGTTTCCAAAAACTCTTTTGCTTTGTCTATCATCTCAAGATCGAGCAGCGTAAAGAGGTAGGCCCCCTCGCTCTTTTCGTCTTTGTTCTTGAGAATCTCAAAGAGTTTGAGGCGCTCATCCGGTGCCAAAACGCTCTTGACCTCTTTGGCAAGCTGGATGTAGGCTTTGCTATCTGGCTGCATAGGGGATTCTTGCAGGATATACAAAATGTCGGAATATTCGATCTTTTGCCCCTTTTGCTGCATCACCTCGAAAAATGTCGCCAGCATACCAAGGTCGAAAAGCTTCGCATACTCTTTGAGTTTTGAGGGCTCGCTAAACTCCATATAGATGCGCAGGGCATCTTTGCAGAGCTTGTCGGGGAGATTGTCGCAGTTTTTGAGGATGACACCGCTGTATGTGGGTTCCTCTTTGAGGCGGTTTTCGTAG
>JALVTF010000051.1 GCA_027024145.1 Campylobacterales bacterium
TTGCGCCACTCTTTGGAAAACTCGATGACGCTTTTAACAAGATCTCCCTTTTTGTTTTCGAGTATCTTTTCGAACATATCGAAAAGATTGAAAGCATCGGCGGTGCTCCCGGCAAAACCTGCCAAGATCTTGCCATTGTAGAGGGTGCGGATTTTGGTGGCGTTGCCTTTGAGCACTGTATTGCCGAAGGTCACCTGACCATCACCGCCGATGACGGCGATGCCGTCACCCTTGTAGCCTAGTATCGTAGTAGCTTCGAACATCACTGGGCCTCTACCACGAGATCGAGCTTGGCATGGATGCCGTGGCCTAATTTCACATCCACTTCATATTCACCTGCTTGCTTGATGGCTGGATGGATGTCGATATGCTTTTTATCTATCTCGATTCCTTTTTCTTTCAAAGCCTCTGCCACCTCTTTGTTGGTGATGGCACCAAAGAGCGCGCCGTTGGCTCCGGCTTTGTGACGGATAACGAGTTTGGTAGCTTCTATCTTTTCTTTGAGGCCCTTGAGACGCTCTATCTCTTTGGCTTCTTCTTCTTTTCTTTTGGCCTGCTCTTTCTCCCACGCTTCGATCACATCCGGCGTGGCGAGCTTCGCGAAACCGCGAGCGATGAGGAAGTTTTTGCCGTAGCCGTCTTTTACCTCTTTGACTTCGCCGGCTTTACCGAGATTTGGCACATCTTTTATGAGTAGCACTTTCATTTTTGTCTCCTTACGTGACCTTCGATGATGAAGCGAAGGGCATTGAGTTTGATAAAGCCTTCGGCATCTTTTTGATTATAGACGCTATCCTCTTCGAAGGTGCTAAATTCGGGGGCGAAGAGGCTATTGGGGGATTTTCGTCCCACGACAAAGACATTGCCTTTGAAGAGCTTGAGACGCACGGTGCCATTGACATTTTGCTGGGTTTTATCGATGGCGGCTTGCATCATCTCGCGCTCTGGGCTAAACCAAAAGCCGTTGTAGATGAGTTCGGCATACTTTGGCATGAGCTTATCTTTTTCGTGTGCTTCCTCTCTATCGAGAGTGATGGATTCGATAGCGCGGTGGGCCTTCAGAAGGATCGTACCACCCGGCGTTTCGTAGCAGCCGCGACTCTTCATCCCCACGAATCTGTTTTCCACAATATCGATGCGCCCTATACCATGACGTTTGCCGTAGTCGTTGAGGGTCTCGAGCAGTTTGGCAGGGCTCATCGCCTCGCCGTTGATGGCCACAGGATCGCCTTTTTCGAAGTCTATCGTGATGTATTCGGGCTCGTTTGGCGCCTCTTCTATGGAGTTGGTCCAGCGCCACATGTCTTCTTCGGGCTCGTTCCAAGGATCTTCGAGGATGCCTCCTTCATAGGAGATGTGCAAGAGGTTCGCATCCATGGAGTAGGGGCTTTTTTTGCCGTGCTTTTCGATGGGGATACCGTGCTCTTCGGCAAATTTGAGGAGTTTTTCACGAGCGTTCAGGTCCCACTCGCGCCATGGAGCGATGACGGTGATGTCGGGGTTGAGCGCGAGATAAGCTATCTCGAAGCGCACCTGGTCGTTGCCTTTTCCCGTAGCACCGTGTGCCACTGCATCCGCTCCCACCTGGCGCGCTATTTCTATCTGGCGCTTTGCGATGAGAGGGCGTGCGATGGAGGTACCCAGCAGATACTCTCCCTCGTAGATGGCGTTTGCGCGAAACATCGGAAAAACGTAGTCGCGCACGAACTCTTCGCGTAGATCTTCGATAAAGATGTTTTCAGGTTTAATACTGAGCTGCAAAGCCTTTTTTCGTGCAGGTTCTACCTCTTCACCCTGGCCGATGTCTGCTGTGAACGTGACCACTTCGCAGTTGTAGGTCTCTTGGAGCCATTTTAAAATTACCGAAGTATCGAGTCCTCCGCTGTATGCCAAAACGACTTTATTGACCTTTTTTGCCATTGGCGTCCTTTAGAAAATTTTTTATAATTCTATCCAAAAAATCTTTATGTTAGAATTTACCGAAAGGACGTAGATGAAAAAAGAGCTGAGCACGCGTATCATAGGCGGAAAGTATCGTGGCAAAAAGATTCGTTTGCCCGACAAAGAGGTCACCAGAAGCTCCAAAAATTTGCTGCGTGAGTCGCTTTTTAATATCTTACAGTTCGATATCGTGGATAAAAACTTCATCGAGGTCTTTGGTGGGAGCGGAAGCGTGGGCCTCGAGGCGCTGAGCCGCGGAGCAAAGAGAGTCTACTTCATAGAAAAAAACAAAAATTCCTACGACGTGCTCAAGAAAAACATCTGCGCTTTGGATGAGAAATCCTGCTCTCTTCGCTACGCCGATGCCTTCGATGCGATATGGGATATCATCGAAGAGCTCAAAAGAAAAAAAGAGAAGGCCTATTTCTATTTCGACCCGCCGTTTAGCATCCGAGAAGGGTACGAAGACATTTATGAACAGGTGGCAAATCTCATCAAAAAAATCCCCAAAGAAGTGGTAGAGTCCATCATCGTCGAGCATATGACGAGCTACGATTTTCCCGAAAAGCTTGGCAACTACGAACTCTATAAAAAACGCAAATATGGCAAAAGCAGCTTGAGTTTCTACCAATGAGAAAGCCGATTTTTTCTATCGCAGTTTTAGTGGCTATCCTTCTGCTTACTTTTTTGGGTCAGTACTTTTATACAGTCTCTCCTTACAGACTCGACCCCCACGCTATTTTGCTGCCACCAAGTTTGGAGCACCCCTTCGGCACAGACAGGCTGGGGCGCGACCTTTTGGCGCGTATCATAGCTGGAGGTAAAAACTCCATCCTCATCGGGGTAGGGAGTGCCCTCATAGCCTCATTCATCGCACTGATAGCGGGGGTAAGTGCGGGATTTTTTCGCGGGATTGTGGATAAGGCCTTTGTCGTTATCGTCGATCTTTTCCTCACTTTTCCCACCTTTTTCCTACTGTTGGCATTAGTGAGCTATATTCCAGCTTCCTCGCTCGTGCTCATCATCGTCATCTCCATTACCGGCTGGATGGGCAATGCCAGGATGCTGCGCTCGGAGAGCTACGCCATCACTCAAAAACCCTTTGTAAAGATTTTGCAAATTGCCAAAGTGCCGTCATATAAAATAATATTAAAGTATTTCGCACCACTATTGGCATCCATTTTCTTCATCGGTTTTACCTTTGGGGTAGGGGGAGCGATATTGGCTGAATCTGGTCTGAGCTTTTTGGGGCTTGGGGTTTTGCCGCCCGAAATGAGCTGGGGGTCGATTCTAAGTGAAGGCAAAGAGGTGATCGATATCGCCTGGTGGGTAAGCTTTTTCCCCGGTCTTATGATTTTCTTGGTAACATATAGTTTGATAAACATCAGTGACTATCTCCAGGCACTGACAAACAAAAAAGAGAAGATGGTATGAAATTTTTAGAGCGATTCAACATTTCGCAAAAACTCAAAAACAAGATCAAAGAGGCGATCGAAAAGAGGGTGGAGCTTCGGGTGCGCTCAAGGCTTGCCCAGCACCATCTCAAAAAAGAGGATTTCACACCCGAAGAGCTGGAAATCATCTATATGGACGAGCGCCAAAAGCTCTATGACGATCTCAAATCCAAAGGGCTCATCGCGCTTTTGGCGGCTCTTGGCATCAGCCTCTTTTAGGAAAAAAGATGTTTCGACAGATCAAATCGGCAATTATTTGGGCATATATCTGGCGATTTCGCAAACTTCTCTTCAAGCTGGCCATCATCGCTTTGCTCATCTTTATCATTCAATACTTCTACGCCGATGTGGTGGAGTATCTGCGCTACTCGCACAGGGAGAATAAAATCTTCGAAGCGTTGCTTCTCAAATGGGGAGCGATTGTTGCGCTTTTGGTTATCGCGATCTATTTCATAGCGCAGGCTTTGAAAAAGGAGCCTGCGAAAATTATGCAAAAAGATAAAAAGGTCACAATACCCAAAAAGCTCTCAAAAAAAGAGATCCGCCAAAGAGCGCAAGAGATCATCGAATCAAAATCAAGAGATAGCCGCGAGATCCTCAGGCGTATCGATGCCTATACTTTGTGATTCCACCTGCACCATGGCTATTTTGAATCCATGGTAGAGCGCACGCAACTGCTCGAGCTTTTCGATGTTTTCCAAAGGTGCTTGGCCCAGTGAGCAGAACTTTTCTAGTTTCGCTCTGGTATAGCCGTAGATACCGAGATGGAGTTTGTACCTTTTACACGCTTCCCGCGGATAGGGTATGAGGCTGCGTGAAAAATAGAGAGCATACTCTGCCGCATCACAGACCACTTTGACTTTGTTGGGGTCTTTGGCTTCTTCAAGGCTCAGGTCTTTGTATGCGCTGCAAAGCATCACTTCTGCATCGTGTGCATGCTGAGAGGTCAAATCCCGTACCTTTTGCACCACCTCCGGCTCGATGAAGGGCTCGTCTGCTTGGACATTGACGATCACTTCATCGGATGATAGTCCTAATATGGCCACAGCTTCGTTGACTCTATCTGTACCGCTGGGATGATCGGGATTTGTAAGAACGGCACGAAAACCGTGCTGCGTCACGATATCCGCCACCTCTTGGCTATCGGTGGCGATGGCCACCTCATCGACCCCCTTTACCTGCATCGCGGTGCGTACCACCATAGGGACGCCGTCGACAGGGTGGAGGACTTTTTTGGGAAAACGCGTAGAAGCGAGACGAGCAGGGATAAGTATCATAACAGCCCTTTTTTAGCTAAAATTATAGCAGACAAAAGGGGAGCGATGATTATCTACCAACCGCAAGAGGGGTATTGTTACAACAGCGATACGATTTTCTTGTACCATTTCATCCGTCGATTTCCTTTGCGCGGCAATGTCTTGGATGTGGGCACGGGTAGCGGCATTTTGGCGCTACTTGTTGCGCGAGATTTCAAAGCCCAAGTGGATGCCATAGAGATCCAGGAGCACTTCGTCCACTACGCCAAAATCAACGCCAAAGCGAACAAGCTACCTGTTACCGTCTATCTGGGAGACTTTTTGCATATGCATTTTGCCAAGCGCTACGACTACATCATTACAAATCCCCCCTTTTACCATACCGGTGTCTTGCGGAGTAAAAACCCTATCATCGACAAAGCACGCTATTCGGGTCACATGCCTTTTGAAAAATTTATCAAAAAAGCGAATCAGATTCTGAAACCAAAAGGTGGTATCATATTTTGCTATGATGCGAAGCAGACACAAACCCTGCTCATGCATCTTAGCGCCAACAAATTCACGGTAGAGGCGATGCAATTCGTGCATCCCAATGCACAAAAAGAGGCGAGCTTGGTGATGATCTATGCAAAAAAGAGCTCCAAGAGCTTGTGTGCAATAGTGCCGCCTCTTATCGTTTTCGAAAATGGAGAGTATCGCGAAGAGACAAAAAGAATTTTCGAAGAAGTGGGAGCGTATAGTATAAAATGTCACATCTAATCGAAAAGGAAGGGTTCGATTTCGCTTTCGATCCCACAGCCTGCGGGCGGTGTGAGGGCAATTGCTGCAGAGGCGAGAGCGGATATGTGTGGCTCGATCGCGAATCGATCGAACAAATAGCGGACTTTTTGCAAATGCCCGCCAAAGAGTTTTTAGAAAACTATTGTAAAAAGGTGGGGTATCGTTACACCCTGAGAGAGCTTAAAATCGCAGGCGAACATGTCTGTATTTTCTTCGACAAGGGGTGCACTATCTATCCCGTACGTCCCAAACAGTGCAGAAGCTACCCATTTTGGGATCGCTACAAAAATAAAAAAAATCTAAGCGAGGTGTGTGCAGAATGTATCGGTATAGTGTTCAAATCGTCATAGCGGCTTTGGTCCTTGCAGGATGTGCCAAGCAGCCGAGTATCTTACCCAAGCGGCCCCCTTCAATAAATCCAATCGAGCAACCCAAAAAAATTTCTGTGGATGCCTACTTGCTCCAAGCCGCCATGCTCGAATCGCAGGGATTTATGTACGGTGCGGCGAAGAACTACCAAAAAGCGTATGAACGTACCAAAAACAGAGAAATTCTTTACAAATATATCCAGACACTCTATAAAGCCAAACAGTACGACGAGGCTTTTGCAGCAGTGCAAAAAGCCCTCAAGCAATATCCCGATGACCAGACACTCTATGAGCTGCTTGCAAGCATCGAGTATGAACGTGGCAATACATCGCAAGCGATACAAGCGATCAAAAAAGCGATAGCTTTGGGGCAAGAACCCCAAGATATGGAGTTTTTGGCGAGTCTTTTTCTCAAGCAAAAAAACTATAAAGAGGCACTACGCTATTTTACGAAAGCGTACCGACTCGCACCAAAAAGTTCGACAGCCGCTTCGATAGCCTATATCAAGTACTTCTATTTGGACAAAAAAGATGAAGCGATCGCATTTTTGGAGACCCACGTGCGCATGTACGGCTGCGATGCGCTGGCATGCCGTTCTTTGGCGACATTTTATGGGCTGCGTAATGATATCGAAGGCCTCATCTCCATCTACAAGAGACTCTATGCAAGCTTTGGCAAAAAAGAGTATGCAAGAAAGCTTGCGGAGTACTACATCTATCAAAAAGAGTATAAAAAGGCTCTGCGTTGGGCGAAAATCGTAGGAGACGAAAAGCTGCTCTTGGATCTGTATCGCGCCACAAAAGAGTATGACAAAGCCTTCGAGCTTGCCCAAAAGCTCTTTGCGAAGACACACGACTACAACTATCTGGCTCTGAGCGCGATGTTTGAGTATGAAAAGGCCAAGAAAAAAGATCCCAAGCTCTTGCAAGATGTCATGGCAAGATTTAATAGAGCACTCAAACATGTCCAAGATCCTGTCTATCTCAACTATTTAGGCTATTTGCTCATTGAGCACGATCTGGATATCCCCAGAGGCATAGAACTTGTGAAAAAAGCGCTCCAAAAAGAACCAAATTCGGGATACTATCTCGACTCCTTGGCCTGGGGATTCTATAAGCTCGGTCGCTGCAAGGAGGCTTTGCCTCTCATCAAACGCGTCTACTTTGATATGAATTTAAAAGATCCTGAGGTAGAATTGCACCTTAAAAAGATCCAAGAGTGCGTCAAGAAGGAAGCGAAGTGATTCTCGATGAGATAATCAAAAAAACCAAAGAGGACCTTGAAAGAAGAAAAAAAGAGTATCCTCTCGAATGGCTCGGTCGCAGCCTCGCGTACAATCCTTTCGTACCCAGGCCAGTAGAGGAGGCTCTGCGTTCAAGTCCCGAAGATCCCTATAAAATCATCGCCGAAGTCAAAAAAGCAAGCCCCAGTAAAGGGGTGATTTGTGAGGATTTCGATCCTATCGCCATAGCCAAAGCCTATCAAGAGGGTGGGGCGAATGCCGTCAGTGTCCTTACTGAACCACACTTTTTCCAAGGGAACATCG
>JALVTF010000052.1 GCA_027024145.1 Campylobacterales bacterium
GGCTCGGCTCCCGCTTTAGCCAAAAGCGAGTGGACGCGTGCATGCGCATAGTTGATGTAGTAGACGGGGTTGGAGCTGTCTTCACGCTTGAGCATATCCACGTCGAATTCCAGATGCGTATCACTCTTTTTGCTAAGAAACATGAATTTCAGTGCATCCGCTCCGATCTCTTCGACTACCTCGCTCATGAGGATGAAGTTACCCGCACGCTTGCTCATCTTATAGGGTTCGCCGCCTTTGAGGAGTGAGACCATCTGGGCCAGAATGATCTCGAGCTTGTCGGGGTCGTAGCCCAAAAACTTCACGGCCGCCTTGACGCGTGCGATGTAGCCGTGATGGTCCGCACCCCAGATGTTGATGTAGCGCTGGAATCCTCGCTGAAATTTGTCATAGTGGTAGATGATGTCGCCTGCCAGATAGGTAGGCCGCCCATCCTCGCGCACCACTACCCGATCCTTTTCATCTCCATACTCAGTGGAGCGCAGCCACACCTTGCCGTCTTTTTCATACACCGCGCCCTTTTCTCGTAAGATCGCAAGCACTTCATCCCATCGATCATAGAGGGACTTTTCGCTCACGAAGCTATCGAACTCGATACCTACTTCTGCGAGATTGGAGCGGATGAGATCCATCATCCGATCCTTGCCCCATGCGCTGAGCTCTTCAATGATGGCTTCATCCTCGAAACGCTTCGTACCGAAATGCTCTATCGCCTCTTTGGCGAGATCTTTGATGTATTCGCCGCGATAGTACTCCTCGGGCCACTCTACAGGCAGTCCCAGGTGCTCGCGGGCAGCGAGATAGATGGAAAGTCCCAGCAGGTAGATCTGGTTGCCTGCGTCATTGATATAGTACTCTTTGAGGATTTCGTTGCCCAGATGGCGACCGATGCGCGCCAGGGCTTCACCGATGACGGCACCGCGTGCATGGCCGATATGCAAAGGTCCCGTGGGATTGGCACTGACAAATTCGAGCAAGATCTTCTCACCCTGCTCATCCGCACCGAAACGCTCCTCATTTTTGAGAGCCCAGGTAGCGTATTCGTCGAGAAACGATTCGCTGAGCTTGAAATTGACATAGCCTTTGATAGGCTCCACTTTTTCGAAAATGGGCGAAGCTTCGAAACTTTTGGCCAGTTCGTCCGCGATGACTATGGGGCTTTTGCGCAGCTCCTTGGCCATAGCGAAGGCTATCGGCGTAGCGTAGTGGCCGAAGTTTTTGTCTTTTGGTTTTTCGAGGACTATGGATCTGTCGAGGTGTTTTTGCAGTTCAGCTTGAACGCGTCTTCTCAAGGCTTTCCTTTACAAAGAGGCAATGGCCTCTTTATGCGTTGGTGGTTTCGTTGGATTTGGTTTGAGTAGAAGATGTGGTCTGTTCTTTTTGTTCGATCTCTTTTTTGGGAGTCGTCGCTATCTCTTCCTCTTCGTCCTCACGCATCGCTTTTTTGAAGTTTTTGATACCGCTTCCGAGACCTTTGGCGAGTTCAGGGATTTTTTTGGATCCGAATAGCAAAACTACAATCGCGAGGATTACCAGTAGTTCCGGCATACTTGGCATACCCATTGTGTCTCCTTTGGCTTTATTACGTAAAATGATACTAAAAATTACTTAATATGCCATTATACTCAGTGGCTTTGCCAATA
>JALVTF010000053.1 GCA_027024145.1 Campylobacterales bacterium
ACCCCTACTAAACCCCTCTCTGTTACAACAATCCTATTATAGCACAAAGCGGATATTTTGCAAATTTATAAAATTAAAAACTCTTTAACAGTTTTAAGACCCCTCTAAACCCCGCTCTGTTACAATACAGATGGCTAATTGGATACCGAAGAATCTGTTTTAAGACCCCTCTAAACCCCGCTCTGTTACAATGAAGCCAGAAGGCAATGTACCGATGTTGCTGTTTTAAGACCCCTCTAAACCCCGCTCTGTTACAATAAATAGCCAAGACCAGCTCCAGCCACTTCCGTTTTAAGACCCCTCTAAACCCCGCTCTGTTACAATGTTCGTTGTTCCACGTATCGAGGGCGTTCCGTTTTAAGACCCCTCTAAACCCCGCTCTGTTACAATTTGTTTGCTCAAACATAAGCAGGTTCTTCAGTTTTAAGACCCCTCTAAACCCCGCTCTGTTACAATGGCGTTTTGCTCCTCAATCTGCTCCAGCCGGTTTTAAGACCCCTCTAAACCCCGCTCTGTTACAATACGTCCCGCCGTCAAACTCCGTCACCATCAGTTTTAAGACCCCTCTAAACCCCGCTCTGTTACAATTCGTTTCATAGTATTTTACATCAACGTCGGGTTTTAAGACCCCTCTAAACCCCGCTCTGTTACAATTTTGACGCGAGCAGCCTTCTCCTCGCCACTGTTTTAAGACCCCTCTAAACCCCGCTCTGTTACAATCAATTTTGTTGCATGATTCTTTGAAAATTCGTTTTAAGACCCCTCTAAACCCCGCTCTGTTACAATGGTTTGTATTCGCGACGCTTTTCGTAGTCGGTTTTAAGACC
Source organism: Campylobacterales bacterium (assembly GCA_027024145.1). GTDB lineage: Bacteria > Campylobacterota > Campylobacteria > Campylobacterales > Nitratiruptoraceae > Nitratiruptor. The sequence goes on from JALVTF010000053.1 coordinate 828, forward strand.
CCTCTAAACCCCGCTCTGTTACAATCACTGCTATTCAAGCAACACATGTCGCTTCGTTTTAAGACCCCTCTAAACCCCGCTCTGTTACAATAGATGTACCTCAATTACCTCCCTTATAAGCGTTTTAAGACCCCTCTAAACCCCGCTCTGTTACAATTCTATGTGCTGCCGAACGGTCGCAAGGTGTGTTTTAAGACCCCTCTAAACCCCGCTCTGTTACAATCTCAATTTCTAAAATATCTTCTTCATTTTCGTTTTAAGACCCCTCTAAACCCCGCTCTGTTACAATTCTGATCATGAATTTACGCACGCGATTGCCGTTTTAAGACCCCTCTAAACCCCGCTCTGTTACAATTTGAAAAGATGATAGGTGTGAGGCACATAGGTTTTAAGACCCCTCTAAACCCCGCTCTGTTACAATTCGTGTCGAAAAAAGTGTTCGAGATCGTGTGTTTTAAGACCCCTCTAAACCTTCAATATGATTCGTTATAATATTTTCATGGAAGTAGCAATAACGATCATCGGGCTCTATGTCATCGTAGATTGGATATTGTGGCAGGATGCAAGATATTTAGTCTTAGGCGCTATCTGGTATATTTTGCTTTCGGTTTGTTGGTGCACTTTCTCCATTGTCATAGCTTCACTCTTGTCCGCTTTTGTATACTTCTTGCCAGCACTAGTGCGATTTATGAAAAAGCCAATAGTGCATTCTTGAGCGGTCATAGTGGCTTCTGGTTGTAGTGCCAAGAGTATATGAGGCGAGCAGAAAGCCCTATGCTTGAAATTGTGAGTACTATGCAACATATCCATATCTGCATGATGGAGAGCCGTTGCCACGAGTTTTGATAGAGGCTCGAGAGATTTTTGGAAATGGACGTGTGTCTTGAGGTGGAGTTTGATATAGAGTTCGTGGTATTGCATTGCGCTCCAAGAAACTTTTTTTATTGTGATGCTTTGATGTTGCAAAATTGTTTTATCTTCTTGTGAGCGCAAGTTCGTAGATTTTGTCTCCTACGATGAGGTAGCAAAAGTGATCTGCGAGCATCTTGCCAAAGAGCGTGGCGTGTTGACAGGCGATGTATTTATCACCCTTTTGAGGTAGCTGGGATTTTTCGAAAAGTTCTGCTTTGATGCGATAGGTTTCGTTTGTGTCCAGGTCTTTGACGCTGTGGCCTTTGATGGCGATATGGCGAGAGATGTGGTAGACGTTGTGTTTGAGGGGTAAAATCGCACCGAAAAGAAACATCGCCAGTACCACACCTAAAGCCAGCTCGCTTTTGTGCATGACGATAAAGGCTCCCATGAAGGCAAGCGCCGCTAAAAGAACCCAGCCTGCTGGAATGTAGTAGATACCGAGGATGATGAGCGCCAAAGCGATGAGGGTAGAGATGAGGATGAGGAGTTTGTTCATGATTCGCTCCTTTGTATTATGGACTATAATAGCGAAAAAAAGTTATGTATAGTGCTACAAAAGTAGCGCTGCGAAGTGGTAGACCACAAACGCTACCGTGTAGGCAAGGATTGGTAAAAGTGCTGTTTCAAAGAGCATCCAGCGCCAGCCAAATTCGTTTTTGATAGCTGCCATGGTAGAGACGCATGGAATATAAAGCAGGATAAAGACCAGATAGCTGAGTGCCGAGAGGGGTGTGAACTGCTGGCGGATACGCTGCTGGATCCTCGAGGGTGCCACCTCAGTTTCGAGGCTGGTGATCTGGATGGCCAAGAGATTGTGCGCAGAGCGCTCGGTAGCGACCCAGAGTGTATGCAGCTCTTTTGTGAGGTCTTCCAAGATGCTGCTTTTTGCCATCGGCTTGTGAGCAGCTTCCACTCCATAAATAGTCCCCAAAGAGCCGATGATCACCTCTTTGGCCAAAGTACCGGGGATGAGAGCCGCCACAGGCTCCCAGTGCTCGCCAAATCCCACAGGCTTGAAAATGGGTGTGATCTTTTTGGAAATCTGAGCAAGATAGGATGTCTGCGGCGTCGCAGAAGGCGGGAGATTGATGATCCCCCACAAGATCACCGAGGCCATCACGATCACGGTGCCGGCACGCACGATGAAGTCTTTGAGCTTGGGCCACATGAGCATCCAGATGGCTCTGGCCGATGGCATATGGTAGGTGGGGAGCTCCATGAAAAAGGGTTTGGCCTGGGATGTGGGTAGTGCCTTATTGGCTATGAAACCGACGATGAAAGCTACGAGGATACCAAGGAGATAGAGCGAAAAGATGATGAGCGCCTGATGGCGCGTAAAAAAGAGAGCCGTAAAGAGAGCATAGACCGGTAGTCTCGCACTACAGCTCATAAAAGAAATCATGAGTGCAGTGATGAGGCGCTCGCGAAAAGAACTCAGCGTCCTCGTGGCATAGACTGCCGGGACGTTGCAGCCAAAGCCTACGATGAGAGCGATGAAGGCGTTACCTTTGATACCCAAAATGCCGGCTACTCTATCGAGCAAGAAGCTGACTCTGGCCATGTAGCCACTCTCTTCCAACAGCGCCATGAAAAAGTACAAAAATGCCAAAAGCGGCAAAAACGAAAGTACCAATCCCACACCACTGACGACACCATCGACTGTGAGAGAGACGAGCCAAGACGGCAGATCCGCCATGGCAGCTCGCAGGTGTGGCGCTACGAACCCATCGAAAAAGCCGCCTACCCAATCCACAAAGGGCGTACTGCCATCGAAGGTGGTCTTGAACATCAAAAACATCACTATAAAAAAGAGCGGAATTCCAAACCACCTGTGCAATGCGATAGTGTCGATCTTGTCTGTCAGGAGCACACGATCCACCAAAGGTTTGTGGAGCACCTGCGCAAGGATCGCATCGATCTTTTGGTAGCGATCCTGGACGATGAACTCTTTGACATCCATTCTCAGGTGTCTTTGGAGGCGTTCTCTGGCTTTGTGTGCCAGATCCACGATGGCCGGATCGAGCTCTTGCATCCTTTGGATGGCGTAGCTGTCGTTTTCCAAAAGCTTGATGGCCAAGAATCGCTTGATCTGGCACTCCAGACCCTCCATTTTGTGTACCAAAAAGGCGATCTCCTTTTCGATATGCTCCTGGTAGGGGATGAGGTGGGGGAGTTGGCACTCCTTGTAAACTTCATAGAGCCTACCAAGGAGCGTTTTGGTGCCGATGCCTTTGGATGCGATAGTGGGAATACAGGGGATGCCGAAGATCTCTTGGAGTTTTTCCACGTCCAGTCTGTAGCCTCGCTTGCTAAACTCATCGAACATATTGAGGGCTATGACCATCGGCTTTTGCAGATCGATGAGCTCGAGGGTGAGGTAGAGATTACGCCGTAGATCGGTGGTGTCTACCACATTGACGATGGCATCGAACCCACCGGCACAGAGATTGGAGCGGGTGACCTTCTCTTCGAGGGTATAGGGCGAGAGGGTGTAGGTGCCGGGCAGATCCACCAGGTGGAGCGTTTCGTCTTCATATGTGAATGTTACCTCCTTTTTCTCCACCGTCACGCCGGGCCAGTTGCCCACCTGTAGGTCGCTACCGGCTATGGCGTTGATGAGGGCCGTTTTTCCGACGTTGGGATTGCCTACGAAAGCCACTTCGATCATCGTTTGTCCTTGAAGCGTTCCACTACGATTTTTTGGGCTTCGCTTTTACGTATGGCGATATGGGTGTTGCCGATTTCGAGCTCCATGGGATCGCCAAAGGGAGCGACGCGCACCACCTCTATCGGCGTGTTGGCCAAGGCACCTAATTCCATGAGGCGGTTTTTGAGCTCACCGATATCGCCTATCTCTTTGATGATACCCTTTTCTCCGGGATGCAGGTCTGATAGCTTCTTGCGGCTCATCCATGCTCCTAAATGATGTGCATATCGGGTGTGACGGGTTTTTCTATGATCTTTTTATTTTCTATGCTTAAAACTCTATCACAAAATGGCAGCAGCGACTCGTCGTGTGTCACCATGACGATGGCGACATTTTTGTCTGTAGTGAGTTTTTTGAGCATCTTGACCACATCGATGGTGCGTTTTCTATCCAGAGCCGCTGTCGGTTCGTCTGCCAAAATGATCTGAGGGTCGTTGGCCAGGGCTCTGGCGATGGCGGCACGCTGATTTTGGCCACCTGAGAGGTGTGCTGGCATTTCGTTTGCCTTGTCTGCTATTTCGAAATACTCCAAAAGCTCCATAGCGCGCTTGCTTGCCTCTTTTTTGGGAACACCGTTGATGATGGGAAGCATCGTAACGTTTTCGAGGATGGTAAGGAAGGGGATGAGATAGTGGGCTTGGAAAATAAAGCCGATTTTCTTGCGCCGCAGAGCTCTTGGGTCTTTGATGAGCCAGTGATTATCGTAAACTTTTTCTTCCCCCAGCCATATCTGGCCGCTATCGGGCTCTATGACGCATCCAAGCATCATAAGTAGCGTTGTCTTACCGGCTCCACTGGGGGCTACGAGGGCCACAAGCTCACCCTTTTGCACTGTAAAGCTTGCACCTTCAAAGACTCTGACGATATTGTCACCTTTGCCAAAATGTTTGTAGAGATTGTGCACCTGAATCGCTTGCATCTATCCTCCGATGGCTTCTGTGGGGTCGGCCTGGAGCACTTTGCGAATGCCTGCCAAGGAAGCGAGCAGTGAAGCGATGATGACGATCGCAAAGAGCTTTTTGGCATCATCTGCTTCCAAGACCACTCTTTTTGGGAATTTATCGTAGATGAGGTGGGCGAAAATGTTGGCAAAAATGAAGGCCAAAATCCCGAGTGTCAAGGTCTCTTGGCCGATCATGCCCACGATCTTGCTATCGGGGATGCCGATGAGCTTCATGATGGTGATCTCTTTGATTTTTTCCAGTGTCATTGTATAGATGATGAGGGCGATGATGATGGTAGAGACGATGATGAGGATGGTGGTAAACATCCCGATCTGCTTGGAAGCCATTTTGATAAAGTTTATCGATAAAATATTCTCTTCTTGCTCTTTTGTATAAACACTTTTATGAAGGTTTTTTTCTATATCTTTTGCCACCCTTTCTTTGTCGTATCCTGGCTTTACTTTTACTACAATCGTATTGACAAAGTGCGCTGGATTTTCCTCTACGCCTCTTGCACGATCGCTACGGATGCGGTTGTTGGAGTAGGAAAACTGCAGTTCTTGAGCGTCTTTGAGTGAAACAAATACCAGCGGAACGCCGCCGCTGGAGACGCTAAGGTGTGTGATGCCGACCACTTTGTAGCGGTGGCGCAAGATCGGCACCACATCGCCTACATGCAGGCCGGTTTTGTCCGATACCACGATTTCATAATGATCATGCAAGAGGACTCTTCCCTCTACGAGCCTTTTGATAGGATCGATTTTGCCAAACGGATCGTACCCTACAGCCATAACACGCATGGGGCCTTTGGGAGTGGGCAACTGGAGGCTTTGAAATGTGAGCGGCTCTGCGGCGGCCACTCCCTCCATCGCCGCCACCACATCGCGTGTATCCTCAAAGAGTCTGGAGCTTTCGGCGATGGGACCCAGAGTCTTTTCCTGTACCACCCAAAGGTCTGCTCCCACATCTTCGATCATCGCTTTTGCATCGATGAGCATCCCTTTGTAGACTCCCATCATAATCAGCACGATCCCTAACAGCATCCCCACTCCCATAGCCGTGACGAGAAATTTACCCAAAGAGTAGCGAATGTCTTTGTATGCAAGGTTCATCGATAGACTCGCATCCCTTCATGGAGTGTTTTTTTGTTTTTAGTAGGGATGAGGATGATGGTGTGGGCATCGATGCCTTCGACGCCGGCATACTGCTCGTCTCTTGCGATTATCCTGATGGGTTGCAGATGCGCTTTGCCGTTTGTATAGACCCACACTGCCGGTGTTTGGCCAAAATGGATGAGGCGCAAAGGGATTTTGTAGAGATCATCGTAGCGGTGGGTGATGATTTTCACATAGGCTTGCTCGTGCAAGAAAAATGGCTTGGGAAGTGTGGCAAACGCTACGTCGATACGCTTTTCGAGGGTGACGGGGTCGGCTTGGGGCTCGATGCGTTTGACAGAGCCGACAAAATGCTTGGCGGGGGATGAGCGCAGCGTGATAAAAGCCTTTTGGCCTGGCTGGATAGCAGTGCTGATACGCTCGTCGATATAGGTTTTGACCCATACCTCATCGGGACGCACCACCTGGAAAATGGGTTGGCCGGGAAGGAGTGTTTGTGAGATTGTGGCCTTTTTTGCCACCACGTAGCCATCGATGGGAGAGGTGATTTTGTAGCGAGAGAGCTTTGCTTTGAGAGCTTCAAGCTCTTTTTGCAACGAGGCGATTTTTTTTGATTGTGCTTGTATGGATAGCCTCTTTGCTTGTATTTGTGCCGTGATACTATCGAGTGTCGCTTTTGCTTTGTCGTATTCAGCCTGGGAGACAAAGTGGTTTTTAACCAGATGCAAGTATCTTTGATACGTTTTGTTTGCCAAAACTTTTTGCGCTATGAGGCTACCCAGCTCCTTTTTTGTAGCGTTTTGCAAGAGTTTTACCTCTTCTATCTGCTTTTGGAGAGACGCTATTTTTTGGGGCAGATCCACCGGATCAATCAGAGCGACGAGATCTCCTTTTTGTACCCATTTGCCTTCATCTATAAAGATTTTTTCTACTTTACCGCCGAGTTGAGAAGTGATATTGTAGATGTTTTTCGCCGCTATTTCTCCTACACCCGTCACCACATTATCTATGCTTCCCATGGTGGGACGGTAGGTGGCGTAGGTAATGCGTGGTTTGTAGACTTTGGCATAGAAAAGGTAGCCACCTATGGCGACGATAGCAAAGAATACGATCCAGCCAAGAGCTTTTTTCATAATTTTCCCTCCAAGTAGCGAAGCTCGTCGATGAGCAGACTCCTTGTATAAAGGGTTTGTAGGAGTGCGAGTCTGCTTCGCAGGAGCAGATCGTCGCTATCGAGGAGCTCTATGTAGTTGCTCAGACCCTCTTTGTAGCGCGCTTGCATGATTGCCAACGTCTCCTTTGCCGCTTCGATCTGGGCTTTTTTCGCTGCGATCGTGGCTAAGAGCCTATCGATATCGATGCGCAGTGAAGCGATACGGTTTTGGATGGTAAGTTTCGCATCTTGATGCTCGGCTATGGTTTGGAGTGTAGCGATTTTGCTTTTTTGTATCTGCGCACGCAGCTGTTTATCAAAAAGCGGCAGCGAATAGCTCAAAAAAACGTCGTTGCTATTGTATGTGGCGAGGCGGTAGATGCGCGCTAAAGAGGCTTGCAGTTCTAAGTGGCCGAATTTTTGGCGTTTTGTAGCTTGATAGAGGCTCTTTTGCTTTTGGATGGCGAGCTTTGTCTTTTGGAGTGTGAAATTGTGCGAAAAGTCTTGGGGGAGTTTGACGGGGTGGGTAAAAATATCTTCTTGCAAAGCGAGTTTTGCCGGGAGGTGCTCACCCATGAAAAGTTCCAAGGTTTTCTTGGCCTTTGCATAGGCGGCGCGCTCTCTTTGCACAGCGTCGTGTGCGGCGATGGTGGCGGCTCGCATGCGGCTTACATCAGCCGGGGTTTTGAGGCCTTGACGCAATAAAGCCTTGGCCTGGGCGAGGTAGCTGCGTTTGGTTTGCAAATCTTTACGGCGTACCGCTATCGCCTTTTGCTCAAGTACAAGCAGTTTGTACAGCCTTTTTACCTCCAATGCCACGAGCGCTTTGGTCTCTTGCAGCGAAAGACGCGCTATTTTGCTCTCTATTTCGGCTGCTTGGAGCTGCTTGGACGTTTGACCGAAGTCGAAGAGCTTTTGTCTTAGCTCTAAAGAGACCTCGTCGGAGCTGGCATGGAGTGTCTCTTGTCTGGGCGAAAGGAGCGTCTGGTCGAAAGCATGGGAGGCTTGGAACGTGAGCTTTGGGTAGTCGGCAGATTGCACGAGCTCTTTGTGTGCGCGGGCACTTTGGAGCTTTTGGTAAAAAATTTTGATGCGATGGTGGTGCGCTAACGTCGCATCGATGGCCTCTTGGAGCGTGAGGGCGTGGAGCAAGCAAGCGCTCATAAGAAAAAGCGTCGCTCTAAAAAACATGCCATCCTCCCAGATAGAGTCCCACTTCGGCTGTGATACCTATCGCAAAGACCCAGAGGATATTGAGCCGAAAGTAGCGCACCGCCACAAGGGCAAAAACGCACCAGATGAAGGCTGCTTGGGAGTTGAGGCTATACTCTCCCAACGAAAGTGCCACAAAGAAAATCATCCCCGTAAACGCGGCCAAGATAGCGCGCAACGCTTTTTGCAAAAGGACGAAGTGCTTGATCTTAGAATAGATCTCGCTCATAAGGAGTGTATAGAAAAAGGAGGGATAGAAGATCCCGATGGTGGCGAGGATACTGCCGGGGATGCCGGTGAGCTTGTAGCCGATGAAAACCGCCGTGATCAAAAAGGGTCCAGGAGTTACCTGGCCAAAGGCGATGCCGTCGGCGAACTCCTTGAGGCTCAGCCAATGGTGTGAGAAAACTACTTCTTGTTGTAAAAGTGGCATAATTGTCATACCATTGCCAAATGCTATTGCTCCCACTTTGAACATTGAAAAAAGAAGCTGGCCGTTTAGACTTTTATCATATAGCCCCCAAGTTAAGAGTGCGACGAAAATGGCTCCGCTGATAAATAGTCCCAAGAGTCTGTGTTGCAGCGATCCCGGTATGGAGAATGTACGGGTATCGATAGCGATTTCGTTTGCGCGAAAGAATGCAATACCTGCAATGATGGCCAAGAGGATGATGGCAAAAGCGTCAATGCGATATAGCATCGAAAGAAAGGCGAGTGCGGCTATGGTGGCGGTTTTGGGGTCTTTGACATAGCGAGCGGCGAAATCGAGAGCCACATGGATGACGATACCTACTACCATCGCTTCGAGGGCGATGAAGAGTGGATGGACCCATCCCAAATCGGCATAATGAAAGTAGAGATACGAAAGTCCTACCATTAAAAGATACGAGGGAAGCAAAAAGGCCAGAAAGCACAGCACGGCGGCGACAAAACCACGGAGTCTGTAGGCTACGTAGACAGCGAGATTGACGAAGATGGGACCGGGATAGAGCTGTACCATCGCAAGTCCATCGTCCACCTCCTCTTGACTAAGCCATCCCCGCTTCACCACCAAAGCTTTGAGCTGCTCGAGCATCGCCATGCTATAGGCCGTAAGACCTATGAGGAAAAATGCAGATACGAGCTCGAAAAGGGTGGGTGCAGCGCTGTTCGAAGAGGTTTGAATAGTCGGTTGTGCTCTTTTTTGCTGCTTCATCGATCCATCCCCTTCAAGCTCGCTGCACTTTGAGAGTATCCTAACTTTTTCGGGCTGTATCTTTACTTACGCGCTTTTCCCGCAAGATGCAGCACCTCTTCGAGCATCTTGACGGCAAAATCTGGTGGCATGTGGCCGTGGGTGTAGTGGTACTCCGCATCGAAACTGAGCTTCATGAATTTTGCCAAGGACGAATGCCATGCCAAATCGTATTCGCCGCCGTAGAGTGCGTTGGAGTAGATGAGAATCGCTTCGAATCCTCCCATATTCATGATGCAAAAGACCTCTGGGGTAAACTCCACCACTTCGTCGCTGAGATTCTCTGCTCTGGCTAAAGCCGCTGCGGCGACGTCCGCTTGATTGACGGCGACGTGTCCTAATTTTGGCTGTGCCAGGGCGTTGATGTCGCCGATAGCGTAGATGTTGTCGTAGTCGAGATGTTTCATATCGCGATCGGTGGGTACCCATCCCTTGTCGTCACCAAGACCGCTTTTGGCGATGTAGTCGGGCGCTTTGTAGGGTGGAATGATGATAGCCAAGTCACAGGGCATCGTGCTGCCGTCGCTAAAAATGACGCTCTCTTTTGTGATTTCCACCAGCTCTTTGCCGGTTGTGAGGCTGATGCCGTGCTCTTGCATGATTTTTGCCACAGGCTCTCTGGCGTTGTCTCCCACATCTTCGAAGAAAATCTCTGATGGCGAGAAGACGCTGATGGTGCTTTTATCGCGTTTGCCTTCTTCGCGCAAGCGATGATCCATCATAAACATTACTTCGCCTATGGGGCCTTCACAGGGCGCTTTGAGATCGGGAGCATTCACTCTGTGGCCAAACTCGCTCTTGGCCGCTCCCGTGACCACCGCGCCGCCTTCGAAGGTTTTGAGGCGCTCATGGAGTCGCAACGCCTCCTTGTCGTCACAGACAGAATAGCCGTATTCGCGGTAGCCTTTGATAGCGTCGTAGTCTTTGATGGCACCGGTGGCCAGGATGAGGTAGTCGTAGGAGAGTCTCTTGCCGTCTTTGAGGGTGAGGCTACTTGCTTTGGGGTCGATGTGCTCTATTTCACCCTGGATGAATGTGGCGCCATGTTTTTGGAGCTGCTGTGGCAGGGGGATGTGGACTTTTTCGATGGTTTTGTCTTCGAAAGCGACTTCCGGGAGCGCAGGGCGCTCCAAGGAGTAGTCGTGACGGTCTATGACTGTAATGTCAAAATGGTCGCGGTACTTTTCGATGCGATATAAAAAGCGCAGACCCGCAAATCCTGCTCCTACGATGACGAGGTGTTTTTTCGTTTGCATAGTTTCTCCTTAGTTTGGTATTTTCTCTTTACTGTGATTGCGTGCATACTCACACTGAAAAGTGGTGTGCAAGATATGGAGCGCTTTGAGCTTCTCCTCGATTTTTTTCAAGATTTCGTTACACTCCGAGAGCCTTAGATCCTCTTTGAAATCGATGTGAGCTTCGAGAAAGATGTGCTTGTCATCGAGCTGCCACAGGTGGATATGGTGCACGTTGTCGATCTTGGGTTCGCTTTCTATCACTTTGGCCACCTCTTCGATATCTATCCCTTTGGGAGTAGATTGCATCAAGATGGCTGCAGACTCCGTGACCAAAGCGATAGCCTCTTTGATGAGGTAGAGGGCGATGAGGATGGAGATGGCCGCATCGATCCAGTAGATGTGCCACAATGCCATCGCCACACCACCAATCACCACGGCGATAGAGGTCATCACATCTGTGAGCAGATGCAAGTAGGCAGCTTTGACATTCATACTTTCATGAGCATCCTCTTTGATAAGCAGCACGCTTACGCTATTGAGCACGATGCTCAGCACCCCCAGCCAGATCACCAGTGTAGAGTCGATAGGCTCTGGATGGATGAATTTACGCACAGCTTCGACGATGAGGAAAATACCGATCCCTACAAGCACCAAAGCGTTCAAGAGTGCCGCTAAGATTTCGGCTCTCTTGAGGCCAAAGGTGAACTCTTTGCTCTTTGGCTTGGCAGCCAAGCGATTGGCCACGTAGGCGATCACCAGAGCCAATACGTCGCTGAAGTTGTGCATCGCGTCACTCAGCAGCGCCAGTGAGCCGGAGAGTATCCCACCTACGATCTGTGCGAGGGTGATGAGGATATTGAGGATAATGGTGATAAAAAGATTTTTGCCGCTGACGTGGTGATGATGATGGTCGCTCATAGTTCTCCTTTAGCGAAGCGAAGGAAAACTTCCCTCGCCTTTTATGCTTTGTTGGTAAGGATCAGCGTCTTATAGAATGGCTCGACGGGCAGATCCAACAGGTAGGGAAAGAGTTTGGCTACGGCACTCCTGAATCTTGGATCGATATGGGAGTTTTCGTGATCCCAGACGCTCTCCCATGTACCATGGAAGAGATAGTGTGTCTTGCCGCCATCGCTAAAGGCGCTTTGCAAGATCTCCGTAGTCACCGCTTTGCGGTAGTGGCGTGTTTGGTATTCGCCGGGCATGCCGTCGGGAAACTTGGGATTGTAGTCCGGATCGCCGGGTGCCGGGCGGAAAGTATCTTGCGCGATTTTGAGCAGTGCCGCGCTCTCTTTGTTGAAGATCTCTTTGTCTTTGGTATGGATGGAGACGTGGTTGTTGACGGTGACGAGATCCTCGATGGGGTGATCTTTTTGGCGTGTGAGGAAATGGCGGATCTGCTCTGGTGTGCTGTAGATTTTCTCTCTATCGCCGGCCGCTACCGTGACGAAGATCCCCTCGTAGTAGTTTTTCGATAGCGCTCCATAGCGTTGCATAAGCTGTGCGAACTCTTTATGCAAAGCGGATCGCTTGAGATCGCCATATGAGTCAAAGCGAACGAAAAGAGCGTAGAAGAGCGGGAGTCTATTTTGCTTGAAAGCGTCGATGTAGGCGGTTTTGAGCACCCCTTTGAGCTCGGTGGGGTAGTTTTTGACCATGGTGGAGTCGCCGACCATGTTTTTGAATGAAAGTGACAAAAAGCCGCGTTTTTTTTCGGCTCTTTTTGCAAACTCCCTCATATGACGGATCAAGTCGTCACGCTTGTTGCCCGGGATACGAAACTCGAAGTAGAGTGTTACGGGACCTTCGGGAATCTTTTCACCTTTAGCCGGTGCGATCATGCTCGCGCTGCCAAGTGTTGGAAAAAGCGCTGCCGCGCCTGCTGCAAGGGCTGAGCCTTTGAGAAATTCTCGTCGTTTCATGGTATTCTCCTTTATGTGAGATAGTATATCGTAGCATATATTTACCAAACGTTCAGTAACTTTAGTAGCAAAAAAATATATTGTGAGGCCAGGGGGCCTCTGTTAGTCTTCGAAGGTTTTCAAAGCCGCTTTGGCTTTGCCCATCACGGCACTTGCGTGCGCGTGTTTGACGATTTTGACGAGGTAGGCAAGCTCCTCTTTGGTCAGACCCATTTTCTTGAGCATTCTCGTTTGCACTTCGGCGCACTCGTCGCTACCGAGGGTCATGGAGACAGCAAGCATAATGAGCATGGATGTTTTGGGGTCGAATGGGTTCTTTTCATCCTGGACGCTAAACTTGCTGCTCATGGCCTGTTCGATGAGAAATCTTGGATCGACTGCTTTTGCGAGATTGAGAGACTCGGGCAGTGCACCCATCTTTTCTATCATCATCTGTTCTACTTGTTCGGGTGTTGGGACGTTCATTCTTCCTCCTTTTTGGTTTGGAACTATTGTAGCACAAATAACTTAACGGTCGGTAATTTCTTGCAAGAGCTTTTCAAATGTCTGTGTAATTTCTTCGGCGCTTACCAGACCTTCGAGGAGGATCTTGCCATTGTATGTGAGTGTGGGATCTTTGGCCACACCTTCTTCGATCGATCGCATGGGATCTTTTTCGTAGTGGATCTGCAGGCGCAGTGGCAAGTGCTTGACGGCGCATACCAAGCGTTTGGAGAGCTTCACACGCTCTGTGTCGCTGCCGTGGATCGTGACGCGAAAGAGGGGCCACTCGGGGTGAGTGGCGTGGAGCATCTCGCCTTCGGGTAGCGCGTAGCAGTATTCGGCCCTCATGCCTCTTCCTTAGCGCGCAGATAGAGTGTGAGCTTGATGGCTTCGAGAATCAAGTCTATGCTTTCAAGCACATAGAGTTTGTTGGCCACATCGCCGCAATCGATAGCCACGTAGAAAAGGTGCTCTTTGTATGCAAGAAGCTTTGTTAGATCATGCTCCTCCTTGGGCTCTTCGTCGAAAAATTCAAGCCTTTCAATAGCCCAGCCAAAATTGTGTGCCAAGAGCTTGCGGATGGTCTGCTGAATGGTAGGGATGTCTAAGCGCTGCTCTTTGGTGACACTTCTGCGATAGATGATCTCTGTCATGGTGCCAAGCAGCGCCAAGGCGCTATCGATGCTCAGATACGCCGATACTCGCAGATCAGCCAAAGGCCGCTCGATGCTGTGGCGAAGATGCTCTAAGTTTTGCTCGTTCGGTTCATTGGCAAACTGGGTGCAAAAGCGCTTGATAGTGCTGAGATTCAATCCCGCCTCTTCCAAGACTTCGCGATAGGGTTGCAGTTCTTCTAAGCTCTTTTCAAACATCTCTTTGGCTCTTGCATCCACTCTCATAGCAGCGAAGGAGTTTTGGCAGCGTACGTATGCCATGTGCAAGATGTTGATAGCCACAAACAGATCGTTGGCGCGATACGGCGATTCAGCCAAGGTCTTTTGTGCAAAATACTCTTCGCTCATGATCGCTTCAGCCACTTTGAGGTATTTGATGATGAGCTTGAGATAGGGCAGCAGCGTAGGGTCTTTTTGGGATTGGGCGAGGATGAGGTCCGAGAGCACATGGTAGCCGTAGGACATGGAGACAGGATCGAGCTTGATGTGGTAGTGGGCGATGGCCACCTTGGCGATGCGTTTGTAGAGTTTTTCATCGAAAGGCATCGTCAAAAGATCTTGGAGGAACTTGATCTGCTTCTTTTTAAGCTCCTCGATACGCTCAGTGGGAATGAAGGCTGCTATATTAGGCTTTTGCAAAAGCTTTTCATAAAAAGCGTCCATGATCGCATCCACGTAGGAAGCTATCTTTTGTAGCGCCTCTTTGCGCTCGTGTAGGTCGTCGCCAAGCTGGTAGATCTCTTTGATAAGAGCGATTTTTTCTTTCATCATAGCACCTCTTCTAATGTTTGATACATCTGTGCGATCTTTTCATCGCTTTTGCGCAAAAACGCAGCCATCATCGAGAGAGCGTTTACGAGCATTTGGTTGCCGGCTTGGGGGTTTTGCGCACAAAAGTGCAAAAACTCTTTTTTGGTAAAACTCAATATCACGGCATCGCTTTTGGCCTCGACGCTTGTGAGACTCTTGCCGCCGTCGAGCATACAGGTAAAGGAAAAGAGCACATCCTCGCCGCCTACGATGGTAGCTACCTCCATTTCTTCTTGGGAGGAGCTCTTTTTGACGCTCACGGTGCCTTCCAATAAAAAGAAGGCCTTATCGGTCTTCGCGCCTTCCTTTTTGATAACGGTGCCGCTTTTTATGGGCTCTTTTTTGCACAGCTGCAAGAAAGCCTCTTTGGCTTTGCTGTCCATGTTGGCAAAAAGTTTACTATCCATGTTTTCTCTCCATTACGATGATTGCCGCAAATTCGGGGATGATGAAATCGTCTTCGGGGTTGATCACCACTTCTATCTCCAATTCCCCTTTTTTGAGTTTGGCAAGCATCGTTTTGTATTTGCTCGCATCCCCGCCGAAGCGAAGCTTGGAGAGCACGATCTGTTTGAGCTTGGCTTCGGTGATGTAGTTTTTGATCACACCAAGGAGGATTTCACCACGCTGCAGGCTCTCCTCGAAGGCTTCCTTGTAGCTGCGTCCTACGAAAGGGTGGTCGGTGACGATGCGAAAGTTTTGGGTTTTGAGGAGATTGCGCACCACTTTCGACATGCCGGGTTCGGTGATCGATTTGGAGAGCAAGAAGCGGTTGTACTCCTCGCTCATGATGATCTCGTTGCATTTACTTTTGATGAGGTAGTTTTCATATTTTGGATCGACGATCTCGGCGATGATGTAGACGTTTGGGTTGAGGGATCGGATGAGGATGACCGTCTCGAGGACCTTGGCGTCGGAGTAGTCGTCATGGTCGTTGAGGATCATGACTTTGTCGGCGCGCTCGATGTGCGCCTCTTTGAGGACCGCTTCGTCGTTGTATTCGCCTTGGGCCCATTTGAGGTGGTGCTCTTCCAAAAGCTTTTTAAGCTCAGGCACCAGTTCGGGATAGACGATGACGATGTTGGTGCCATAATGACGTTTGAAACTCTCCAGGACCTCCCGGCGCGGTGTTTTGAAGCCGCAGATGACTAAGTGGTGATCGAGTTCGTCCAGCATTTCGTAATCCTTTTTGGCAGCGATGGTGCGCTCCACCAGCGCGCTGGTCATGAGTGCGGTGAAGGCGGCCACGGCGATGACGCCACCTATGATGATGAGAATAGCGATGATCTTGCCTGTGATGGTGTGGGGGACGATGTCGCCATAGCCGACAGTAGTGGCGGTCACCACAGACCACCATAGAGCGTCGAAGTAGTCGTGGAAGTTTTTGGGCTCTACAAGAAGTATCACCCACGAGAGGATCAGCAAAAGCAGCGCATAGGCGAGGATGTAGATGCTCGCTAAACTCAGCTCTATGCGCAGCAGCTTTTGCCAAAACTCTCTTTGCATCCTACATCTCTTCTATCTTTTCGATAGGGTTGGTCTTTTTGTTGTCTGGATCGGTGGCGTAGCTATAGAGCGGTACGTAGATGAGGGTGAGCAGCGTACCGATGAGCAGACCTCCGATAGCCACGTCCGCCAGAGGGCTGAGGCGCTCCAGACCCACCGCTTGCTCCAAGGCGATAGGGATCATCCCTGCGATCGTACCGAATGCCGTCATCATGACAGGGCGAAAACGCACGCGCACACTTTGAAGCGCCGCTTCGAAGGGGCGTTTGCCCTCTTTTTTGTACTCTTTGTAAAAGTCTATAAGAAGAACCGCGTTTTTGATGATGATACCAAAGAGCAGCAATAATCCCACCATGCTTGGCATACAGCTTGGCTTGTCAAAGAGCATCATCCCCCATGCCGCACCGATCATGGAAAGGGGCAGCACCAAGATCATAATAATCGCCAAGCGCACGGACTCGTAGATGGCCGTGAGGGTCATGAGCAGCAAGATAACGCCGATGGCGATCGCTTTGATCATGCGTTTGAAGCTGTCATTGAGCTGCGCGATATCTCCCTCTTGGCTGACGACGAAGCCGGTGGTGTCAAGCTTTTTGAGCTCTTTATTGGCATCCTCGGTGATGTGGGTGATGGGACGTTTGGCGCGATAGCCGTTAACGTCGATGCTATAGAGGAGTTTATCGCGCTCTATCTTGGCCGGAGTGAGCTGGTAGGTGATTTTGGCGATCTCGGCCAAAGGAATCTCACCTTGTTTAGTCTTGATGGGAAGAAGTTTCAAAGCCTGGATATTTTGCGCGTAGCGGCCTTTGAAGTAGAGGCGCACGAACTGGGTGTTCATAGAGGGGAGGTTCGCAGCCAATGAGACCACTTGGCCTTTGAGAGGCAGCTGCATCGCCACTTGCAGCGGCGTGACGCCGTAGCTGAGGGCTTTGTTTTTGTCGATATCGATGAAGACTTCCGTGAAATCCTTGTCCCAGCTTTGGCTGATGGATGTGAGGCCTTTGACGTTGTGCAGCGCTTTGGCCACTTTATGTGCCATATCGGGGAGGTCTTCGTAGTTGCCGGATTTGATGCGCACATCAAGAGGCGCTTTGATAGTCGAGAGTGCCGTGGCGCCAAAGTCGAAAACGTCGTTCTTTTTCACGCCTGGCAGCTCTGCGATACGGTCGCGAATCTCATCTTCGAGCTGCCAGATGCTCTTTTTGCGATGGAAGCGATCCACGGCGTTGATGGTGATGGTGGCTTCGCTGGGGAGATTCCCGCTACCAAGGCTGAGCACCCCCGCTTCGCTTCCGAAAGCCACGGAGCTGCTTTTGACCCAGGGCTGTTTGTGTAGCCACGTAAGAAACTTTTGCAGCTTCTTCTCTGCGCTGTCGACGGTTTCGTTGGCGCTGAAGGCCACTTGTGCTTTGATGATACCGGTATCCATGGGCGGCATCACATCTTTACCGATAAGCGGCATGACGTTTTTGAGGCTGAGCACAAGGGTAAGCACCACCGCCATCGTCAGCAGCATTCTGCGCAGTGGCCAGAGTTTACCGTTGGAAAACTGCAAGACGCCGACGTAGGGACCCACGAGACGGCCGATGGTGTTTTGGTAGAGCTTTTCGAACCACTTTTCTATCTTCGTCTTGCCTGCACCCTTGCTATAGAGCCAGACCGAGAGTCTGGGGATGAAGGTGATGGAGAGAAAGTAGCTCACCAAAAGAGCGATGATGAGCGTGGAGATGAGTGGGCGGAAGATGTGCTGCGGAAAGTCGCCTACGAACATGAGTGGAAAGATAATGGCGATAGTAGCAGCCGTTCCCGCAAAGACGGGTCCGAGCACCTCTTTGGTGCCGTGGATGATGGCATCTTGGATGTTTTCGTGCATCTCCAAGTGGCGCTCGATATTTTCGAGCACAACCACCGCATCGTCGACGAGCATACCCAGAGCTAAGATGATGGCGGTGTAGATGACGATGTTGAGCTCGCCGCCGCTAAGCCAAATAATGGCGATAGTGCCGAAAAAGACGAGAGGAATGGAGATACCGGCTGCGATGATGGCACGGAAATTCCCCAAGAAAAGCAGCAACACCAAGAGCGTATAGACGATGGCATCACGCAACGCTTCGAGCATGTTTTTATTGGCGGTTTCGATCAGGTCGCGCTGGGTGTCGGCTATCTGAAAATCGATGTTGGGGTAGAGTTTGGCAAGCTTTTTAATCTCGGCGCGTGCAGCATCGCTCACATCCAGCACACTACCACCGGGAGCGCGCTGGATAGAAAGTGCGATAGCCTGCTTGCCGTTGCCTAAATACCCGCTGGTGCGCTTTTTGTAGCTCCAGCTGACTTTTGCGATGTCTCTTAGCTTGACGTTTGGCAAGATAGAGAGGTTTTTGAGTTTTTCTATATTGTCCTTTTCGCCATAGTAGGTGATGGTGTAGAAATCTTCGTCGCTTTTGGTAAAGCCGATGGGGATGTCTTTATTAAGTGCAAAAAGCGCTTTGGCGAGCGCATCGAAGCTGATGCCATACTTCTTGGCTTTATAAGGATCCACTTCGATATTGATGGCGCTTTGGTAGCCGCCGAAGACCTCTACGTTTCCGATGTGCGGGTTTGCCAAGAGGTAGGGTTTGATATGCGAATCTGCGATTTTGCGAATCTCGGCGAGGCTGATAGCATCATTTTTGGGACTGAGTGCCACCACCTCCACGGGTAGTGTGAAGTCACCCACGGTGTAGATGGAGGGGTTGGCGTTTTTGGGGAGTTTGCCTTTTGCGATGGAGAGGGCGTTGGCCACGTCCACTGCTGCTGGCTCGAGGCCTTTTTTATATTCAAACTCCGCCTTGACGATGGAGAAGTTGGCCACGTTGACGCTGGAGACGTCACGCACGAGGCTGATGCGGCTGATCTCCTCTTCGATGGGCTTGCTCACGGTGTTGGCGATCACTTCGGCCGTGGCACCGGGCAGAGAGGTGATCACCACCACCTGCGGGCGGTTGGCATCGGGAAAAAGGTTTTTAGGAAGAGCCTTGAGGCCTATGATCCCCATGACGAAAAAGCCGACAATGAGTGCGAAGAGCAGATAGGGACGTTTGTAAAAGTATGCAAACATCGCTTAGTCCTTTATGGCTCGTAGTTTGATGCCAGAAAGCAGCTTGAGCAAGATATCAGGTTTTGCCACTACGACCCGTTTGCCGTCGAGGTTTTCGGCGATCACCACACCGCTGTCGCTGGAGGCGACGATATGCACCTCTTGTGGCACGGCATGATCACCCTGGGCAATGAGGACATAGTTTTTGCCGTCGCGACTGAGGACGGCATCCTGGGGCAGGAGTGTGCCGTCACCCTCATAGGTGATGAGCTCCACTTCCGCGCGCTCACCTGGAACGAGGGCAGGGTCGTTCACATCGGCGCGCAGCTCGCGCAGGCTATTGAATGTGGAGCGGGTGTCGTGCACAGCGATGCGCTTACCTTTGTAGAGAAGGCCGTAGACTTTCGTCTGTGCAGGCACGCGCACGAGTAGGTAGTTGGATGCACCGTCGATGAGAGTTAGCAATGGGTGGCCGGGCATCGCGATGTCACCAACGTTCACAAACTTCTTGCCTACCGTGGCATCGAAAGGCGCGCGAATCCAAGCGTAGCTCAGCTCGTTTTTGATGCTCGCTATTTTGCTTTTGAGTTCTGCCGCTTTTGCCTGGAGGCTTGCAAGTTTCGCCTTGGCTTCGGCGATTTTGGTCTCTTCATGCTCGAGCTGCTCTTTGGATGCGCCGCGCACCTGATAGAGCTTTTTGGTGCGTTTGTGGGTGGCGTAGAGGTTCGATAGAGCCACTTTCGTAGCAGCAATGGCGTTTTTGGTGGCCGTAAGACCCCAGGCCAAGCCTGATAGCTGGGATTTGAGGGCTGTATCATCGAGTTTGACAAGGGTGTCGCCTTTGTGCACCTTCGCTCCCTCTTCGGCTATTTGGAGTACACGAGCCGGGAATTTGGAGACGAGTTGTAGCTCTTTATCGCTTTTGACGAGGGCCAAGTAGGGGGTGGTGAGAGTAGCGTGTGTGCGCTTAGCTATCACTGTTTTGGCGAGCACCGCATACTCTTTGGCCAGAGGAATCGCCGCTTCTTCGGCCTTTTTCTTCTTCACAAGCCGCACGGCACCGATGACAAGGAGTGCTACGATCAGCAAGAAGATGAGAATCTTGATCGCTTTTTTCATTGGACTATCCTTTCAAGGTCGTTTCCATAGATAACTGCAAGCTGGGCGAGGATTTGCCACTTTTGGAGTCTGGTCTGGGCCAGTTTGGTCTGGGCTTCAAGTAGCGCCGTCTCGTAGCGCAGGTACTCCTCCTCATCCATTCTGCCGACTTCAAAGGCGGTTTTGGCGTATGTGAGGAGATTTCTTTGGCTTACTACCTGCTGGGCGGCAAGTTTGCGGGCTTTTTCGTTGAGGCGCAGCTGCTCTTGCAGCGCTTTGGCTTTTGCTACGAGCTCTTGGCGTTTTTGTGCCACGAGTGCATCGTTTTGCATCAGTTTGGCTTTGGCTATCTGGATGTCGGTGAAGTTACTTTTACTCAGAGGTATCACTAATTTGAGGGCCGCGTAGCCATAGCCGCGATCCACATCTTTGCCAAACATCGCATCGTTTTGGCCATAGCTTTTGGCGTAGCTTCCTTCGGCCAAAAGTTTTGGCAAAAACTGCTCTTTGCTGGCTTGCAGCGCTTTTTTGGCCGCTTGCGCTTTGGCTTTGAGCGGCTCGATGGCAAAGAGCGCGCTCATATCGATAGCGGCTTTTTGCTGCAGCGGCGCAATGTGCGACGGTCTGGTCTCTACCAGCGCTTGAATGAGACTCTGGGCTTTGGCGCGATTGGCCGCCACGTTGACCAGGGCGATATCGATACTGTTTACGATATTGGTGATTTTGTCCAGTGCGACGGGAGCGGCACGGCCGCTTTGGACTTTGATCTCGATATCCTCTTTCGTTTTTGTCAGTGCCTTTTTGCGCGCTTGCAGCGCCTTTTGCAGTTCGTCCAAGTAGCGAAGCTGCGCATAGGCTCCTACAAGCAGCGCCTCGTTTTGCAAAAGATCGAGCTTGGCTTTGAGGCGTGCCGCTTTTGCGAGGTAATTAGCCTTTTTTCGCAGCGTAAAGATCGATTTGACGAAAATCGGCATCGAAAATTTGGCACCGATGCGCTGGATGTTTTGGGCAAAAGGGAGTGGTCGGTGTTGTGCGATGAGACGGTTGGCTTCTGGTGGCGGGACAGGACGGAGGTTCGTATCGTTGGTGTAGTGCTCATAAGTGCCGAAAATCGCGATGTCTGGGTAGAGCTTGTCAGTGACCTTTTTGGCATAGAGGTTGGCGATTTTGGCGCTGGCGTTTTGCGCTTTGGTTGCGGGAGCGCTTTTGAGTTTGTGCAAAAGATCTTGGATCTCGGAAGCTTGCAAAAGCGCCGCTACGGTGAGGGAGAGAAGAAGAGACCTTTTCATTGCTCTTTCCTTATGGCTTTGATGATTTTCGTAGCGAGTGTTTTGGCCAGATCTTTAATATCGGGCTCAGGTGTGACGGCAAATTCTTGGACGTAGTGTGCTACGCGCTTGCGTAGGCCCGCCGTGGTCTGGTGCAGCACGAAAGATGAGACGATCATCAGCTGCACCGCAAAAGGATTTTGGATAGTAAAGACCCCTTGATCGATGCCTTCGTTGAGGATGGCGGTGAGGGTGCCGAGGGGTTGTGCGAGTGTTTGCACCGCCTTTTCGCTCATATGCTTGCCGTCATCTGCAAACTCGTGTGCCAAGATAGCAGCGAAGCAGGGGTACTCCTCTAAAAAGGCGCCGAAACTTTCGATATATTGGCGTAGCTTCTCTTCTGGCTCTTCGGCCGTAATGGAAGCTTTGATATGGACTATGAGGTTTTCGAGGCGAAAGAGCAGCACCGCTTCATAGAGTGCCTCTTTGTCTTTGAAATGGTAGTAGATGGCGGCTTTGGTGATGCCTACCTCCTTGGCGATCGCATCGAGGCTCACCCCTTCGTAGCCGTGTTTGGAGAAGTGTCTGGCTGCGATTTGGAGGAGTTTCTCTTTTTTGCTAAGACCTTTGATCATGAGCTATCCTTACCTGTCGTTAAGTAAGTATATGCTCTTTTTGCTTAAAATCAATTGAAAGCGCTTGCATTGTTGCTATACTATCAAGCAAAAAAGGTCTACAATGCAGTTTACGGCCAAGCCAAAAAGCAAACGTGACTACTTCTTCTCCCAGCCGCACCAGCCCTTTTTCGCACTCGGCATCCTCGATGCGATTCTTTTCATGCTTCTTTTCATTCCGGCTTTTCGCGGCATTATCGCTACGGATGCTTTGTATCTGCACGCCTTTTCGATGATTTTCTTGGTCTTTACCAACTTCTTCTATGGCTTTTTGTATACCACCTTTCCAAGATTCTCCGGTACCGAGCCGATAGCGCCGCGCCAGTATCTCGTGGTGGTGCTTTTGCAAGCGCTTGCTGCTGTGACGTTTTTGGTAGGCATCTGGTGGCAGCCCGGGCTCTATGCCGCTGCGCTTTTCGTAGCGGCAGGTTTTGGCAAGACGCTGCAGGTGTTTTATAGGATCTATCAGCGCTGTACGCTCCCTAAGCGCGATCAGTACTGGATCATCGTGGCGCTGGGGATTGGGGCGATGAGCGATATACTCTTTTTGCTCTCACTGGTGCCTTGTAAATGCGCTACGAACGTCTTCTTCGCCACGGCAGTGGGCTTTGGAGTCTATATGTATATGTTTTTTTTGGCTTTCGTGGTGGGGTTTCGGATGGTACCCTTCTTTTCGCATGTGATGGGCTACGTAGTGCCTAAATGGCTGCACATAGCGATCCTCACGCTCTTTACCCTCCACTCTTTTTTTTCGGTAGCGTTTCCAGAGGCGCTCTTCGTGATGGATGCGCTTGCGGGTGCTTTGATCGTGCGCGAACTCATCAGAATGCGCCTGCCCTTTCCCAATAGCGAGCCGCTTTTGTGGATACTCCATCTTGCACTCTTTTGGCTGGGCGGGGGGCTACTCCTTGGCGCTATCGTTGAAGCCTTCGAAGCCTTTGGCGGCTGGAGTTCGCTCCACTTGCCACTCCATCTGTTGGCGCTTGGGTTTTTGACCACGGTGCTCATAGGCTTTGGCACGCGTGTGACATTAGGACATTCAGGCAATATGCTGCGAGTAGGTAGAGCGACTGTTTGGATATTTTACTTTACCCAAGTGGTGCTCTTAGGGCGCATCGTGCTCTCTCTCGCTGCCGCTTTTGGCCATATCTCACCCTATTTCGATATCAGCGCGGCGCTGTGGATAGCGCTCTTTGTGTGGTGGATGGCCAAATATTTCAAAGTCCTCGCTTTTGGAGCGAAAATTGCGTAGTGTGGAGTTTATGGGTCGGGCCGTGGCGCCCTGTAAGATCGTGTGCATAGGGCGCAACTACGTAGAGCATATCCGTGAGCTTGCAAACGAAATACCCGACGAACCCGTCTACTTCATCAAGCCAAACTCCGCAATTTCTGAGACTATCATCTACCAAGATGGGCTCCACTACGAGGGAGAGATCACCTTTTTGATCCAAAAGGGGCGCATCGTAGGCGCCGGCGTGGGGCTGGATCTGACGCTGCGCGAGGTGCAGTCGCGCCTCAAGGCCAAGGGACTACCTTGGGAACGCTCCAAAGCCTTTCGAGGTAGCGCGGTGCTGAGCCCCTTCGTACCTATTAATAGCTGGGAAGGACTCGCTATCGAAGTGTATAGAAACGGTGAGCTCGTCCAAAAGGGCGATGTAGATTTGATGCTCTACAAGCCGGACTTTTTAGTGACCGATATTGATCGGATTTTCGGGCTCGATGACGGCGATGTGATCATGAGCGGCACACCAAAAGGTGTGGGTCCTATCATGCCTGAAGATGCTTTCACGCTGCGGCTTTCGCAAAATCAAAAGCCGCTTCTTACTTTTCGGACATATTGTCTAAATAGTACGTGACATCATTGATACCGAAGCGGATATCACCGGTGTATTTGATGGATGTGGTTACCATCGGTCCGATCTCTTCGAGGATGGTCGTGGTGTTGTCCACGAGATTTTGCACTTGGGTAAAGATGATGGAGAACTTCTCGTCTTCGAGTTTGAAAGCTTCGATGAGGCCGTTGACCTGGATATAGTGGAGCTCTTTGATGAGGCGCTCGATTTTGTTGATAAAAGAGAGTGTACGACCCAGATCCGATTCGAGCTGGCGTGAAAGTGTAGCGACTTGCTTGGTGGAATGGTGCATAAGAGAGATGAAATCGTTGACTTTGTCCATGCACTCGCCCATAGTGCAGGTTTGATGCACCACCGTCTCTTTGATGTAGTATAAAATCGCAAAGATTTGGATATTGAGCGAGAGCAGATACAGGACGCTTTGTTTGATGGTAGCGATGGACTGCTCGATATTTTTGCGAAGATCCAGGATATAGTAGCCGATACGCTCCGAATCCTTTTTTATCTCATGCGACACCACGGCAAAGGAAGCGCCCAATGAGCCGATTTTGTGGCTCTCGATGGAGGAGTTGAGTGCGATGAGCGACAGGTCGTCCGTCATTTGGTAGATGGATGCGAACTTCTCTTCGAGCGTTGTGCTAAGCTCGAGGAAAAAGGCGATCTTTTCATACATGGAGGTGTAGATCGCTTCCGCTTTTTTGGCATTTTCATAGACTCTGCGCACGTTGGGATGGTAGGCGATTTCGTTGTCCAAATCGATATGAAAATGCTGCTCTTTATCTTCGAACTCCTGCATCAAAGCGTCGATCATGAAATCGTCGTAGCTTTTGTAGCCAAGTTGCGCCAACCCATCTTGCAAAAACCCTTCGGCAGACTCCCCTTCGAGTTCTAATTTTCGCATCTTTTCATAGAGTGAGCGGGCGATGTCGAAATATTTGGTGGTGGGTTTGATGCGCACCGAGAGGTATCCCTCTTTTTGCTGGGCGTTGTAGAGGGGAAAAACGATGGCGAAGACCCAATAGTACGAGCCGTCTTTTGCGAGATTTTTGATGTATCCCGCAAAGGGTTTGTCGGCTTTGATGTAGTCCCACAGCAGCTTGAAGATCGCCTTTGGCATATCGGGATGGCGCACTACGTTGTGGGGTTTGCCGATAAGCTCTTTTGGAAGGTATTTCGCTGTGTCGTAGAAGGTTTTGTTGCCGTAGATGATGACACTTTTGGGATCCGTTTTGGAAAAGAAGACCTCGTCGACACCGAAAGGGGATTCGATGGGGATAGGGTTTGGGCGCATCGTCACTCCTCGCTGCTTTTACATATAGTATCGAGCTCTTCCCAATAAAAATGCATAATTTTGAGGTAATTTTTAAATCTTTCACAGGCGATGTCACCGTTTTTCACCGCCTCTTTGACGGCGCAGCCCGGTTCGTTGGTGTGGGTGCAGTCGGGAAATTTACACCTATAGCGGTTAAATTCGCGAAAATAGCGATGCACCTGGCGTGGCTCCATGAAGTAGGTGGCTTCCACTTTGCTAAAGCCGGGGGTATCGGCGATGAAGGACTCATGGCCGAAGGGATAGAGGGTGACGGCGGTGGTGGTGTGGCGCCCACGGCCTAACTTTTCGCTAACAGCCCCCGTCTTGATGGGGATGCCAAGAAGCCTCGAGAGGATCGTGCTCTTGCCCACACCGCTGGGACCAGCGAGGATACAGATATGTCCCTGGACGTAGGATGTGATCTTTTCGATGCCTGTTTCTTCGAGGGCACTCGCAGCGCTCACTTCGTAGCCTATGGAGGAGTAGAGGTCTATCCACTTTTCGAGCTCTTTGGTATCTTCTAATAGGTCGATTTTATTGAAGACGATGACGGGTGTGATCTCTTTGTATTCGTAAACTGCCAAAAAGTTGTCCAGAAGGTAGCTATCGAAATCGGGATTTTTAATGGCCATAACGATGATGACGTTGTCTACGTTGGCTACGCTGGGGCGTGTGAGGAGGTTTTTTCGCTCTTCGATCTTTTCTATCACGAACTGATCGCCGACTATCTCTCCCTCGACGAAATCACCGGCGTAGAGTTTGTACTTTTTGAGCTTTTTGCGAAGGATAGCAGGATAGGTTTTTCTCTCAGAGAGTGTGGTGACCTTGCTCGCAGCGGCGCTGCGATAGGTCACGAGGCCCTTAACACTCATCTTTGAGTACCGCGCCGTGTGCTGCGTTGGTGACGAGAGAGCGATACTGGCGTAGCCAGCGACCTTTGATATCTTTGACTTTTGGTGTGAAGTTTGCGCGGCGACGGGCGATCTCCTCGTCGCTGAGACGCACTTCCAGCGTATAGGTATCGACATTGATGTAGATCTCGTCGCCATCTTCGAGCAGTCCTATCATGCCTCCTTCGGCCGCTTCGGGGCTGACGTGCCCGATGCTAGCACCCCTTGTAGCACCACTGAAGCGTCCGTCGGTAATGAGCGCCACCTTGTCGCCCAGTCCCATGCCTGCGATGAGGCTGGTGGGAGCGAGCATCTCTTGCATGCCGGGTCCGCCTTTGGGCCCTTCGTAGCGGATGACCACCACATGCCCTGGCTGCACTTTGCCGGCGAGGATCCCATCGATCGCCTCTTGCTGGCTGTCGAAGCAGATAGCCTTACCGGTAAATTCACGCATAGTAGGATCGATCCCCGCTGTCTTGACCACGGCTCCCTCTTCGGCTAGGTTGCCGAAGAGAATCGCTAGGCCCCCTACTTCGCTGTAGGGGGTTTCAATGTGGTGGATGACGGAGGTATCGACGATCTTGGCATCGGCGATGCGCTCGCCTATGGTACCCCCTTCGATGACGGGATTGTCGAGAAACAGCACCGTATCGCTACGTCTACTCGCCTCTTTCATCACAGCGCTCACGCCACCTGCGCGATTGATATCCTCCATGTGTACCGTTTGCAAGGAGGGAGAGATTTTGGCGATGTGCGCTACGTGTTTGCTGATGTCGTTGAGCTTCGCCAGATCGAAATCCACGCCCGCTTCCTTGGCGATAGCCATCATATGGAGCACCGTATTGGTGCTGCCGCCCATAGCCATGTCGACTACGAAGGCGTTGTGGATCGCTTTTTGGTTGATGATGTTGCGGATTTTGTACTGCTCTGTAAGTTTTTCATTTTTTGCGATTTCACAGATGCGGCGTGCCGCCTGGCGCAGCAGCTCTTCGCGCTCAGGCGTGAGAGCGAGGATCGTACCGTTGCCTTTGAGGGCGATACCCATCGCTTCCATGAGGGTGTTCATGGAGTTTGCCGTAAACATCCCCGAACAGCTCCCACCACTGGGGCACGCTTCGCACTCGATCTGATAGAGCTCCTCTTCGCTCATCTCACCTTGCGCCACTTTGCCCACAGCTTCGAAGGCGGTAGCCAGGTCGATGGGCGTACCGTCGGGGAGTTTGCCCGCTTTCATCGGACCACCGCTGACAAAAATTGTAGGCACGTTGACCCGCAATGCTCCCATGATCATCCCGGGTGTGATCTTGTCACAGTTGGGGATACAGATGAGGGCGTCGAGTTTGTGGGCATTCATTACTGTCTCTATGGAGTTTGCGATGATTTCGCGGCTGGGCAGACTGTAGAGCATCCCGTCATGCCCCATGGCGATACCGTCATCCACGCCTATGGTATTGAACTCGAAAGGCACACAGCCGTTTTTGCGAATCTCGTCTTTGATAATCGCGGCATATTTATTTAAAAAGAAGTGCCCCGGGATAATCTCGATGAAACTGTTGGCCACTCCGATGAAAGGCTTGTCGAAATCTTCGTCTTTGAGTCCTACGGCTCTGAGCAGACTTCTATGAGGTGCTCGCTGAAATCCCTTTTTTATCTCATCACTTCGCATCGATGCTCCTATTTTTGGTATGATTTTCACAATTATACTACACAGATATTTACAACTTCCTATTTTTTGGTTATAATTTCACTCCAAACGTTGCGGGAGTAGCTCAGGGGCTAGAGCACCACCTTGCCAAGGTGGGGGTCGCGGGTTCGAATCCCGTCTCCCGCTCCAGATATATACGAAACGACCCCTCTAATAACCTATCGGTGCCCACATCGATAACATTTTACCTTCGCCCGGGTGGCGGAATTGGTAGACGCAAGGGACTTAAAATCCCTCGGAGGTTTCTCCGTGCCGGTTCAAGTCCGGCCTCGGGCACCAAGACGGCGCCATAGCCAAGTGGTAAGGCAGGAGCCTGCAAAGCTCTGATCCCCGGTTCGAATCCGGGTGGCGCCTCCATCCATTGCTACCTCAGGGGAGGTGGCGGAGCTGGTTGAACGCACCGGTCTTGAAAACCGGCGTAGGTGATGAGCCTACCGTGGGTTCGAATCCCACCCTCCCCGCCACTGCACACTACCGCGACTTTTGGAGAGATGGCCGAGTGGTTGAAGGCGCACGCCTGGAACGCGTGTAAGGGTTAACAGCCCTTCGTGGGTTCGAATCCCACTCTCTCCGCCAGACTCCAAAATTTCTCCCCATTTCCGATAATGGCTCTAAAATCAAAGGTTTTTTTTATGAAAAAGTATCTTTTTGCGCTCATTATCGCGCTGCTGTTTGCAGGTTGTGGCGTGGGCTCTGTGGTGGCGATGCCATTCAAGGTCACGGGTGCGGCAGTGAACGTGGTGACCCCAAAAGTGGTGGGCAACACCATCGCCGGTACGGGAGAGGTGATAGAAGATACCGTCCCTTTTTAATGCCAAGGCTATGACCTTGGTTGCATCAAAGGAGGCTTTATAGTATAATTGTGCTGCGAGCGGAGCACTCAGGGTAGTGCGCTATCTTGAATGCTCCGTTCAGACCCGTGCGACGGGCGCAAGCGGCAACGCTTCAGGGCGGGAACGCAGCAGAGCACTGCTTGTGTCCGGGCGCCGCGGGGATCTGGGCGGAGTCTACTGCAAAAACTCCTCGATATTTCTTACTATCCCTGCTACCAATTTTTGACGTGCTTCGATGCTGGTCCAAGCGATGTGCGGCGTGATGAGGAGCCTATCTTTGTTTTTGATGTGAAGAAGTGGCGAATCCTTTGGCAGTGGTTCGCGTTCTGTCACATCGAGTCCCACGAAAATCTCTTTGCTATCGATCGCTTCAGCAAGCGCCTCTTCGTCGATGATACCGCCGCGTCCTAAATTGAGCAGCACGGATCCTGGCTGCAGGAGTTCCAACTCTTTTGCTCCTATGAGATTTTTGGTGCGCTCATTGAGCGGAGCGTGGATGGAGACGATTGTGGATGTGGAGAGCAGCTCTTCGAGAGTGGTGCGCGTGTAGTCGCAGGTATCGTTGCGGCCGCTGGTGGAGTAGTAGACCACTTCTGCACCGAAGATGCGCGCTGCGTTTGCCACTTCGCGCCCGATGGTGCCTAGACCTATGATCCCCCACCGCTTGCCGGCTATTTCGAAAAAGGGCCTGTCGATGCAGGTAAAGATCCCCGATTCGCTCCACTTGCCGCTTTTGACGAAGTCGTCATAGTAGCGTAGCTGTTCGATGAGATACAAGGCCATAGCAAAGGTGTGCTGCACCACATTAGTGGTGGAGTAGCCGGCCACGTTTTTGACTACAATCCCAAGCTCCTTAGCGGCTTCTAAATCGATATTGTTCATTCCCGTAGCGGCTACGCAGATGAGGCGCAGTTTCGTAGCTTTTTGCATCAAGCTTTTATCGATGACCACCTTGTTGGTCACTACGATATCGGCATCCGCGATATGCTGGAGTGTTTCCCCAGGCTGGGTGGTAGGGTAGATCACCACTTCGCCGAAGCGCTTCAGAGCGCGTAGATCTGCATCTCCTAACGTTTTGGCATCGAGGACTACGATCTTCATCTACTCTCCCATCAGTGTGACGTAGATTTTGCGATTGGTGGCAAAATCGCGATGCTCGCACAGATATATCCCCTGCCAGGTGCCAAGCACCAGTCGGCCGGAGTTGATGGGGATAGCGAGGAAGTTGCCGTAGAGGCTACTTTTTATATGGGCAGGCATATCTTCGCTGCCCTCGAGTGTGTGGGTGTAGTAGGGCTCGTTTTCGGGAACCAATCGATTGGTAAAAGAGAGGAAGTCTTTGCGCACGCTGGGATCGGCATTTTCGTTGATGGTGAGGCTGGCACTCGTGTGCATCAAAAACAGATGCGCCACGCCGGCGTGAAAGTCCGCGAGTTCCGGCAGATGCTCGAGTATTTCGCTCGTTATGAGATGAAAGCCGCGGGGGCGGGCTTTGAGTGTAATGAGCTTTTGTGCGATCTTCATTGGAAAATCTTCAATAGTTTTTTGAAAAAGCCGCACTGCTGCGCTTCTTGGGCCTGGACGGCTTCGGGCGAACTTTGCATCGCTTCGCTGTAGTCGGCGTCGCTGATTTTTGCCACCAGCTCCTTGGCGCGCTCTAAGGCCTTTTGGGTTTCACCCATCGTCAGTACCACAGCTATGCGGCGCCCCTCATGGCTCTCTGGCTTGCCAAAAATGCGCAGGAAACTATCTTTTCCAAAAATTTCGGGATCGACTTCGAAAACGGGGTTGAAGCTTTCGGACTTCGCTTTATACGCCGCGCTGGCTCCTCCCGTGATTTGGCGAAAGCCAAGGGGCAGTCCCAGCACCGCTCGTACGTGCAGCGCAAATTCGCTCTGGGTCTGGGTGATCATCGTCACCATCCCCGTATCGTGGGGGCGGGGAGAGACTTCGCTAAAGTAGACTTCCTCGCCTTTGATAAAGAGCTCCACACCGAAAATCCCACGGCCTCCCAAGCCGTCGGTGATGGTTTTGGCCACTTCCTGGGCCTTTTTTTTCATCTCTTTTTTCATTTCCATCGGCTGCCAGCTAAAGATGTAGTCGCCATCCTTTTGAATATGGCCGATGGGTTCGCAAAAGACTGTTCCCGTTTCGTTGCGGGCGGTCAGCAGCGTGATTTCGTAGTCGAAGTTGACGAA
The DNA here is from genome assembly GCA_027024145.1 of Campylobacterales bacterium. Classification (GTDB taxonomy): domain Bacteria; phylum Campylobacterota; class Campylobacteria; order Campylobacterales; family Nitratiruptoraceae; genus Nitratiruptor. The sequence goes on from JALVTF010000053.1 coordinate 31,648, forward strand.
CTCTTCTATGATGAGCTCGCTGGCATCGCCTCTGGCCTCCTTGGCTATCTCCCACGATTTGGCGAGGTCTTCCGGGCTCTTGGCGATGCTCTGGCCGTGCCCCGAAGAGCTCATCACCGGTTTAATGACGCAAGGGAATCCTAACTCCTTGGCCGCCGACTCTAACTCTTCGAAGCTGGAGACGAAGCGGTAGGCGCTGGTCTTGAGGCCAAGCTCTTCAGCAGCGAATTTGCGGATGTTTTTGCGGTTCATCGTTTTATTGACCGCTTCGGCGTTGGGGATGACGTGAAAGCCCAGACGTTCCGCTTCAAAAAGCGCGTCGATGTTGATCGCTTCTATCTCTGGAAGGATATACGTAGGGCGCT
>JALVTF010000054.1 GCA_027024145.1 Campylobacterales bacterium
CCAGGCCGTGGGTTTTGCGAATTAACTGGGTATCTGGTATAGTTTCACAATCAAACACGCATATCATACCAATCCTTTGCGCCATTATACTGAAAGGTTGATTAGTCGATGGTAAAAAGACTCTTGCAGCATCTTTTTAATGCCCTCATCTTGACGCTGCTTTTATTGCTGCCAGATTTCGTCTATATGATACTCAATCCCAACTACTTCACCTGGCGCCCCGCCATTATCAAGGAGCTCGCGGCACTCTATCTGCTGGCATTTTTGATTTTGGGCGTACAGCGCTTCTGGCTTCGTTTCGGTTTTGCACTCTTTATCATGCTGCTCAGTTTCGCACAGCTCTTTCACTTTAGCTATTTTCACTCCTACATCATGCCCTACGAAATCGGCCTCATCGACCAGGTGGCCGAAATAGTCGATACCATCAGCGACGTCTTTTCCTATACCTACGTCCCCGTCGTCATTTTTGTCGTGCAACTGGTGCTCGTGTATCTCTTTTTGCGTCGGGCTCAGGCACAGCGCATCCCCTACGTGGGCGTGCTCATCGCTCTCTTGCTGCTCATAGGCCCGATTTCTGCCCACAAACGCAAGCGCGCCTACGTCTATCTACCCAAATCCACCTCCTTCTCATTTAAAAACACCTACGTGGCGCTCTCGTGGTACCTCGCGAAATTCGCCTTCAAGCACCAAACACACCACCACTTCAAACCCTACAAAGTCATCGAGACCAACGACACACTGCCCTACAACATCATCGTCGTGATGGGTGAGAGCCTCACTTCCAAGAAGATGAGCCTCTTTGGCTATCCCAAAGAGAGTACCCCCTTTTTGGATAGCATCAAAAACAGACCGAACTTCCGCTACACATGGGGTATCAGCGGGGGAATCTCTACCGATGTGAGCGTGCCCTCTTTCTTCGCTCTCAAGCGCGAGCCGCAAAACACCACACCCCTTATCACCAACTCCACCAATTTATTACGCATAGCCAAAGAGCATGGCTACAAGACACACTACGTCACCACCCAAACACTCTTTATCATAGGTGGGATTTTGGCGGATTTCGCCGATGTGAAAAAGGTCTTGCAAGGCTACGACCAACTTTTGGTGGATTACCTCAATAGCGTCGATTTGACCAAGCGCAACTTCATCGTACTCCATCAGCGCAACTCTCACTCGCCCTACATCAAGTACACACCCAAAAAGTTCTATCACTACCCGTTCAAGAACCTCCCCTACCATGAATATATGCTCAATAGCTACTTCAACTCCGTACGCTATACAGACTATCTCTTAGGCCAAATCATCAAAAAAATCGATGCCCAGCCAAAATGCACGGTGCTCTTTGCCACTTCCGACCACGGCGAGATGTTTGGCGACAAAGATGAGAACGGACGCTACGGCCACGGCTATCTCGATTTTGCCGATACACAGGTTCCGCTGCTCATTTACTACAACAAAGCGTGCCCTGCAGATATCACGAAAAAATTCGACCTCTCCCATGTCATTTCCCACTACCAATTTGGTACAATCATAGCAAACACTTTGGGGTACAAAATCATCAACCCCAACGAAAACGGCACTTTTTTCGTCAACGGGCTGGATCTCGTGGGAAACAAGGGATTTTTGCGTTACCGCGACAAATTTGAAGCGATAAAGAGGAAGCAATGAAGATATTGGTCACAGGCACGGCGGGATTTATCGGTTTTCATCTGGCCAAAAGGCTTTTGGAGCGAGGTGACGAAGTCATCGGCATCGACAATATCAACGACTATTACGACGTGCGCGTCAAGTACGGCAGGCTCAAGGAGCTGGGATTTAGCGAAGAGGATTTCGATTTTGGCAAGCGCTACGTGAGCGCAAAATATCCCAACCATATCTTCTATCGCATTGATCTCGAAGACAAGGACGCTATGGAGCTGATCTTCAAAAAAGAGCGCCCGCAACGTGTGTGTAACCTCGCTGCACAAGCGGGAGTGCGCTACTCCCTCACGAACCCCGACGCCTACGTGCAGAGCAACATCGTAGGATTTCTCAATATCCTCGAAGCCTGCCGCCACTATGAAGTGGAGCACCTGGCATACGCCAGCAGCTCCAGCGTCTACGGCCTGAATGAACGCATGCCCTTTAGCGTCGAAGACAACGTGGATCATCCCATCAGCCTCTATGCTGCCAGCAAAAAGTCCAATGAACTGATGGCGCACACCTATTCGCATCTTTTTGGCATTCCCACCACAGGCCTGCGCTTTTTCACAGTCTACGGCCCTTGGGGACGTCCCGATATGGCACTGTTTCTCTTTACCAAAGCGATCCTCGAAGATAGGCCCATCGATGTGTTTAACTATGGCAAGATGAAACGCGACTTCACCTATATCGACGATATCGTCGAAGGGGTGGTGCGCGTTATCGACAATCCCCCCGCAGGCGATAGCTGTTGGAGCGGCCGCAGACCCAATCCCGCCAGCTCCCGCGCCCCCTATCGCGTCTACAACATCGGAAACGGTGCACCCGTGGAGCTGATGGATTTCATCAAAGCCATCGAAAAGGCACTGGGTAAAGAGGCCAAGAAAAACATGCTCCCCATCCAGCCGGGCGACGTACCCGCCACCTGGGCCGACACCACGGCACTGGAGCGCGACCTTGGCTACAAACCGGGCACGCCCATCGAATATGGCGTGGAGCAGTTCGTGCACTGGTATAGAGAGTTCTATGGCGTATAGGCTACTTCTTGTAGCGAGTGCGCTTCTTTTGGCAGCAGTTAGCTACCTCTTTTTCGATCAAACCGTAGCGCACTACTTTGCCCACCACTACGATGCGGCTTGGAGAATAGTCACCTTTTTTGGCAACAGCGCACCCTATCTCGTTATCACTCTTTTGCTCTATCTTCTTTTTCACACATCGCGCCCGCTTTTGGCCAAAAAGGCTCTTTTCATCTTCGCCAGCGTCGCCATTTCAGGCATCATAGCCGATATTATTAAAATCATCATCGGCCGTCCTCGTCCCAAAATCTACTTGCATGAACACTTGTTCACACCTCAGTGGCTGGAGCTCAAAGCCTCCTACTGGTCGATGCCCTCCGGCCACACCGCCACGGCATTTGCCGTGGGAGTAGGTCTGGGTCTACTCTACCCCAGATGGCGCTACCTCTTTTGGATCGCTGCCGTGTTGGTGGCTCTCAGTCGCGTCGCTTTGACCAAGCACTTTGTCAGCGACACCATCATAGGCGGTGCTATCGGTGCTCTTACGGCTGTGTGGCTCTATAAAAGGATGTGCGATGCTTGCAAGTGAGCGTGCACAAAAGCTCATCCTCCTTTTTCTCATATTCCTCAGTTTCTATGCTACACTCGGCTACTACCCACTTTTCAATCTCGATGAGGGGGCTTTTAGTGAAGCGACCCGCGAGATGCTCACATCCCACAACTTCATCACCACCTACCTCAACGGAGAGCTTCGCTTCGATAAGCCCATCCTCATCTACTGGTTCCAGGCCCTCAGCGCCTCGCTTTTTGGGCTCAGTGAATTTGCCATGCGCCTGCCAAGCGCCATAGCCGCTACGCTTTGGGCCTACGCCATCTATCGCTTCACAAAACGCTCCTTCGATGCCACCACCGCATTTTGGGCCACGCTCTTCATGGCAGGATCGATCCAGATCTCCATCATCGCCAAAGCTGCCATCGCCGACGCACTGCTCAATCTCTTCATCGCCACTTCGATGTTTGCCTACTACTTCTACACACAAACCAAAAAAAAGCGCTACCTCTACGCCACTTTCTCGCTCATCGCTCTTGGCACACTTACTAAAGGCCCCGTGGCGATTCTCATCCCCGTGGCTGTGAGTTTTCTCTTTTTGTTGCGCGATCTTCGCTTCTGGTTGCGCTCCATTTTCGATCCCGTGGGCATCGCTCTCTTTTTGCTCATAGCAGCACCCTGGTACATCGCCGAATACCTCGACCAGGGAAGCCATTTTATCGAAGGCTTTATCCTCAAGCACAACCTCAGCCGCTTCGCAGGCAAGGCGATGGAGGGACATAGCGGCTCGTTTTTATATTACATCCCCGTCTTGCTCGTGGGCCTCTTGCCTTTTACCTCCATATTTCTCAAAGCCATCGCTTCCATACGTAGCTGGTTCGATACTCCCATCAAACGCTACCTGGCCATCTGGTTTTTGTTCGTTTTCATTTTCTTTAGCTTCTCGCACACCAAGCTGCCGCACTACATCATCTATGGCTACACACCGCTTTTTATCCTTATGGCGCTCTCTTTTCCTCAGGTACGTTCTCGTTTTTTGCTGCTTTTGCCCTATCTGCTTTTCCATGCACTCTTTTTGGCCCTCCCTTTTGTCAAAAACTACGCCCTTGCTCATATCAAACCTGGAAGTTACGAATACTACATCGTCCAGGGCCTGCACTTCGATGCTCTTTGGATTGGTTACTTTGCTTTCGCACTTCTTTTGGGACTTTATCTTGTAAAAAAACCAAAAGAGTTCGCCACTATCGCGATGGCTTTCGTCATCATCATCAGCCTCAACTTCTTCATCGCCAAAACCTACGCAAAAGCCGCAGAAGTGCCCATCAAAGAGGCGGCACTCTTTGCCAAAGCGCACCATATCCCACATATCAAGATGGTAGGCATCAACACCCCCTCCTTTAGCTTCTACTACGGCCATATCACACCACGCACCGCACCCCGGCCGGGAGATGTGATTTTTACCAAACGAAGCAAGCTTGCGAAGTTCGAAAATTTTGCTATACTCTATCAAAAAAACGGCGTCGCTTTGATACGCCTAAGGAGTGAAGATGATACAAGAATTCATGACCCAAGACCATAGGGAGTGCGACAACCTCTACGCACCCCTCGAGCAGGCCATTAATGCGGAAGATTTTGAAAAGGCTCTGGAACTCTTCGTCCCTTTTCGCGATGCGATGCTGCGCCACTTCGCTATGGAAGAGGAGGTGCTCTTTCCCAAACTCGAAGAGTTCATCGGCGGCGGTGAAGGGCCGACCTACGTAATGCGCATGGAGCACGACCAGATCCGCAGCATCATCAATCAACTGGGTGAAGCGATCGAGGCCAAAAATTGCGACAAAGCCTTGGGTCTTGGCGAGACCTTTATGATCATGACCCAGCAGCACAATATGAAAGAGGAGCAAGTCCTCTATCCCATGAGCGAGCGCCTTCCCATCGACCAAGAAGAGACACTCAAAAAAATGAAGGAGGTGTGATGGAAGAGATCCTGGTAGATACGCGCGAGCTCGAACCTCCCGCACCCATGCAGATGGTGCTGAGCACCATGCAAAGTATGCTACCGGGCCAAAGCTACATCCATCAAATACACCGCATCGAACCCGTTAACCTTTTTAATCGCTTGCACCCTATGGGCATCGAATACTATGTAGTCAAAAAGGATAGCGACTACCATATCTACTATTTTTACCCTGAGGATAAAGACAAAGTGATGGAGCGCATCGATGTTTAAGGGGCTCAGCCTCGATCAGGCCCCACCCTTCGAAGCGCCGCTACTCTTTTTTCTTGGCGGGATACTCTTTGCCGTTTTTGGATCATTAGCCGTGCTTTTTGGCCTCATCGACTTTGGGACGCTCCATCTCTTTACATTAGGTTTTTTGGCTTCCGTGATGGTAGGAGCCTTGCAGCAGATGCTACCGGTCGTGGTGGGAGTACGTTTCGATAGGCCGAAACTTCTGAGCATCGCCGTGGCGGTTCCTTTTTATCTGGGTGTTCTTGGATTTTTCTTTAGTCTTTCGTTTGGCAAAAACCTCTCTCTTCCTTCAGCGATCTTGCTGCTTATGGCACTTGGTGGCTTTGGAATTGTCACGTTAACAAAACTCTTCAAGGCTCCCCGCCTCTCTCCTACGGTCTTAGCGATGCGCATGAGTGTAGCGAGTCTCCTGGTGACAGTGGCTTTGGGAGTGCATATGCTCATGGCTTTGCATAGCGCCCACGGCTTGAGCGACACATTTGCTCGCATCCACGCACTCTTTGCACTCTTTGGATGGATCGGGTTTTTGATCGTAGGAGTGAGTTATCAGGTAATACCGATGTTTTACGTCACAAACGAGCTGGATGAAAAGAAGCGCTCTTTACTTACTTGGGGACTCTTTGTGACACTTCTTTTGAATGTTGGAGGAGTTTTGGTCGCCAAAGGTGCAGGAATAGCACTTTTTGTAGCGCTTTTGCTGCTCTTCACACTCTTTGCACTGCTTACTATTTGGCAACTGCGCGCACGTAAACGTGCCATTATGGAGCCCAGCATCGGGTTTTGGTATGTGGGGCTTGGATGGCTTTCGCTCTTGCCGCTTCTTTTTTGGCTGGGTGGACAGAAGTTCGTAGCTCTCTATCTGCTTGGATTTGCCGGCTCTATCATCTGTGCTATGCTCTATAAGATCATCCCTTTTTTATCGTGGTTTCACATTAGTTCATGGGGATTTTTCGATATGCCCACGATGCGTGAGATGATCGATGAGCGCTTAGCATTTGCGCATCTTTTCTTGCACGCGAGCGCAAGCGTGATGCTTCTCTTTTCATTCCAAGGAGCCGCAGCGCTTTTGTTGGCAGGATTCGTAATGCTCTTTCTCAACCTCCTGCGGCCGATACGCATCTACTTTGCCTACAAGGCAAAACCTTCGCCTTTTGGAAAAATGCGTACTTAATCGGCTATCTTGTTGGCGATATCCTTAAAGAAATTCGCGATACGAAAACCGGTAAAACCCAAAAGATCCCGCGGATGTAGGGCGCGCATGAAACGTCTGGAATAGATCTTTTGTCCTGGGGTAAAGGGGCGCTTTGGTGCGCTGTTGGCGATTTTGCAGATCATCGCGATGAGATTGTACTCATAAATGACACGGCGCCTCGCCTCTTTAACGGCGGCAAAACGTCGCTCATACTCTCCGGGCGTATTGAGCACCTCTTTGATGATCTCGATAGCCTCTTTGGGTCTGTCGATATCGATCTGGATGAGACTCTCTTTAGGAAAGTAGTCGTAGATGTTCGGCGCGCCACAGTATATCGGCACCGAAAAGCCCAAGAAAGCATCGGCCAATTTTTCGCTCCACATATGTTCTTCGATATGGTTTTCGATCACCAGATGGAACTCATAAGGATCGATGGCCTCATATTTTTTCTCCACGAAGCGAAAGCCTCTGCCAAAACGCTCGAACTGCGGCACCTCCTTTTCGAGCAGTGCGGCAAAGTCGAAGCGCTTCTTGTGCATGGTATGGCCTTCGCGCTTGTTGGAGATGATAGCCGAGAGCTTCTTGGTTTTTGGGATACTCTCTTGCTGTACGATAGCATCGAAATCTTTGCCGTAGAGCCAATAGATTCCCGTTTGGCCGCGCAAGGCATTGGGATGGGAAAGCCTTTTGGCACTGTGGGAAGTGATAAGGTAGCCGAACTGATTGGCAAAGGCTTTACCGTAGTAGCTAATGGAACTGGGCTCGGAAGTGACGAGAATCGTGTTTTCTTTGGGACACTGCAGATGTTCCACTCTTCCCGGCAGCACGTAAGGAACATCGTCAAAAACCACGAGCCAATCGTACCGCCTCTCCAATGGATTGAAAACGAAACGGCAGTTGCCCCATCTCCCCTCATTGTGTGGTGTCTGACGCTGATAGATGGAGCTGTTGCTTAGAGAAGCACCTCTTGTGAGAAATTTTATGACTATCTCATTTTCTGTTTGTGTACCACGCAAAGATTTTCCTTATTCCCTCTTCAAGTTCAATTTTATGCCTCCATCCCAAAGTATGCAGCTTGCTCACATCCGTCACTTTGCGCATCGTACCGTCGGGCTTGGATGTATTGAAGTAGAAGTTTCCATTGTAGCCTACGATGTCTTTGATGAGATAGGCTAATTCTTTGATGGAGATATCCTCTCCTGTGCCGATATTGATATGGGTATTGCGCACCTCTTTGGTGGTGTAGGCTGTGACATCACAGGTGGTGTTGATGCCAATCTGCTCTTGGAGGATGTCTTTGAAATCTATCTTTTCCATGAGATAGACACAGGCATCCGCCATATCGTCAGAATAGAGAAATTCCCTTTTTGGTTTTCCGCTCCCCCATATCTCTATGCGCTCTTTGGTGATGCCATACTTTTCTAAGATTTGGAGAATTGTCTCTTTGTTTGCTTTGCCGTCGATGCCTTCAATAGGGTTTTTATCCAGGTCTTTGCGTACGGCTTCGAGGTTATCTTCATCGAGGCACTTGCCAAGATAGATTTTTCTCAGCAGTGCCGGCAAGACATGAGAAGTTTTGAGATCGAAGTTGTCGTTGGGACCGTAGAGGTTGGTGGGCATGACGCTGATGAAATTGGTGCCGTATTGGAGATTGAAGCTCTCACACATCTTGATGCCTGCTATTTTGGCGATGGCGTAGGGTTCGTTGGTGTATTCGAGCTCGCCTGTAAGCAGGTACTCCTCTTTGATGGGTTGGGGGCAGTTTTTGGGATAGATGCAGGTACTGCCCAGGAAAAGAAGTTTTTTGACATGGTGCTTATAGGCGCTATGGATGATGTTGTTTTGGATCTGGAGGTTTTGGTAGATGAAGTCCGCACGATAGATGTTGTTGGCCACGATGCCACCCACTTTGGCGGCCGCCAGGTAGACATAATCGGGGTGCTCTTTTGCGAAGAACTCCTCTGTTACTTTTTGATTTAGCAGATCGAGCTGCACCCAGCGTACACCTTCGAGAGTGGGTTTTCTTTCATGATAGGTAGAGACGATATTAGTGTAGCCTCGCTCCTGGAGCTTTTTGATAATAGCGCTGCCCACAAGTCCCGTGCCGCCTGCGACGTAGATCTTGCTTCTTTGCATCTACACTCCACAGCTTTTTGGTACTTCGAAGCCACACTCTTTGAGCACCAGCTCCTGGTAGTTTTCTTGTAGATCGTGCTCTATCATTTCTTGGGTCATCTCTTCGAGGGTGATCTTGGGTTCCCAACCCAGCTTCTCTTTGGCTTTTGTAGGATCGCCAAGGAGCAGATCCACCTCCGTGGGCCGGAAGTATTTGGGATCGACGTTAATGACATCTTTGCCGATGAGGGATTTTGCATGATCGATGATGCTTTGCGGATGGGCCACATTGACTTTGGCTAGAATATCATGGAGCTTCTCTTCGTCAATGCTTTCGACGATTCCTTTTTCCTCGATGCCCTCTCCTTCGAATGCTATATGCAAGCCAAGGTCTGCGAAGGCCATACGGGCGAACTCACGTATCTCGGTGGTGCGACCTGTAGCGATCACCCAGTCTTCAGGCTTTTCATACTGCAGGATCATCCACATCATGCGTACATAATCTTTGGCATGGCCCCAATCACGCTTGGCGCTGAGATTGCCCAGATAAAGTTTGTGATCGAGTCCCAGGACGATCCTGGCTGCCGCACGGGTGATCTTGCGTGTAACGAATGTTTCGCCTCGTCTGGGAGATTCGTGGTTGAAAAGGATACCGTTGCAAGCGAACATATTGTACGCTTCACGGTAGTTGACTGTAATCCAGTAGCCATAGATCTTGGCGGCTGCGTAGGGACTTCTGGGATAAAAAGGTGTCTTTTCGTTTTGGGGGACTTCTTGTACTTTGCCGTAGAGCTCGCTGGTGGAGGCTTGGTAGATCTTGGTTTTTTCCACAAGCCCCAGGAGGCGTACCGCTTCGAGGATGCGCAGTGTCCCCAGAGCGTCCACTTCTGCAGTGTATTCCGGCTCTTCGAAGCTCACAGCCACATGGCTTTGGGCAGCGAGATTGTAGATCTCATCTGGTCGGATCTTTTGGATGAGGCGTGTGAGGTTGAGGCTATCCGTCATATCGCCGTAGTGCAAAAAGAAGTTGACATTCTCTTCATGAGGATCTTTGTATAAATGATCGATTCGCTTAGTATTAAATAGGCTCGTGCGTCTCTTGATTCCATGAACTTCGTAGCCTTTTTCAAGGAGAAATTCTGCTAAGTAGCTGCCGTCTTGGCCGGTGATACCGGTGATGAGGGCTCGTTTTTTAGACATCTTTGGTTCCTTCATTGTGATATTGTAGCATAGGCAGTGCATAGTGCTATATGCTTATTGCGCACGTGCAAGACGCTCTTTGAAAACAAAAAATGCAAATATCGTCAAGATAGAGAGCTGTATGCTTCCTTTTATCATCGAATGGTCAAAAAGAGAAATCACCAAAAAACCAAAGAAAAAACCCAATTGCAAGATATCACGGTTTTTGAGAATCTGTTTGAAAACGACAATCAATAGCCATGTATAGAAAATAAATCCAAAAACTCCTACAGTAAAGAGAATTTCGAGGAGGCTATTTTGGATATATCGAGTATTTTCTACAACATGCAAAAAATATAAAGAATGCACTAATCCATGACCAAAAAGCCAATTTTTTTTAATCTCTTCGATTGCTAAAGGCCACATTTGCAATCTATGTGAACTCTCGCCATGGAGCAACTGCATAAATCTATGCTGCAGATGGGGATCTATAAGATAGAGTGTAACGGCTACTCCTATTACAAGCAAAAATGATCCATAGAGAAGCTTGCTATTGAGAAGTCCTCTTTTCATAGAAAAAAACATGAAAATTCCCGACGCAGTCACAAAAAAGAGCCACGAAGCTCGTGAATAGCTTAGCAACAAATCTACAAGTGCTATCAAAAAGAGCGCCCATAAAAAAATGCGCTCTTTTTGTCGCAGGGTTTTAAATTTCTCGATGGCGAGTGCAAAACTGACAAACGCCGTGATTGCCATAAGCATTCCATAGACGTTCCTATTATGCGTAGGACCGGGTAGCCCAATTGCCACGGAGCCTATCTTATGACGTAAAAGATCGTAGCCAAAAGCCAGCTGCCAGAGCCCATCAAGTGCATAGATAAACAATACAGCAAGTATCGTCTTTATAATAAAAGTGAGTGTAAAAACATTTTTTCTATACATATGAAGCAAAATGAAAAATATGACAAAGTATTGGAATATATAAGAAAACAGCCAACGCCAATGGACCACTTGGTGAGCGGGATTGAGCAACGAAGCGATGACGAGAGCCAAGAGAATAGCTCCAAAAAGGAAAATGATATCTTTGAATTTCGTTAGCGTCTCTTTAAACTCCCGCCGACAGGTACGAACACTGAAACAGTAGCCCAAAAACGAAACAGTTAGCCCTACCCAAGCAATTTGATAAAAAACCGTTTTGAGTGGAATAAACACAATCCAAAGGATTAAAAAAAATTTAAAAAAAGTTATACTCTTGGATGCGATTTGCATTGTATGCATTTCTCTCCTTTATAAGTATTCTAACACCGCCTGCATTCTCCGAGCATAGGTATGATTCTGCAACACTCTTTGCAACCCTTTTGCAGCCACTTTTTCAACGTATGCTCTATCTTCGAGTTTTTCTATTTTTTCCGCAATATTCTTCTCATCGTAGGCAATTACCTCTTCATCCAATTCAAAATGCAACTCCAACTCTTTTCTATAGTCACATAACAACGCTGTACCGCACGCCGGTACTTCAAAAGTACGCATATTAAGAGCGTCGATGTGATTGTTCATCTCTTGATGGATATTGAGAGCTATGAGGGTTTCGTTATACTCTTTGATAATTTGCTCGACCGAAAGCTTTTCATTTCGTATGTCAAAACCGGGTTTTGCCAAGCCCTGCCAACCCCATCCCCTGATCTTCATAGGATAATCGATTTTTTTGAGAAGCTCTACTCTTTTGGGTGTCGCAGCTCCTGCGAAGAAAATAGTACTCGAACGTCGTAATCCCAGGGGTTTGAAGACTTTTGGATTGACGGCAAACGGGAGATACTCCATCTGTTTAAATTCTAGTCGATTCTTTTTGACATACTGTAACTCCGACTCAAAAAGAATGTCTATGAAAGGACGGTATAGAGCATTGCTATCATCACAGGGGCCCCCATCCCCATCCCATGCAAAAATTGGTATATGGAGCTCTTTAACAACTTCATAATAGATTCGAGGTATAAAAAATGCACTGGTGAAAAAAGTAAAATGAGGACGAAAGCGCTGGAGCTCTTTTTTTAGTATAGATGCATGCATAACATCACTAACACCTTTTTTCCCAAACGGTTTGGCAATATTTCTTATGAGATTAATTGCTAAAGGACGGACATTTATTTGAAAGTGCAATACTTCATGACCCAACTCTTCGAATGCCTCTTTGACATGGGTGTCCCAAAAGAGATGGTTTTTCTTGCCGATAACTGCTATTCTCATCTTTTGCAAACTTCAAGCGTCGTCTCAATAAGCCGGCGCATTATTTTTTTAGCATCATAGTCATTGTGCGCTCTTTGCCAGCCGTTTCGTGCAATCTTTTTCGCCCATTCGGGATCTATTTGCGCTCTACGATGCAATTCTTTTAACTCCTCGATACTATTAAAATAGATCACCTCGTCCTCATCAAAGAGTGTCGTAAACTCCGGAATTCTCGGACTCAAAGCGGTAAGCCCGTTTGCAGTGAGGTAGATGATTCTATCGGACGAATATTTGGGAATCTCATTATACTTGCTAAAATTTAATCCAAAATGGTACTCGCCAAGCACTTCGTAAAATTTCGCTCCATATATGTTGTTATAATGTTTCCAAGGTATCTTTTTAGTTGAAAGTGTATCGAAAAAATCACGCTTTTCGGCATATATGCGTCCGATATAGAGAAGATCTTTTCGCAGACCCTTTGCTTCGAAATTTTTCAATGTATCCATACTAGGATCGCACATATTGGGAAGATAGAAAATATTAGCGTCATTTGCACCAACTCTTTTTTTTACATATTCCGCATCCGTCGTAGCAAAAAGAGCGTCTATAATGGCGATTTTTTGTTTGATATGCCCTATCTTTTCCTCATCGAAACTATCCACCCACCACATAGCTATAGGAATACGATATCTCTCTTTTATTGCGGCGAGCGTCTGGATGGTAATGAGTTCACTGTGACCCAGAAGTAAAAGGTCCGGTTTGACATTCTCTATCACTTGCATAAGATGTTTATTGGCTCTTTTGATGCCAAATCTCTTGGAGCCGAAAATATTTTTGCGCGCCTCATCACGGTAGCTGTAGGGATAGACACACCAGCCGTTGCGCACAAGCCCGTTGTGGATACGATAATCGGGAGCGTAGAAGTTTCGCCCATACTTGAGATAATCGTAATTACCGCAATGTACTATACGCATGCCTCTCCCAATAGCTCTTTTGCAGTTTGTACCACTTTTTCCACTGCTATTATATCGCGACACTCGTAATTCGTGGGACATCTCTTTTTATAACAGGGTGCACACTCTATCTGAGGAGCGAATTTTACGATGGTATTGGTATATATATCCTCAAGATGCTTCGTACTTGTGGATAAAAAAATGGCAATCACAGGTGTACCTACACCAGCAGCGATTTGTGTGGGCCCACTGTCGTTACCGATAAAAAGGTCACAGCTTGCTATGAGATTTTTGAGCTCTTGTAAATTGGTCTTACCCACATAGTTACGAAGCTTTCCAAAACGCGCTGCAAGCCTTTTGGCCATATCTTCCTCGGCCTTCGCTCCGATAAGGACTATTTCATACTCATCTATGAGCCTTTCTATCACTTGCGCAAACTTCTCCTCGCCCCACTGCTTCGATATCCACTGTGGACTTGATCCAGGTGCTATAGCGATACATTTTTTTTGGCTAAGACGTTGCTTTTTTGCAGGCAAAAGCACTCTTCGATGCATAGGCTCTGCACAGTACTCCTCAACTCTCTTAGCATCGATACCGCATGCTAGCAGCGTCTCGCATAGATCTTTCATCTTGTGAGGAAGTTTGAGATATTTTTGGAAGAAGTTTTTCGACTTATACACTACACGCTCTTTTTTCAAAAGCGACTGTACCAAAAAAGAGAGAGTGTTGGACTGTAAATTGATAACCATATCATATCGCGTAGCACGAAGCTTTTTTGCAATCTGAAATGCATCTCTTTTCGATTTTCCTATGACAAATGCATCGAAATAGCCGCTATCTTTAAAAAGGTCTCTACCTATAGAAGAAGTGATAAAAGTAATATTTGCATCCGGATAGAAGTGACGAAGCGCGCGAAATGTAGGCTCCAGCGTCACCAAATCGCCCAGAGAGCTAAAGCGAATGATAGCGATGTTCACCCCATATACTCCATTTCCCAGCGGCGAAACATATACATCAGCCACACGGCGTTGGTGCGTTTACCGCTTTTGTAAAATGTTTGCACAATCTTCTCTTTTTTCACGATATCATCCATTACTGATGGTGCGCTCAGAGTCTCCAGCACCTCATCTTTGAGCCGGTTTCGTAACCAATATTTTATCGGAATCGAAAAGCCTCTCTTTGGCAGACGCGCCAATTCTCCCGGAATTTCACGCTCCAAAAGGGTGCGCAGGATCTTTTTGTCGCGGCGCAGCTCCATCGGCAACCGCCAAGCAAACTCCACCACATCCTGATCGAGATAGGGTTCTCTGGCTTCGAGGGAGTTGGCCATTGTCACACGATCCACCTTCACCAATACATCGTCACTGAGAAAGTAGCGAAAATCGAAAAGATACATACACTCCAAAAGCTCTCGGCACTCTGGTGCATCCAAAAAATAGGAGATTTTGAGCTCATCGGGATAGATGCGATAGCGCATGGCCAGCTTATAGCGCCAAAAGTCGCTGGTGGCCAAGTATTTTCGCTTTTTATCTAGTAGCGGCGCGATAGCTGCCAGTTTCGAGTAGAGTCCGAAGCGCTTTTCGTTTTTATAGTTGATGGTATAGCCGCCGAAAAGCTCGTCCGCTCCGTCGGCCGAAAGCGCCACCTTGACGTGCTCCTTGGCAAGCTGTGCTACCAAAAAGGTAGGCAGTGCAGAGGGATCGCCGAAAGGCTCGTCAAAAATCTGCGTGATTTTCGGCAAAAGTGCCAGGAGATCTTCGATATCGAAGTAGAGCTCGTGATGCTTGGTACCGAAATACTCGGCCGTCTTTTTGGCGATCTCGGCTTCGTTGAATTTCTCCTCATAAAAGCCGATGGTGAAGGTGCTCAGATTACAGTGCTTGGAAAGATAGGCCACCAAAAGCGAGCTATCTATCCCGCCGCTAAGAAACACCCCTACAGGGACATCACTGACCATACGGCTCGTAAAACTTTTTTGAAGCAGCTCTTTCGTGCGCTCCAGTGCTTCAGGCAATGCAATTTCGATGCGTTTTTTTGGAATATCCCAATACTTTTGGATGTCGATACGCTTTTTTTGCGGCTCGAACATGAGGTAGTGTCCCGGCAAAAGCTTCTTCGTATTTGCAAAAATCGCCAAATCTTTGGGGATGAACCCAAACTGAAAGTATGCAGCCGCCGCTTGAGGCTCAATGCGCCGCTCCATCGCACCGTGGCGTAGCATCGCCTTGATTTCGCTGGCAAAAATGAAGTTCTTGCCGTCATAGTAATAGTACAGCGGCTTGACACCCAAGCGGTCGCGCACGAGATAGAGCTTTTTATTCTTTTTATCCCACAGCGCAAAGGCAAACATCCCGTGAAATTTTTGCACCGCTTGCAGACCCCATTTGTGCAAGGCCTTGAGCACCACTTCGGTATCGCTGTGGGTTGTGAAGCTATATTCTGGTTCCAACTCTTTTTTGATGTCCTGGAAATTGTACACTTCACCGTTATAGCTTATGATCAAGTGTTCATATTCCATCGGCTGGTTGGAGCGCGGCGAGAGATCCAAAATAGAAAGGCGTCTATGGCCTAAGGAGACGTACTCGTCCGTGTAGTAGCCGACACTATCGGGACCGCCGGGTTTCAGGGGCGCTTGCATCCGTCGCAAGGCCTCGGGGTCGTTACCACTGCAGCCAAATATCCTACACATTGCGCGCTTTCTCGTATATGGATTCATACTCTTTGGCTACACGATCGAGGCGCAAGAGAGGCTGATAGCGCTCTTTGAGGGTGGCGAAAAGCTCCTTGTAGCGCTCATAGTTTTCATAGACATCACGTATCTTCTCTTTAGCATCCTTAAAGAGCAACTCTTTTGGCAAAAGCTCGGTGCTGCCGGCTACTTCCGTGCTGATCACCACGTCGGAATAGAATATCCCTTCGATAAGGACGCGGCTGAGACCTTCGCGCTTGGAATTGATGATCTGCAAATGCGCGCGCGCCATCAGATTTGGCACATCTTCGCGTTTGCCAAGAAGCTTGACTTTTCCTTGCAATCCCAAAGCCTCGATATTCGCTTCAAGCTCCTTTTGCTGCTCCCCCTCTCCCACGATCCAGAGGTGATAATCAAAAGGCATATCCGCCACGCTTTCGATGAGTTCCAAAAAGCCTTTACGCGGCTGTAAGATACCGATGGCGATCATCGTAAAAACAGGCTCTTTTTGCTCGTGCACCGAGATTGGCTCGATACCGTTGTAGACGAGGTAGCGGTTAGGGTTGTGAATGCTTGCAACCACCTCTTTGCTCACGCCCACTGCTATCGGGACTTTGTCAAAGACGCGCACGCTGCGCGATTTACGCTCGGAGTTGCGCTTGGTAGCTACGAAGGGAAAGCGCATCCATTTCCAAAGCCTAAAAAGAATCTGCGTCGCTTTAGCCGAGTGTGCATGGACCACATCGGGTCCGATCTTTCGTAGAATCCGCGCTATCTCGAGATAGAGCAGCGGACTGTAGCGGCTTTTGTGGTGCAGCTCGATGAGGGTGACGTTTTTGAAGCGCTCTTTGTACTCGCATCCCGGCACTACCAATGCATAGACTTCGTGTTTTTTGGCCAGTTCATTGGATAGTTCTACGAAACTGCGCTCCGCCCCCACATACTTGGCACTCGCCATAAACTGCACGATCTTCACACAAGTTCCTTATAGACAGCGATGGTTTTTTCCACCATCTGCTGGAGTGAAAAGTTCTTTTTGACATACTCGCGCAAATCTTCGCGAGGCTGTACAGTAAGAATCTTTTGCGCCAATTCTTTGGCGTCACCCACGCTAAAGAGTTCTCCGTAGCCCTCTTTGACGATATCGAGGGCTCCACCGTGTGCCGTGGCGATCACGGGTGTGCCCATCGCCATCGCCTCTGCGATGCTGCGCCCGAAACTCTCCGGCTTTTTGGAGCTGCTCACCACCACATCACTAAGAGCATACACCTCCGCTACTTTAGCGACAGATCCCGTGAAGATGATATGCTCTTCGAGCCCCTTGCTGTGCACGAGAGCCTGGAGCTGCTCGTAGTAGCCTCGCTTGTCGCTGCGCACACCGCCCACGATGAGCCCCACCACTTCGGGACGTTCTCGCCGCGCCGTATCGATAGCCTCGATAAAGGTTTCATAGCTCTTCAGCGGTGTGATGCGCCCTACGCTGCTGACGATGAAACGATTGGCAAGATTATAGCGCTTTTTGAACTCTTCCATAAATGCCCTGTCCACTTTGGCAGGATCAAACAGCTCCAGATCCACACCTCGATGGATGACGCGAATCTTGCTCGCATCCACATTGTAGTGGCGCAGGATGTACTCTTTGATGGGGTTGCTCACACAGATGACTCTATCGCCCTTTGTCATCACGGCGCTATAGAAATTTACGCTATTAAAGCCGTGCACCGTAGTTACGAAAGGGGTAGCACCTTTCGCAAAGTAGCTCAGCCAAGCCGGCACACGGCTGCGTGCGTGGATGATGTCTGGTTTGATGGAAGCGAAGATTTTCTTAAGCCCCGCGATGCGAAGAGGTGCAGTGAGGGGATTTTTGCTGCACACATCGAAGGTGATATGCTTGCCGCCCTCTTGCTCGATTTTTGCGGCAAGTTTCCCACCGGCGCTGATGACGTAGCTCTCGATGCCACACTTTACGAGCTCTCTATTCATCTCCACCACGCCGCGCTCTACACCGCCTTCACTGAGTTCTGGCAAAAGCTGCACCACTCTCACAGATATTCCTTCAAATCTATTTTCTTGGCCGCATCGGCGATGCTTCCATCGAAGATGTGGAGCGCTCCCAACGTTTGTAGATGATCCACCATTTTTTGGTATTTGCTCCCTTTTTTTGCCGGAAGCGGCACCACCTCCACGGCCGCTTTGCCGCTACTGACAGCCTCGCTGATCATCGAAGTGGAGTCGATGGTGATGAACACTCGTTCGCAACAAGCCAAAAAATCGCCGATGGGGTTGATGGGATTTTGAGAAAAGATCACTTTATAATCAAAAGGCTGCTGCGAAAGATACTCCTCTATTTCTTTAGGCGTGCGGGGTGAGGTGGTAAGGAGCTTTTTATGCTGGGGAAAGTGAGTAAAGATAAAATCCACCACCTTTTGGATATCCTCTCTTCGCATTGTGTAGACTGCATTGCTTCCACCCACTATCATCGCGACGCATTTGCCGTCGCACTTATAGTGCCCCTGCGGATGGGAAAGTGAGAAGTTGATAGGCATAGTGCCGCCGTCGTGGTACTGCGCGTAGACCTTGTCGAAATTTTTGCGATAGCCCTTTGGCTGCATCAGCGCGATGCTTTTGGCACCGCAGCGCTTGGCGATGAGCTTGGCGGCATAATAGGTGCCGCTGCCGGCACCCACCACCGCGTCGAAATCGCACGAAATCGCCATAGGCGCAAAAAGTGTATCGCTGTAGATTCCCAGCCAATCCAAAAGATAGGAAAGTGCTTTGTGTAAACGCGAACGAAAGCGTACCTGCTGGATGCGATACGAAGCTCCCAAAAGCTTGGCATAGGCGATGGATTGGTTCTCGTGCCCCTTCTTGCCGTCACTGAGAATCAAAAGCTTCATCCCATTTTCCACCTGTTGTGCATCCAAAACCACTGCTCTGGGTACTCGCGTATCACCTCTTCGAGGATGTCGTTGAGCTTTTGCGTGAACTGGTGTTCATCACACCCTTCGCAAGAGAAATCTTTTTGGATAATTTTATAGCCTTCAGGCGTGCGCACTAAAAATATCGGCACCACCTCCACATCGAAGCGTTTGGCCAGCATCGCAACAGTCGGCACAGTTTTGCACGGACGGCCAAAAAATGTGGTCTCTATCCCGTCATTGCCCGCCTTTTGGTCGATGAGCAGCCCCACGTGCTTACCCTCTTTGATCCTACGCACCAGATGCTTGATAGCTCCCTCTTTATAGATGAGCTCGTTGCCGTACATCTGGCGAAAAGGCCGGGTGATGTTCTTCTCTATCAGCTTATTGTTCCCCTCGCGTCCCACCACGGCCATAGGGTAGCCCTTTTGCGCCAAGAAGTGCGCCAGAGCCTCCCAGTTGCCAAAGTGCGCCGTGATGAAGATTTTTGGCTTGTCGGTTTTTGGCTGGTACATTCCACGAATTTTGGAAATATCGAAGCGACCCGTGTAGATGAGCAGGATCTCCGCAGCCGTTTTGGCGATCTCTTTGTAGCTTCGTTTCGCCAGCTTGGGATCGAATCCCGCTTTCTGGAGATTAACGATCGTTAATCGTCTGCGCTTACCATCTATGTAGTATATGAATGTACCGAGCCCTTCGAAAATCCTATAGACCCACGCTATCGGCAATGAGCGCGATAGCCAGATAAGAAACTTGGTCGCTATGTATTCCAAACGCTCTCGCATCAAAAACTCTCATCCACCAATGCACACAAGATATGGCCTATGAGGATATGCATCTCCTGGATGCGCGGCGTATCCTCTACAGGCACGACGATGGCGGCATCGCACATATCCTTGATGCGGCCGCCGTCTCTGCCAAGGAGACCTATACATTTGCATCCTATTGTGCGCGCCACCTCCACGGCACGCAGCACGTTTTCGCTCTCGCCGCTTGTGGAAATTGCGATGAGCACGTCACCCTTTTGTGCCAGCGCTTCTACTTGTCTAGCGAACACTTGTTCATATCCATAGTCGTTGCTGATGGCCGTCAGCACCGACGTATCGGTGCTCAGCGCTACGGCAGGTAGGCCTCTGCGCTCCTTTTTGAAGCGCCCCACCAGCTCCGCCGCGATATGCTGCGCATCGGCAGCACTCCCGCCGTTGCCGCATAGCAGCACCTTCTTTTGGTTTTTGAGCGCTTCTGTTATGATGATGCTTGCAGTGTAGATGTGAAAGCGCAGCTCCTCCCAGACTCGCTCGAAGGCTTTTTGGTGTGCCAAAAGTTCCTTTTCGATTTTTTCTATCACTTCTGTATCCTTTGGATGATGCTGGTTGTGCTTCTGCCTTCCACAAGGTCTATGAACACCGTCTCTCCTGCGATATCGCTGCCTACCACTTCCTTATCTTTATAATCAGCACCTTTGACCAGCACGTCGGGACGGATGCGTTTGATGAGCTCATAGGGCGTATCTTCATCAAAAATCACCACATAGTCCACCGCTTCGAGGCTAGCTAAGATGTAGGCTCTATCAAACTGCGGATTGACGGGACGGCTCTCGCCTTTGAGACGGCGCACACTCGCATCGCTGTTGAGCCCCACGATGAGCACGTCGCCTCTTTTTTTGGCTTCGTTGAGATAGCTCACGTGACCCAGGTGCAAGATATCGAAGCAGCCGTTGGTAAAGACGATGCGCTTACCCTGCTCTTTGAGACGCTGCGCGATACGCTCGATTTCATCGAAGCTCTTGATAGCCTCTTCGGGACCTCTACGCCCCAAAGACTTCTCATACTCCTCTATCTCATCCAGCGTTGCCGTAGCGGCACCCACTTTGCCCACCACCACACCTGCAGCGAGATTGGCAAAGTGCGCGGCCTCTTCGAGCCCAAAACCTGCCGCCGTAGCGAACCCGAGAGCCGCCAGCACCGTATCGCCGGCTCCCGTAACGTCGTAGACCTCTTTAGCGAAAGTGGGGATGGTGTGCATCGCTTCATCGAATATCGCCATACCCTCTTCTGAAAGCGTGATGACCACTTTGTCCAGTTCGTAGCGCTCCTTGAGCCAAAAGCCGGCTTTTTGGAGGCTCTGTTTATCAGTGATAGCGATGCCGCTGGCTTCGCTGGCCTCCTTCTTGTTTGGTGTGATGCAAAAAGCTCCCCTATATTTACTATAGTATCGCCCTTTGGGATCTGCGAAAACCGGCGCTTTGCCAAGGTCGATGAGTCCCTGTACGAGCGATGGTGTGAGCACCCCTTTGGCGTAGTCGCTCAGCAGTATTACATCGAAATCGTTGGCCTCGGCAAAGGCTACAATCTCCTCTTCGCTCTCTTTTGTGATGGGTGCAGTGGTTTCGTGATCGATGCGCACGATCTGCTGATGGCCTGCGATGATGCGACTCTTTTTGGTGGTGGGTCTATTTTCTTGGATGAGGCACGAGGTTACACCCTTTTGCTCGAGTCTTCTCGCTATCCAGGCCCCCGCATCGTCGCGGCCTATCACACTGGCCACCGCCACATCGGCACCGAATGCCAGGAGATTATTAACCACGTTGCCGGCACCTCCCAGCAGATCCTCCTCGCGCTCAGCCTGCACCACCTGCACGGGTGCTTCGGGACTGATGCGCTCGCATTTGCCGAAAAGATAGTGATCGAGCATCAGATCTCCCACCACGAGAACCTTCGGTTTTGCACGGCGCAGGCGCTCGATCACGCTATCTCCTCTTCGTAGATCTTTTTGATATAGGGAATATCGGCCCTGATCCCCTCTTCGAGACTAAAGCGCGGTTCATACCCCAAAAACTCCCTCGTAGGCTCGATGTCGGCTTCGGTGAAGAACTGATACTGCTTGACATAGGGATTTGGGATATACTCATACTCCGGATGCAAATCCAATTCATCGCACAAGATATCCACGATATCTTGGAAACTTCTGGCCTTGCCGGTGCCTACGTTATAGACGCCGCTTTTTTTGGGATTGCAGGCTTTGATATTGGCCTGGATCACGTCGTCGATGTAGATAAAATCGCGCTTGATCGCTTCACTCCCCTCAAATAGCCTCGGATTTTGACCACTAAGAATTTGCAATCCAAACTGCAAGACCATCGAAGCGGTCTTTTCTTTGAAGTATTCCCTGGGTCCATAGACATTGAAGTAGCGCAGCCCTACGATGGGGATATCCACCTTTTTCATATAATCGTAGGCTAAATGATCCATCGCGAGCTTACTAAACCCGTAGATATTGGCCGGTGCTTCGATGCCCACTCTATGGGGAGCCGGCAGCTTGCCGTAGACAGCACCGCTGCTGGCATAGACCATCGCGGCCTTGTGCATTACGGCTAAATCCAAAAGATCTTTAAAAGCATTAAGGTTGGTTTCAATCATTACCTTTTGGTCTTGCACCGTGGTATCGCTAATGGCCGCTTCGTGGAAGATGTAGTCAAAATGATAATCTTCAAGCCTTCGCAAATCCTCTTTATTGGTAATATCACCGGCTATAACCTCTCCTTGAAATCCTATGAGGTTTTTGAAATGGCCAAAGCTCGTGCGGTTGCCGTTGCTAAAGCGAGATTCGTCGCGAAATTTATCAAAAATTACCACTTTGGCCTCGGGGAAATTCTCTTGGAAATAAAAAGCGAGGTTACTTCCGATGAACCCGGCTCCACCGGTGATGAGAATGGTTTTGTGGTTGAAATCCGTCATACTATTTCCTCTACTACGTCGATGAGTCGTTTGTTATCCAATAGCACCATATTTTTGATGCCGGCCCGCTGTGCAGCTTCGATATCTTTCATTGTATCACCTACGAGCCAAGAAGAAGCTAAATCGATGTTATGCTCACGTGCCGCACGCTCTATCATCCCAGGCTTTGGCTTGCGACAATCGCAGCCTTCATCAGGATGGTGCGGACAGCGATAGACTGCCGTAATCACGATGCCTCGCTTGGCAAACTCTTCGAGCATATAACGCGTCACCTTTTCGTAGTCTGCTTGCGTATAGTAACCACGTGCGATACCGGACTGGTTGGTAACGACGATGAGCTTGAAGCCGCGCTTTTGCAGTTTTTGCAACGCCTCGAAAATGCCGGGGATGAAATGGAAGCGCTCGATGGTGCCCACATACCCCTCATCCACGTTGATAACGCCGTCTCGGTCGAGAAAGCAAATTCTTTGCAACGATCCCCTTTATTTTGGATAAAGAAAATTTAGCATATAATTTGGCGTATTGTAACACAAATCAAGGAGCAAAGAGATGAAAAAACTTGCAGTATTGGGACTTGCAGCAGCTGTTGCGACAACACTCATGGCAGCTGACGGTGCATCTTTGGCAAAAAGATGTGCAGGATGCCACGGTGCAAGCTTCGAGAAAAAAGCTCTCGGTAAATCTGACGTGGTCAAAGGCTGGCCAAAAGACAAAATCGTCGCAGCTCTCAAAGGCTACAAAGCTGGTACACGCAATGTCCATGGTATGGGTGCTTTGATGAAAGGTCAAGTAGCTGCTCTTAGCGACGCAGACATCGAAGCGCTCGCAGATTATATCTCTAAACTCAAGTAAGCTTCGGGGCTTTTGCCCCAATGGCATGGAAAAGATACTCCATAACCCCACGCTTCCTCAAATAACTGTCTGGATAGCTTTGCCTATCCTTATCGGTGTACTTTGGTATCTTCTCGATAAACAAAATAGACGCAATTAATTGGGCATTACTCTCTTATCTTTACGACGCTCTTCGAGCTCTTTTTTCTTTTTCTCCATCATAACGGCGTCTTTGAGTTCCTCTTCGCCGTCAAAACGCGCTCCGTCGAGAAATTTGCTGGTATCCTCGAACTGCCCGGTTTTGAGCCCCCAAATGAGCGCAAAAAGCCCGAAGGCTCCCAAAAGCGTGGAGATAAATATCATCATCCCTATCACCCAAGCATCCATCGAACCCCCTTGATACGAAAACTATTGCCTACTACCGTGAGTGAGCTTAGCGACATCGCAAGAGCCGCAAAGAGCGGATTGACGTAGCCCATCACTGCAAGCGGCACAGCTACAACATTATAGAGAAGCGATAGTCCCAAATTCTCTTTGACAGCGCGAAAGACACGTCTGCTGATCACTATCGCTTCATAGAGTTTGATAGGCCGCTCATCGAGTAGCACCACATCACTGACACTGAGCGCTATATCCGCTCCCTCACCCATCGCGATCCCTATATCGCTGCAAGCAAGCGCTATGGCATCGTTAATTCCGTCTCCGGCCATTATAACCACTCTTTGGTCTTTGTGCAACGACTCGATAAAAGCGCTCTTATCTTGCGGCAGGAGCTTGGCTTTGTAGTTTTCTATGCCCACCTGTTTTGCCACTTTGGCCGCCACTTTTTCATTGTCGCCTGTGAGCATCCATACCTTAATACCGAGCTCTTGGATCTTGCCTATCGCATAGGCCGCACCTTCACGAATCTCGTCAGCAAGTTCGTAAATAGCCACCAGAGTACCATCGATCGCCACTGCAAAGATGGAGTTCTCTCCCCGGTAGTCGATAGCGATCCCTTTTTCTTGCAAAAAAGCGGCATTGCCGGCTATGACATGTTTGCCATCCACCGTAGCTTCGATGCCTTTGGCCTTGATCTCTTTGAGATTTTCCACTGCGAGCACCCTCTCGCATCCATTTGCTTTGCAGTACTCCCAGACACCGCGGCTAATGGGATGATTGGAGTGCTCGGTAAGGCTATAGACAATATTTTCGTCAAAATCTTTGAATCGCTCCACGCCGACGACGCTTGGCTTACCTTTTGTGATCGTGCCTGTTTTATCGAGCACCAGCGTATCGGCTTTTGCCATCGTCTCAAGAAAGCTCGCCTCTTTGAAAAGAATGCCGCGCTTGAGCGCTTCGCCCAGCCCCACCAGTGTCGCCATCGGTGTCGCCAAACCCAGCGCACAGGGGCATGCGATAACGATGACGCTCACAGCGATGATGAGCGCCTTTTCAAAATCGTGCGTATACCAAAACCAGCCCATAAAAGCGAGCAGTGCGATGCTAAGAATCGTGACGCTAAAATAGCCGCTAATCTGGTTGGCTAACTGCTCCATGCGCGGTTTTTTGGTGATGGCATCCTCGAGGAGTGTGGCGATATTGGAGATAAGTGATGTGCTTGCCTCTTTGGTGGCTTCGTAGCGTACCACCCCGTCGAGGCAGATGGAGCCGCTGAGTACCTCATCACCCTCGCGTTTATAGACCGGCTCGCTCTCACCCGTGAGGCTGCTCTCATCGAAGCTCGCTTCACCACTTTTGATGATGCCGTCTATCACCACCTTTTCACCGGGATGCAGCTCGATCATGTCACCCACTGCGACATTTTCTACACTCACAAGTGATTTGACGCCATCCTTGATGACGGTCACCTCCGCCGGTAGCGAACCAAGAATCGAATCGACGGTATCGACTGCTTGCTTTTTGCTCAGCACCTCCAAGTATTTGCCCACCAGCACGAAAGTGATGATCATCGTTACCGAATCGAAATAGACCTCTCCTGCGTGCGTTATCATCGCATAGATCGAGTAGATGTAGGTAAGTGTCGCACCGGTGGCGACTAAAAAATCCATATTGATGAAGCGGTTTTTGAGCCCATAGTATGCACCGCGGAAAAAGACCCAGCCGCTAAAAAAGAGCGTGGGCGTTGCCAGTGCGAATTCTGCGATATTGAGAATGTTTTTGATATCGCTGCGCATCCCAGTAAAAAAACCCACATACTCTGCGATGGCGATCCACATGATATTCATCGTAGCAAACACCGCCACGAGGATACGCGCGTAGTAATCACGACGCTGCTTTGCAGCACGCTCTTCTTGGAGTGCGGGATCGTAGGGGTAGGCGTTGTAGCCGATGGAGCGGATCGTCTCTATGATTTTCGAGAGTTTCACCACACTGGGATCCCAGACCACCTTGGCTTTATTGTTGGTGTAGTTGATAGAAGCTTCGATGACGCCCGGGAGTTTGTGGAGCACCTTTTCGTTGAGCCATACGCAGGCTGCACAGTGGATACCCTCGATAATGAGATGGATCTCGTTGAGCCCATCGTCGCGAACTTTGACGTAGCGCTTCGTAAAACCCTCCAAGTCGAACTTTTCTACATCTTCGAGATTTTGCTGTGCGGGAGCGAGTTTCGTATCACCTAATTTGTCGTAAAAACTATCCAGGCCTTCGGATTTGAGAAGATGGTAGACCCCTTGACACCCTTTACAGCAAAAGTAGTGTTCGCCATCTTTAATCATGACACTTTCATCAAACTCCAAATGGCAATGATCACATCTTACTTTCGACAAAAAACACCTCGCTTGCGATCTTTGTAGATTTTTGTATGCTCTTCCACGATACCGTGCATCGCGATGAAAACGCCGTTGCTTGGAAAATGGAGCGCTTTTGCGATAGCCAGCATCAAATTGGCGCTCGCCTCGGCCTTGTCGATGCTGTATGGTACCATCGCTCCGGTAAAGACGATGCAGCGATCCTGTATGCGTTTGGCTACATACGCAGCACTCGCATCCATCGTGTCGGTACCGTGAACGATGACCACGCTGTTGGCCCGCGAAGCTTCGATAGCATCTACGAGTGCGGCTCTATCCTTTTCGTCAAATTCTAAACTATCTTTGTAAATGAGCCCTCGCACCGGTAGCGGCATCTGTACCGCCCCAAGTATCTCTTCGATGGCTCTGTTATCCTTTGGGACTACCAACTCTCCCATGATTGGATCATATCTTTTATTAAAGGTTCCACCACTATTGAGTATAATCACGCCAAACCTTTCAAGGACGCCGAATGGATGCACTTATTATATATGTTTTGCTCTTAGCGTTTTTTGAACTCTACGAATCTAGCTGGCAAAGCGCACCGACACTGGGAGGATTGCTGCACAACATCTATATCCGCTATCAGCGAAGCGTCTTTTACCTTATCCTCTCGCATCCCAGTTTCATCTACGTGCTCTATCTCGGCATCAAGTATGACCTGGCCAATTTCTGGTTCCTTGCGATTCTCTTTTTCAAATTCTTGGATATCTCTTTCAAGCTCGTCATCGCCCAAAAGATGCAGCAGCGCCGATTGGCAGAAGTGATGCCGCTGCCTCTGGAGATGCCTTTGCAAAAGTGGATGATCTATCTCAATGTGGTGCTCTATCCACTCCTGCTCTATGTGGCATTTTTGCAAGGATAATCTTGACATCTTATGCAAAATGCTCTATAATTCTACTCACAATTTGAAGGCAACCTACCCTACCTTCCCGATTCCGGATTAGCTCAGCGGTAGAGCAACCGGCTGTTAACCGGTTGGTCGCAGGTTCGAATCCTGCATCCGGAGCCACTATTTTATCCAACTCCCAATGCTTCGATGAGGGTCAATCTTCTAATTCAAAATCTACCAATAACTATGATACAAAACCAAAAAAACTATGATACATTTTCCAAACAATGGAAAAGGCTCTATAAAGTTGGTAAAATCTATTACTATAGGCGGCGAATAAAATATAAATTGTTTCGGATTTCACTGCGAACAAAAGATTTTAAAGTCGCATTAGCAAGAAAAAAGCTATTAGATCTTTTAAGTGAGGAAGAGATGTTTCAACTGGAATATGGAGATCTCAAAGTATATTTTGAGTACGAAACAGAGGAAGAACTTAAAACAGCTTTAGAAAAAATCTATGAACTTGAAAAACTCCGAAAACTTGAGCAATATAGAGAAGCTAAACAAAAAGTAAAAGCCATTGAAAATGTCCCTACATTGACTTTTGAAAATTTACAAATTAAATTTATTGAATTTAAAAAATCGACAAAAAAAGTTGGGCAAGGAAGCATAAACGCATATTTAACAACTTTTAAATATCTCATTGAGTTTTTTAATGACAAACCAATTGAACAGTTAAAATTAGAAGATTACGAAAAATTCCAAAAATTCCTCACTGACAAGAAACTAAGTCCTCGCAGTATAAATAAACATATTAGTTATTTAAAAAATTTTTTGGACTTTGCAGTCAAGCGAAAACTTGTTTCCGAAAACGAAGCTAAAAATATAGAGATGCTCGATGAGAAAAAACAAAAAATGGCAAGAAGAAATACTATACGAAACTACAATGACGAAGAAATACGAACGCTTTTAACATATAATTTCGATAAATCAATTTATATGCAAATTTTTTATCTTTTGGCATACACAGGAATGCGAATTTCTGAAGTCTACAATTTATCTCAAGACAACATTAAATTAGACCAAAAATCGGGAATATATTACTTTGATATTCAAAACTCAAAAACATTATCAGGTATACGTAAAATCCCCATATATCAAAAACTTTTAGATATGAATCTCCATATCAATTTTCCAAAATTTAATGGTTCTGAAAACGCTTTCAAAAAAAGCGTACGACGTAGATTATATAAAGCTCTTCCCAATGCAAAAGAGAATTTACAAAATGTACATACATTAAGAGCAACATTCATCGAAAGAGCAATTGCACAAAACCCTGATAAAGTACATATTGTCCAAGAAATTGTTGGTCATGCAAAAAATCATAATGATCATGTAACAATTGATATTTACAGTAAGGGGTACGATCTTAAAATCAAAAAAGAAATCATTGACAGTATAGACTATTTCTGACACTTTGTAATAAATAGGTCAAGGGCGCGCTTCGTCTGCTACGCAGACTCTCGCGCGCTTTTTGGATATATTTTTTCATAATATTTTACCAATGATAACAACACTGCATCTGAAACATATGAAACTTGTAAAAGGATTTTATCTGACGTTACTCCATCTTTATAAATACACCGACCTTTAGGAAAATCCTGAACTTCCATAGTAAACATTTTTCGAAGATTCTCTTTAAGATCAACAAGATTTATATTATGATCGCTCGATGTTTTAAAAAGCACTCTCGTTTGTAAATTATTCACTATTATAGAAGGTAAGATTGTAGTATCGATTTTTTGTGCAAATGCAAAAAGAAGTATTCCAGCCGCACGTCCTTGCATAGCAATTAACGCTAATTTCCTAAAAATTGACTCTCGTAATTTTTTATCAGGATACGAACTTATTGCTCCTATTTCGTCAAAAAATATAAATGTATATTTCTTGGCCTTCCGAATATTTTTATCTCGCAATTCCTTAAGAATTTTATTCATTTCAAACAGAATGAAATCTAAAAACTCATCGAGTTTTTTTATATCATATACGAAATACATTTTATCAATGTTTTCATAGTGCTTTAATTCTATTCCTCCTTTCAAATCCACAAGATAGATGTTATTAATTTTATCCATATTATTGCTATGCAAAAGAGACAAAAGAAGAACATGCATAAAATTACTTTTTCCTGCACCCGATTCCCCAACCACCAGATGATGATCCAGGCTTTCCAATTTTCTCCAAGCAAATCCATCTTTGCCAATACCTAAAAATACACTATCTCCCCTTTTTAGAAAGCCTAAAATATCGAAATAATAATAGGACTCAGGTAGTTTATAAAATGAAAGCTTCACTATTTTGCGCAATTTTGGCTTTATGCTTATAGAGTACCCATGTAACCCTAAAAAATGTATGATTTGTTCTGCATTTTTTTCATATGGCTCTTTTGTAATTGCAATGGGATTAA
The DNA here is from genome assembly GCA_027024145.1 of Campylobacterales bacterium. Classification (GTDB taxonomy): domain Bacteria; phylum Campylobacterota; class Campylobacteria; order Campylobacterales; family Nitratiruptoraceae; genus Nitratiruptor. The sequence continues at coordinate 29,423 of JALVTF010000054.1, forward strand.
AATAGTAAAGATCAAATCTTCGAAAACCTATACTCTTATAAAATACCGAAAGAAGTATAGATCCAGGGGAATATCGTTGTTTGCCTACAAAAAAATCCAAAAAAACTGTTCTTTTATCTCTTAGCCCAAGAAAAGTGTTATGTATAAATTTACCGTATAGATTGAGAGCATAAGGCATAGAAATGTATCGCCAATACAAAACAAACCATGCTACAATCCCCATGTCAATAAATAATGCAAACACATACAACCATATCTCTTTGTAATTGTTAAGCCCATTAATCCCCAGATACATGCCTATAGCTATGGAGCTTGCTAAAAGCAAGCTCCATACTAATAATTTGAATGTGTAGAACATTTTCCTCCCTCACTTTATAACTTCTATCGCACCATCTTGTGTGAAAAAAATCTTATTATTAAACGTACTGATTTTTACAGGGATACGCACATTGCGTTCCTCTTTTATATACCCCTGCGGATCTTCTATGATTTTCACGTCAGTTATGGTTGCACCGTTTTCACTTTTTTGAAGGAATTGTGCATAAACGATCTCTTGCTCCTCCGTCACCCTTTTTCTAATTGCAAAAATTTTACCTTGAATGTATAGTTGCATTTTCTACTCCTTTGTATGAATTATGGAAAATTTTTCTATTGAAGCTACTAGTGCTTCGTTAATATAAAATTGCAAATCGTCTAAGCGATACCTTGTTATTTTTCGACCCATAGCTTTATATTTTTCACTGACTATATAAAGCTTGTATTTTGCATTTTTCTCTCCAAATTCATTGATTTTTATTTTTGTTGGAGAATCACGAGCCTTAATAGTTTTATGTATGTATATGTTCCTGTAGAGTTCATAAAAAATACTTATGTTTTTGCTGATACAAATCTGTCTGACTTTACCTATTGCCTCATTATCTAACAATTTATATATTTTTCTATATGCAGTGAGAGAGAGGGGCAAATTAGTTGAAGTTATCAATCTGATTTTAAACAATCTTTTCCAGCCATCAAGTATACGGAAATATACATCAGCACTATAATCAATTTTTTCATTTTGATTTTTTTGTAAATATTTCAGCAAATATTTCGTTGCTCTTTTAATATTTTTAACAAACTCACATGCATCATACTTTGTTTGTTGTAAGTCAAACTCCAAAACAATTTTTCGAAAAGTTTTTTCCACTTTTGTAACGTTTTCAGGCATGACAAAGAAAAGTACATGCATATGTGGAACCAACGTTTTATGCGGCTCAAAAACTTTTACATAAAGAAGATTTTTCTCATAATCCTTGACTCTTTTATAAAACACTCTGAATACCTGTTGCAAATAGATATATCCCGATCGTATTGCTTCCTCAAGTGAATCAAAAAGAAAATTTTCATTAACACGTGATAATTTTCTAATACTTTTGTACTTACGGCTTTTTGCAATATGAAAATGTGAAGGTAAAGTATAAGTAATAAATATTGGTACAAGTTCATGATCTTGTGCAAGCTGCTCTATTGCAAACACTTTTTGTTTAATACTCTGAAAATATACTTTCTGCTCTTTTGCGAAATCATAAACAAATGGAAGAATTTCTCCACTTTTAATATTTATTAGCTTTTTGCCTTTACGAAATTTATGTTGCTTATTCTCCTTTTCATAGCTTGCTTTAAAACATAAAGCATACATATCCATAATTTCCTTGGCTTGTGGAGTTTTTGCAAACTTCTTTGTCATTGCAACAAAATCCAAGTCGAGTACATTCATAACTCCTCCTTTTAAGTTGATGAAAAAACATTTCCTAAAAGGAAGAGAACCGTTTTTATAGATAGACAGTCAGTTCTTTAGTAAATGGGGAATAAACGAAAGACTTTCGAGGAACATTTAACTTATCACCATTTAAATTGAATACATACAAGTAATAACAATAAAAATGAGAAAAATCGATTTTCAACTTGTTAATCACAAATGTAATAACAACAAAAGACCAAAAAATCTTGTAAAGAAGACAAAATCTTCAAATTTTGGCTTAGATTTTTAGAGCAAAGTACAGAAAGTAGCCAGATTTAGGAGGCTATAAGAGGTTTACCTTTCAAAAAATAAGAAAGTACAAATTTTTTATATAATATTTTGATATTAAAATTGTAAAAAGTCAATCATATGCCCATCAAAACATTTGATAACCGTTTAGAAAAAGTCGGTGATGATATTCGTGTTTCGTTAGACAAAGCCAATTTCTATATTGCTGCAAAGAGATTTTCTCTCTATGGCTATGAAGCGCTTGCCAAAGAGCTTGGCAAAATCTCAAAAATGTACTTTATTTTCACTGCTCCGCCGAAATTTGACAAAAAAGAGCAAAGGGTGTTCTCACTCAAATCAATTGATGCCTCTACTTATGAGATTGAGCTCAAAAACAAACTTACAAGCGCACACACTGCCAAAAAGTGCAGCCAATTCATAAGCAAAAAGGCTACTTTTAAAGCTCTAACAAAAGATGCCGCCATTAGT
>JALVTF010000055.1 GCA_027024145.1 Campylobacterales bacterium
ACACAAGCCAAAAAGGGATGGCGATAGCGACTGAGATAGTACCAGCGGAACGCTATTGCCATGTCACTTGCTATGACCGCCAGAAGTGTGAGGATGATGCCATTTCCATGCAGCTTGGCAATTGCATGGAACAGCTGGGGGATATCAATATCGTGAAACAACCACCATATTAGCAGAGCTATTACGAAAGTTTGTAGAATACGAAATATGAGCTTTTTCATAAATCTACGAGATACTTGGTGAGTTTCGGTCCCACGAAATTCGTCACTGCATTTGGCAGTTTTTTCCAAATGGTCGATGCGATACTGTATGCATTGTAGATATCTTTTGGATTATCGGTAAGGATATCGATTTTGATTGGCTCTGCGCCAAATCTCGTTTTATAAAAAAAAGTTCCTCCATTGTATGGGGAGCGTCCAAAATCTATAATTTCTATAGAGAATTTTTCTTGAAGATGCATGGTCATGTAATGATCGAGAAAATAACTTGCATTGAGTTTTTTGAAGCGATTGGGTATCCCACCTGCATAGAGAAGTGCGAGACCGTTGTCTATAAAAGCGATTTTTGATCCGATTATTTCGTTATCGTGATAAAGTACATAACTCTGGAAAGCATCGCCAAAATGTTTTTTGAAGTTTTCAAAGAGTTCAAGTGGATAGACAGGGGTGCCATGATCTTTGAACAGTTCACGAAGCACTGTATAAAATGGTCGTACATCTTCAGTGAGTTCACAGCGGATTTTAGGGTTGCGTTGAACTTTTCGTATATTGCGTCTTGCCAATGTTTTATAATTTTGCTTCATAAGATCATCTTCGCTTTTATTGGCTACATGGAGGCGAAGCGTTACTGGATCATGGTCTTTAAAATCTTGATAGGCAAAATTGAGCGCGCGGATTTGGAAGTGGTTATCTTTGGCAAGCTCAAGAAGATCTTCGATTTCATCACTCTTTCTATCGGTATAGTTGATAAAAGGAAGATAGCTAAGATATTTCTTCCCAAAGCTGGGCTGCACCACAAAATCCATATACTCTTCGTAGCCGTAGGTATCGATAAGAGCTTTCTTCCAGCCCTGGACAAAATCTTTCGAAAAAACTCTATTCATTCACATTTCCTTGATTTCATGATCGCGATGTCGCGCACGATTTTGGTGATGGCACGTTCGTGGATTTTGACTTGGGCATACAAAACGACACTCAAAAGTGCCAGGATGGCGATGGCGATATAGACCACCAGATCCGAACCGCGCTCGATGCCGAAAATTTCCGCTACCTTGTCGGCTATGGATGGAAAAAGGATGAAAAAGGTCAGAAGTCCATAGCCGAAGATGATAAAGAGGCGCTGATAGGTGCGAAATCTGCTCGAAAGGGTGATGAGCAAAAAGATAATGGTCAAAATCGTGATCAATAAAAGCTTGATAAAAATCATTTAATAGCCTTTCCCAGAATAAATTCGATGATGATATTGATACTGTTCATCATCGACTGCCCTTTGGCCAAAGAGTAATTGCTGTATCTGATGGTGCAGGGTTTTTCTACGTAGCGCATGTCCAGTCTCTTGATGAGGTCGATAATTTCCGAGGCATGGGACATACGGTTTTGGGTGATGACGAAGTCCGGGAATTTTGCTACGTTAATGGCGCGAAAGCCGTTGTGCACATCGGTAAGCTTGATACCGGTTAAAAAGCGTTCTACTATTGCAGCGATACGCAAGAAGTATTTTTTCAGCGTGGGAATGTTTTCAGCTTTGCCCAAAAAGCGTGAGCAGAGCACGATATCGGCTTCGTCTTTGCGCAAAACTTCGATAAATCCTTCGATATCATCGGCACAGTGTTGCCCATCCGAATCGAAAGTAACCACATATTTGCAGCCAAGCTTCTTGGCATAGTCTATACCCGTTTGCAGAGCCGCTCCCTGGCCGAGATTAACAATGTGACGCAAAAGATAGACGCCCGGTATGCAGGCTTCGAAGTAGCTGTTGTCTTTCGAGCCGTCATCCACGACGATGATCACGTCGTCAGGACGTTTTTGGCGCAGCTCCTCGAGTGTCTGGCGGATTACTTTTTCTTCGTTGTACAGCGGTATCACTATCGCTACATCGCTCATTACATATTCTCTCTATTGTTTTTGCGCACAGCGCCAAGCCGAATGCCCCAGTAACACCCACGAAACTTCCCTTTTCTTTGCAATGCGGCGTCTCAGGACTAAAAATCGTCAAAAAATCGCCCGTAAAACCAGCTTTTTTCAGCTCATAACGAATCTTTTTGGCAAACGGGTCGCTGTGCGTTTTCCATATCGATGCAGCCTCGATTTTGGTAGGGTCGCATTTTTTTGCACTTCCCATGGAGCTGATGAGCTTGGGAGCGCATTTTTTTGCAATTGCCACTTTTGCTTTAATATCGTCTATCGCATCGATGACCACATCGTATGGACTAAAATCGAAATTTTCTACCCAGTCATTATCGATTTTGGCATAAATTTTTTTAATACCGGGATAGAGGCGTTCGAGAACTTCTACCTTTACTTCTCCTGTATGTTCGCTGCCTATTTGACGGTTTTGGTTGGTGACATCGTAACAATCGAAGTCAACGATGGTGATATCGCCCACTCCCGTGCGGTAGAGGCAATCAAGAGCGAAGCTCCCCACACCTCCGACCCCGAGTATCAATACTTTCGCTTCGCGTATGGTATCGAAGCTCTGTCCAAAAAGCGTCCTGCAGCGCTCAAACCTCATAGCCACCGCCTCAAATTTTCCATCTCTTCATAGGCGGTAAGGTCCGCTTTGATAGGCGTGATGGAGACGTAGCCTCGATGGATAGCTTCGAAATCGCAGTCGTGCTCTTCGCTGGGTCGCCATTCAAGTGGATGGAGCCCCAGCCACCAGTACTCGAGGCCTCTGGGGTTTCTATGTAGATGGGCTTCGTTGGCGTAGAGGCGGAAGCCGGCGCGCGTAATGCGATAGCCTCTTGGCTCTTTACGGGGAGGGATGTTGACATTGAGGAGTTTGCGCTCACCGAGGGGAAAACCTTCGCGCAAAATCTTTTGCGCTAGCTCTTTTGCCACCTTTTTGGCTGATTCGTAGCCTATTTCCATCTCCGTCTCTTCGCAGTTTGCGTTGCACACTTGGCTGATGGCGATGGAGGGGATGCCATAGAGCGCACCCTCCATTGCTCCTGCGACTGTGCCTGAGTAGGTAATGTCCTCACCCATATTGGCACCGCGGTTGATACCACTAATGACAAGGTCTGGCTTTATGCCTTCGGGATAGAGTGCATGGAGTGCGAGATAGACGCAGTCACTGGGTGTTCCGTCATCGAGTTTGTAGAAGTTGTCGCGCAGCTGTACGAAGCGCAGCGGTTTGGTGAGGGTGAGGCTGTGTCCGCAAGCGCTCTTTTCGCTGGCAGGTACCACCACAAGCACTTCGCCCAGATCCTGCACCGCCTCGATGAGGGCTGCAAGTCCTGCCGATTCGAATCCATCGTCATTGGTAATGAGAATGCGTTTCATTGTATCCTTTCGATGATATGGATATAGAGCGGTAAAAGTGGGATAAAAAGAAGTGTCGTGATGAATATGAGAGCCGTGACGACCAGTTCTTTGCACTGATACAAAGCTGCAAGATTGACGTTGGCGACCGCCAGAGGCATCATGATCTCCATGAAGATGATCTTTTTCGTGAGTGTCTCCAGAGGTACAAATTGTAAAAGGATATACGCCACAATCGGCAGAATCAAAAATTTCGTCGTCGTAACCGCCGCAATGAGCTTCACATCCAAAAAGCGTACCGAAATTTTGGCCAAGTAGAAGCCAAAAATCATCAGCTGCAAAACGATGGCGCTGTAGGCACCCATCTGCAAAAACATGTCGAAATAGTATCCCGGGCGAAAACCGTAGAGATTGAGCATGATGGCGATGGATGCGAACCACAAAATCGGTAGTTTGACGGTGTTGAGGATCGATTTTTTTACATCGAAGTTGCCACGTGAGTAGAAGTAGGCACCAAAGCTGTAGACCATAAAGACGTTTGCGAGGTTGACGATGGTGGTATAGGGCAGCGAGCCTTCTCCAAAGAGTGCGATGCCTAGAGGAACACCCAAATTGCCTGTATTGCCGATGACGGAAGAGACGATAAAGATGGAGCGATCTTTCGCTTCATCGAAGAGTGTACGGGCGAGAAAATAGTTCCAGACGATAATGAGCAAACCTATGCCGAAAAAGACGAAGGGAGCCGCTGCCAAATCAAGATCGATAGGGCGCTTGAGCAGTCCCCAAAACGTGAGAAATGGCTGAAAGATATAGACCGAGAGCAGGACAAGGGTCTTTTCGTCGACGCGCTCTTTGAAAAATTTTTTTGTCACAAACCCTATGAGGATAAATAGGTAGACGAAAAAAACGGCCGCGAAGCTATCCATTGATCTCCCTCGCGGCGATTTTAGCGCTGCCGTGGCCAAGGTATGCACGAAGTCTGCGTGACTTTTCTAAAAAGGCTGCAGCGTCTGATTCTTGATAAGCACGCAAGAGATTATCTACCGTGACATCTGTTTGCAAAAATTCCGGATGCATATCGCCTACCATGATATTGGCCAGACCCACATGCGAAAGCTTGACGAAGCGCTTGGCGATGAAGTAATCCAAAGGCTTTGCGATGTAGGCAAGTGCCAAAGGCGTGCCGATAAGAGCAGCTTCGAGAGTGGCCGTACCGCTGCAGACAAAAGCGAATTCACTTCTAAAGAGCGCATCGTAGGCATCGTGTGTGATCGCAAAACCATCGATATCACCATACAACGTGAGGTCCATAGATGGCGGCACCACCAAAAGCGCTTCTTTATCGATACGTTGACGCACTTTGCGAAAAACCGGCATGAGGGCAGTGATCTCGCTGCGTCTGCTGCCCGGCATGAAGGCGACTATGCCGCTGGTGCTGGGGTTCTCTTTGAAGCGAGGGATCTCATCGAGCAGAGGGTGGCCTACATATTTGATGGTATACCCCGGCGTGTAGTACTCCTTTTCAAAAGGCAAAATGCTCAAAGCCTTGTCCACGTAGCGCTCTATCGTCTTTATTCGTCCGCGACGCCAGGCCCAGGCCTGGGGCAGAATGTAGTATATGATCTCTTTATCGGGGTAGCGCTTTTTGATAGTTTTTGCCAAAGGCAAGTTGAAGCCGCTCGCGTCGATGAGGAGCACTTTGTCGGCTTCGCCTGCGAGATCTACCATCTCGTTTTTGAGACGCAGGAAGTAGGGGAGTTTTTTGAGTGCATCGCTAAAACCCATCACGGCTAAAGACTGCAAATCCACGATCGGCGAGCCCAGACTCTTATCGAAGATGCCGATCGGTTCGTAATGCAGATGAGGTAGGAGGTGAGCTAAATGGACGTTGGCGGACCGCTCGAAGGCACTCACGAGGATTTTCATCAACTCTCCCTAAAAATTGGTATAATTATAGCAAAAAAGGGATGGGCCGATGGAGCAAAAAGAGCCGATGACCGCGTATGGATATAACAAACTCCAAAAAGAACTCGAAGAGCTTAAAGCCGAGCGTCCACGTGTTGTCAATGAAATAGAGCGCGCCAAGGAGCATGGAGATCTGCGAGAAAATGCCGAATACCATGCGGCCAAGGAACGCCTCGCTTTCATCGATGCGCGCCTTGCGGAACTTTCCGATCTTTTGGCACGAGCACAGGTGATCGATCCCAGTACGCTGCCCCATGATCGCGTGAGTTTCGGCTCCACAGTCAAACTCCTCGATCTCGAAGAGGACGAGGAAGTGGAATACACCATCGTCGGCTCTACCGAGAGCGATCCCGAACATGGCCTGATTTCGTACAACACGCCTTTGGCTCGCCAGCTTTTGGGTAAAGAGGAGGGAGATGAAATAACCGTTCGCCTCCCCAAAGGAGAGATCGATTTCGAAGTACTCGAAGTCTACTACAAGCCCATAGAATTCAAGGACGCATCGTGAAATATCGATGTGCCGTCATTGGCGCCAGCGGCTATACGGGGCTTGAGCTGATAAAAATTCTTTTGCAACATCCCCGTTTCGATCTGGTCTATTTAGGCGGATCGCAAGGGGGCGAGCGTATCGATGCAATCTACCCTGCACTGCGAGGATTGTGCGATCTTGTCATAGAAAAGACCGACGTACACAAAGTGGCAAACACATGTGATATAGCCTTTTTGGCACTTCCGCACAAAAACGCTATGGAGGTGGCCAAGCCGCTTCTGGATCTGGGCGTCAAAGTCGTGGATCTCTCGGCCGATTATCGCTTGCAGCTGGAAAACTACGAAGCTTTCTACACCAACCATATCGACAAAGAGCATCTATCTCATGCCGTCTACGGCCTTCCCGAAATCCATCGCAAAAAAATCGCCAAAGCCAAGCTCGTGGCAAACCCCGGCTGCTATCCCACGGCGACACTGCTTGCCGCCATCCCTTTCGTGCCCTACATCGATAGCGGTTTTCCTATCATCATCGACGCCAAGAGCGGCGTCAGCGGTGCCGGCAAAGGGTGCAAGCCGACCACCCACTATGTGAAGATAAACGAAAATATCTTTGCCTACAATCCTATCAAACATCGCCATAGTATCGAAATCAAGGAAAAACTCGAGCTCTTTGGCAACGAAAGTTACGAAGTGGACTTTATTCCCCATCTCATCCCAATAACACGCGGTATGCTCGTAAGCATTTACGCGAGGCTTTCGAGTGATATCGATCCGATAGAGCTTTTAGAGGATATCTACGCAGACGAACCGTTTATTCGTATCCGCACCGAGCCGGTGGATGTCAAGAGCGTCGCCGGCACGCACTACTGCGATATCTTTGCTATGTGCAACGGCCGTACGCTCTATATCTCTAGCGCCATCGACAATCTCTTGCGAGGAGCCAGCTCCCAGGCAGTAGCCAACGCAAATCTCATGATGGGCATCGATGAAGTCACAGCGCTTCCCAAAGTCGCCTATATCCCTTAGAAAGGGTGCGATTTTCCTCGGCGATGCCCACTACCATCTTGGAGTACGTGAAGAGCTTTACGATTTTTTGCAGCATTGCGATGCGCCTCAGCTCTTTTTGATGGGCGATATTTTCGACCTTTTGGTA
>JALVTF010000056.1 GCA_027024145.1 Campylobacterales bacterium
TTTTGAGGGCTCGCTAAACTCCATATAGATGCGCAGGGCATCTTTGCAGAGCTTGTCGGGGAGATTGTCGCAGTTTTTGAGGATGACACCGCTGTATGTGGGTTCCTCTTTGAGGCGGTTTTCGTAGTTTTGCACCAAAAGCGGGTTGGAAGGAGAGAGTTTGTAGTCGTTTATTTCCACGTAGATGCCGTTGGTAATATCCTTGACATATTCGAGCACCTTTTTGAGCCGCTCATCTTTTGTCGCTATCTTGAAGTCACGCGGCGTCACATCGCTTCTATCGATGACATGCCCCATGTTTTTGGCTTCCCGTGTTTTGTAGTTATGACTCTTTGGTTCGCGCATGATGGCATCGGCCAGGGACTGCACCAAAACGTCGTAATCTTTTTTGTAGCGTTTGAGTACCATGAAATTGATAAAAGAGTAGTAGGCCATATGGAAAAAAGAGGCCAAAAACATGATAAACATGGGAATGACGATCCACACCGCCACGGGCAGTGTCACAGGAACACCCAAAAAGTCGAATGTATAGGTGGCATCGATCTGGGTGTAGACCAATCCTCCCACCAAAATCATCAGCAAAATGCTAAAAAAGATATATTTGTTGAGTCGCATTCTCTCTCCTACTTGTGATATGGATGCTTATGAATGATCGCCAGCGCTCGAAAAACCTGTTCTAAAAGCACGGCTTTGGCGATCTTGTGGCTCATCGTCAGAGCGCTCAGACTTACGGCCACATCGCAGCTACGTACGAAACGCTCCTCGAACCCGTATGCCCCTCCTATGAAGAAGGCCACTTTAGGATGGTTTTCGAGCATCGTGGCAAAAGCGAAACTATCCATCTGCTTGCCTCGCGGATCCAGCGCCACGTTGAGGCCATCCGCTATCTTATAGGGTTCGAGCACTTGACTGTAGATCTCTTTTGCCCTCTTTGCGTCATCCTGGGCTTGATTGATCTTTTTATTGAAAATATTGTTTATGCTTATAGTAGCATATTTTTTGGCATTGTCTATGAGATCTTGGTAGATGCACGCATAGCATCTATCGTCTTTCTTGCCGATGGAGTTGATAGTGATCCTATGCATAGCTGAGCGCTTTGATGACAAGATCGCTTCCCACCGCCTTGAAGCGGACATTTGGGATATAGTCGTAGATACACACCCCGCCTATGGCTGCTACGTTGTGGCGTGAGCGTGCCGCTATGGCAGAGAGCTCATCGCCCAAAAGATTGCTCACCTCTTTGGTGCTGCTGGTGCGATAGGCTCCCAAGCCCACATAGTCGATATCGAGCAGATTGGCCTCTTCGATCTCTTCTATGTTATGCGTTGAAAGGCCTATGATCTTCTTGCCGATGAGCCCTCGTAAAATGGCGATTCCCTCCATCTTAGTGCGAGCTCCGAAGCTCTCGATGATGTCTGCTAAATCCTCCTGGCCTATATGCACCCCGTCACAATAGGCTGCCAGAGCGAACTCGTCATTGATAATGAGGATTCCATCCCAAAGTTTGCGCAGTTTTTTGAGATTTTCCTGTCGTTCTTGAATGCTCGCTTTTTTGTCACGATACTGCAATATCTTCGCTCCGTAGTGTTTGGCAAAGGTCACGAAATCTTCGAAGCCTATGCCGAAACGCTCCAAAAGGCCCCTATCGCACAGTGCGTAGATATCAGCCATTGTCTCCTCGCATCATCAGTCGCAAGAGATCGGCAATGGTCTTTTTCATCTCGGGGCGTTCCACGATCATGTCGATGAGCCCATGCTCGAGCAAAAATTCGCTGCGCTGAAACCCTTCAGGAAGATCCGCGCCGATGGTTTGCTTGATGACACGCTGACCCGCAAAGCCGATGAGTGCGCCGGGTTCGGCGATGATGATATCACCTATCATGGCAAAGGATGCACTCACACCGCCCATCGTAGGATCTGTGAGCACGGAGATATAGGGAAGGCCGGCTTCGGCGAGTTTGGCCAAAGCTGCACAGGTCTTGCTCATCTGCATGAGGCTGAAAGTGCTCTCTTGCATCCTCGCTCCCCCACTGGCACTCACGATCACCAGTGGCTGACGCTTTTGTATGGCACGCTGCACAGCGCGCACGATCTTTTCACCCTCCACCGAACCCAGACTACCACCCATGAAGGCAAAATCAAACACCACGATCTGGGTAGGTACACCCTCTATCGTACACTCGCCGCTGATAGCGGAGCTTGCCCGTCCCGTCTTCTTTTTGCCCTCTTCGATACGCTTTTTGTAGCTCTTTTTATCCACGAATTTGAGCGGATCCACCGGCTCGAGATTGGCGTCGTACTCTTCGAAAGTCCCCTCATCACACAGAATCTCGATGCGCTCCTTGGCGCCTATGCGAAAGTGATAGCCGCACTTGGGGCAGACGTTGTAGCGGTTTTGCACCTCTTTGTAGTACATCAAGGCGTTGCATTCGGGACACTTGATCCAGTGGCTGGGCTGCTCGTTTTTGCTCGGCTGCGTTCGGCGGATTTTAAACAGATCACTGATCCCCATGGGCTTCCTTTTGGACTATTTGCACGAGAGCGTCGAAAACGTCACGCTCTTTGGCCACGACGATCTTGTCGTTTTCGTTGTAGAGAAAAAGATCCGCACACTGATGCAGACCCGCCTCCACGTCGTATGCTCTTATTGTACCAATAAAAATGACAAATTTCACATAATGCGCATACGCCAGTGACAATGCCACGGCTCCAGGACTGCGAAACTTGAAGCCTCGCTCTTTGAGGGCCGCCACGACTGCTGGGTTGGCGTAGGCTTTTTCAAAAAGCCCCACACGAGCGAAGCGATTGAAACGCACATCTTTGAGCCTTTCGTGCAGAAGTGAACCTTTTTTGTAACAACCTTCCCATTTGACGTAGTAGTCGCCATTTGCGTAGTTGGCGATAAACGAAAGAAGCGTCTGGCCATCTTTTTGTACGGCTATGCTCGAGCCGTAGTAGGGAAAAGATGAGAGGAGATTGTCGCTTCCGTCGATGGGATCGATGATGATGTCGTATTCGCCGGCTCCCACGCTCCCTGCTTCTTCGCTGATGATACGCCCGTAGGGGGCGAGAGCTTCGATGAAGATTTTCTCCGCGAAAATATCGATCTTGGCCGAAAGGTCACCGCCAGCCCCCTGTCCTACGTGCTCGTAGAAGCTATCTTGCATATCGAATTTGATAGTTTTATAGATGGTGCCGGCGCACTCCTTGATGCGCATAAAGATCTCTTGCATCAATCTAACAGCTTCCTTGCGATCGCTTTTGCCGCTTCTCTGCCGTCATACGCCGCCGTCACCACCAGGTGTGCACCACGGTAGCAATCGCCTCCTGCGAAGACGCCCGGCTTGGTGGTTTCGTAGTTGGCATCGATCTTGATAGCACCCCAGTCGTTGGTCTCGATGCCGTGTTTTGCCAAAAATTCAAGCGGCGTATTCTCAAATCCGAGTGCGAAGATCACCACGTCCGCATCCATGGTAAATTCGCTGTTTTTGACGATTTCAAGCTTTCTCTTGCCATCTTTGCCCACGGTAGAGATGGTTTTGACGAACTCCACGCCCACGACGCGCCCTTCATCGTCGGTCAGTACCTTCGTCGGTGCTACGTTGTAGACGAACTCTGCACCCTCTTCCTGGGCGTTTTTGACCTCTTTGCGGCTGCCCGGCATGCTGGCTGCATCGCGTCTGTAGGCGCAGATCGCCTTTTTAGCGCCTTCGCGGATGGAGGTGCGCACACAGTCCATCGCCGTATCGCCACCACCGATCACAATGACGGTTTTGTCCTTGACCTCTTTATCTTTGTCGTAGCTGTCGCCAAAAACCTTGCGCTGGATGTTGGTAAGAAACTCCATCGCCATCATGGCACCCTTGGCATCCTCTCCGGGAATCCCCGCACGGCGTGCTTTGGTAGCACCGATACCGATGAAAACGGCGTCGAAATTTTCGATCAGTTCCGCAAAATCGAGATTTTTGCCCACCTCTATGCCGAGATTGAGCTTCATACCGGCTTCGGTAAGCCAGTTGATGCGGCGCTGGATCACCTTTTTATCGAGTTTGAAATTGGGGATGCCGTAGGTGAGGAGGCCTCCCGCGCGATCAGCACGCTCATAGACATGTGGTTCGATACCTGCGCGCAAAAGATATGTGGCGCAACTCAGCCCCGCAGGACCGCTTCCGATGATGGCCACCTTTTTGCCCGTCATTTTAGAGCAAAAATCGGGACGCAGTCCCTTTTTGAATCCCTCTTCGCTGATAAACGTCTCGATAGCTCCGATGGTAATGGCACCGTATCCCTCATTGAGGGTACAAGCCCCTTCACACAGACGATCTTGTGGACACACGCGCCCCATAATCTCCGGAAAGGGCGAAGATTCGTTACTGATTTTGAACGCCAGATCGAGATCTTTTTCCGCTACGGTCTTGAGCCAGTGGGGTATAAAGTTGTGCAAAGGACATGCGTTGTGACAGTATGGATCCCCACACTGCACGCAGCGGTCCGCTTGCGTAGAGGCTTCGTTGGGATTGTAGATCTCATAGATTTCGCGAAAATCTTTGATACGTTCGTTGACTGCACGTTTTTTCGGCTCGATACGCTCGTTGAAGATAAAATTTTGCATATTATTCCCCTTCCTCTAGGTTCAAAGGCACTTTACGCAGCTCTTTTGGTCGTACCATCCAGAAATTGCGTATCTCCATGCGGAAGTTTTCCAATATTTCGCGCGCACGCACGCTGCCCGTTTCGTTATAGTAGTTTTGCAGCAGTTTTTTGAGATAGTGGCGTGCTTCGTCGAATTCGTCGATGTCGATGCGACGTGCTTCGATGAGCTCTTGGTTGATCTTTTCGATGAAGGTGTGATCTTCGTCGTAGACAAACGCCAGACCACCCGTCATCCCGGCACCGAAGTTGATACCGGTCTTTCCGAGGATCACGACGATACCGCCCGTCATGTACTCGCATGCGTGATCGCCAGTGCCTTCTACCACTGCCAAGGCTCCGGAGTTACGCACAGCGAAGCGCTCGCCCACTTCACCGGCTACGAAGAGTGTCCCGCCTGTAGCTCCATAGAGACAAGTGTTGCCGGCTAGGCTGAAGCGTTCATGATGGTTTTTGGCAGTAATGACAATTTTTCCGCCGTGCATACCTTTGCCCACATAGTCGTTGGCCGCACCTTTGACGTTGATCTGCACACCGTTGATGAGAAATGCTCCCAAGCTCTGACCGGCCACCCCTTCGAGATTGATGGTGATAGTGCCCTCTTTGAGACCTGCATCGCCGTAGAATTTGGCGATCTCACCGCTGATGCGCGCACCGAAGCTGCGGTTGATATTGTGGATGCGTCTGTTGACGATGACGCTCTGGCCCGGATTTTCGATAGCAGGATAGACCTCTTTGAGGATATCTTTTTCAAATTCGTTGCTATCGAAAGGCTCGTTGGAGGGCACTTGGCACGTATCTACGCCGTCGAGGCGACGGAGCACAGAGCTGAAGTCAAATTTTTTCGCGAGCTCATCTTCCACCACACGCAGCAAATCGGTGCGGCCGATGATATCGTCGAGTTTGCTGTATCCTAAGCTTGCCAAGATTTTGCGTACATCTTCTGCCACGAGGGTGAAGTAGTTGATGAGGCGATCGACTGTGCCGACGTAGTGCTCGCGCAAGAACTCGTTTTGCGTCGCGATACCCACAGTACAGCGGTTGAGATGGCACACACGCAAAATCTTACATCCCACGATGGTCAATACACCCGTTCCAAAGGCGTAGCTCTCTGCACCTAAAATAGCGGCCTTGACGATATCGAGCCCTGTTTTGAGTCCGCCGTCTGTTTGGAGCTGTACAAATTCACGCAGATGGTTGGCTTTAAGAGCATTGTGCGCTTCGCTCAAACCCAGCTCCCACGGGTTGCCCGCAAACTTGATGGAAGTGAGCGGAGCAGCACCCGTACCGCCGTCGCCGCCGCTGATGATGATCTTGTCCGCATAGGCTTTGGCCACACCCGCTGCGATGGTACCGACACCCGAAGTGGAGACCAGTTTTACGGCCACTTTGGCATCGGGGTTGACCTGCTTGAGGTCGAAAATGAGCTGTGCCAGGTCCTCGATAGAGTAGATATCGTGATGCGGTGGTGGTGAGATGAGGGTCACGCCCGGCATCGTATGGCGCAGCTTGGCGATGAGTGCAGTCACCTTATGGCCAGGCAGCTGTCCGCCTTCGCCCGGTTTCGCGCCCTGTGCGATCTTGATCTGGATCTCTTCTGCACTACGCAGATACGCCGGTGTCACACCGAAACGGCCAGAGGCAACTTGTTTGATCTTGGAGTTTTTGATGGTCCCAAAACGTTTGGCGTCCTCTCCGCCCTCACCGGAGTTGCTCTTGGCTCCGATTCTGTTCATCGCTTCGGCGATACATTCGTGTGCTTCGGGACTGATAGAGCCCAGACTCATGGCCGCACTGTCGAAACGACGAAAGATGTTTTCGATGGGTTCCACTTCATCGAGCGCTATCGGCTTACGGTCGCTGTGAAATTCGAAAAAGTCGCGAATGAAGCGAAGGCCTCGTCCATGGATCATCTTTTTGAGCTCTTCATACTCATGCCATTCGCCCGAAATCGCCACATCGTGGATTTTGTTGACTACGTTGGGGTTGAAGTCGTGGTATTCGCTGCCGTCGATATATTTGTAGTAGCCGCCAAGCTCCAGCGGAAAGAGACGTTTTTCCAGATCGATCTCGTAGGCGTTTTTGTGGTTGCGCTCAAGTCTCTCTTCGATATCTTCGTAGCCCAGACCCGGCAGCAAGCATGCACTGCCATGAAAGCACTCATGCACTATCTCTTCACTAAGGCCCAAAACATCGAAAAGTGCGGAGTTGCGATAGGAAGCGATGGTGGAGATCCCCATCTTGGACATGATTTTCAAAAAGCCGCCGTTGAGGGCATTGATGACGTTTTTGAATTTGTTGCGCAGCTCGAAGGGTGTAAGCTCTTGTTTTTTGAGTTTTTCTAAAACAGTGGCAAAGAGCAAATAGGGATAGACCGCGCTCGCACCGTAGGCCACCATTACCG
>JALVTF010000057.1 GCA_027024145.1 Campylobacterales bacterium
TCACTATTACGGGCACCACGCATGTGGCTGAGCTGCGTGAAGGTACGATTCGCTACTACGATATCGCTCCCGAAGATGTGGGGCTTGCGCGAGCACCGCTATCAGCGATCCTCGGTGGCGATGCTGTAGAAAATGCCGCTATCACGCGCGCTATCTTGGAAGGTCAAGAGCAAGGAGCCAAACGCGACATGGTGCTCCTCAATGCAGGTGCGGCGCTCTATGTGGATGGCAAAGCCTCTTCGATAGCAGATGGCATCGCGATGGCGAAAGAGGCGATCGATAGCGGCAAAGCCAAGGAGAAACTCGAGCGAATAATAGCGTGCAGTAAAGAGTTGGCCCATGGTGATTGAAGCGAGGCAAAACGAACTGGATAAAGTAGTGGAGTGTATCAAAAAGAGCGGCAAGCGCGTCATCCTCCTACAAGGGAATCTTGGCAGCGGCAAAACCACACTCGTCAAAGCCTTCGCTAAAGATCACGACGTCACTTCGCCCACTTTTTCAATTCAGCAGCGCTACGGCGAAGATATCTACCACTATGATCTCTACAATGCCGGATTTGAAAAGTTCATGGAGTTGGGGCTCTTTGAAGAGCTCGAAAAACCTGGATACCACTTCATCGAGTGGCCCGATGAGCGATTGCGAGAGCTTTTGCAAGCAATGGGATTGGAGTATCTCACAATAACCATCACACCGCAAGGGGAGAAAAGAGTCTACCGATGCATCGATTAGTGGCCAAAAACCTCAGTAAAACCATCAAGCAAAAACCCATCGTCAAGGGTGTAAACATAGAGGTGCAAAGTGGTGAGGTCGTGGGACTTTTAGGTCCCAATGGAGCTGGGAAAACCACTACCTTTTATATGATTTGCGGTCTCATAGCACCAAGCGAAGGTAAAGTTTTTCTCGATGAAGAGGATATCACCTCCCAGCCGCTCCATGCCAAAGCGCACAAAGGGATCGGCTACCTACCGCAAGAATCGAGTATCTTCAAAGAGCTTACGGTCGAAGAGAATCTCCTCGTCGCAGCCGAAGCGAATATCGAAAATAAAGAGGAGCGTGAACGCATCATCGACGATCTTTTGGAGCTTTTCAATATCGAGCCGATTCGCCACCGCATAGGCAAAGCTCTCAGCGGTGGGGAGCGCAGGCGCTGCGAGATCGCCAGGGCGCTCGTGATACGTCCCAAATTTTTGCTGCTCGATGAGCCTTTTGCTGGCGTCGATCCCATAGCCGTCACCGATATCCAAAAGATCATCGACGAGCTCAAGAGTTCCGGTATCGGCATCCTCATCACAGACCATAACGTCCGTGAAACACTCAGCGTGTGCGATCGCGCCTACGTGCTCAAAGATGGAGAGATCTTAGCCAGCGGCACATCCGAGGAAGTAGCCAAAAATCCACTTGTGATCAAGCACTACCTTGGGGAAAATTTTAAATTCTAATCTTCATAGGCGCCTCGAAGCTGCCTATGCGGCTTATAACGATGCTTCTTTGCTCGATGAAAATCATCCCGACCCGCTGCTTGTGGCCAGAAAGTATCGCGACGAAAAAATCGCGCTGCTGTGTTCGCTTTTTGGATACGGAAGTGCCAAGCAGATAGTACGATTTTTAGAAAACCTCGATTTTAGCCTGCTCGAGGCTGAAGATGCAAAAATCTTGCGCCAAAGGGGCTACTACCGCTTCCAAAACCCTACCGATGTTGCGCAGATTTTTATCACGCTCAAGCGTACCGATTCGCTCTATGAGCCATTCATACAAGGATATATGAAGAATCGTGATGTTATAGAAGGAGTCAAAACATTGATAGGTTATCTTCGCTCGCTCAACGACTATCGCTCCTATGGGTACGACTTTTTGTTGGGACGTGTGCCTGCACGCATAGCCGGCGGTTCGCCGCTCAAACGCTGGATGATGTTTCTTCGCTGGATGGTGCGTCGCGACAATATCGATATGGGACTATGGCCAGATATCAACACGTCAGATCTCATCATACCCCTCGATACGCACACGTTTCATGTATCGCGAAAGCTTGGACTTCTGCGGCGCAAGAGTTATGACCTCAAAGCGGCGATGGAACTCACCAAAACGCTCAAAAATTTCGATCCCTATGACCCCGTGAAATACGATTTTGCTCTCTATCGCATGGGGCAATTTAATGAAGTTTAATAAAACTTTAGATACAATTAGCCAAAATTTGTCATAGGAGATCGGATGGAGGGAATCTTTACCTTTTTGGGAGTGATTTCTGAAAGTCACACCTTCTTGTTCGTCGCGCACATGGTACTTGCAGCGCTACTCGCAGTTATCGTGGCGAAACTTGCTACGAAAAATCTCAAAGTCGTGCCAAGCGGCTGCCAAAACGTGATGGAAGCCTACCTTGATGGCGTCATCAAGATGGGAACGGATGTCATCGGTGAGAGCTATGCGAGAAAGTATCTTCCTCTTGTAGCAACTCTCGGACTTTTTATCTTTTTTGCCAACCTCATGGAGATCATCCCAGGTTTTGAGCCGCCTTCTGGTAATATCAACTTCACCCTCGCCCTCGCACTCATCGTCTTTATCTACTACAACTTCGAGGGCATTCGTAAAAACGGTCTCGTGCACTATCTCGCGCACTTCGCAGGCCCGGTGAAATGGCTGGCTCCGTTGATGTTTCCCATCGAAGTGGTATCGCACATTTCACGCATTATCTCACTCTCTTTCCGACTTTTTGGGAACATCAAAGGGGATGACCTCTTCGTATGGGTTCTTTTGATGTTGGCGCCTTGGATCGTGCCTTTGCCAGGGTTTGCGCTCATGACATTTAGTGCATTCTTGCAGACATTCATCTTCATGATCCTTACCTACGTCTATCTCGCAGGAGCTGTGCTCTTGCACGAAGAGTCGCTCTAAGCGATGCGACGCGTTTTTCTTTACAATGCCATCAGCTTTCTCTCAGGCGTCCTTTGGACGCTCATGGGAGTGAGCACCTTCTTTGTTTTCGTCGCTTCATATCATGTAGGTATCGTGTACGCTCTTGGCATGAGTCTCGTGAGCATGATCTTTTGGCTCTTTTGGATTGTCATCATCGAAATGGCCAATATCCAGCTCCAAAAATTGGACGAAATGCGCAAACAGACTGAACTTTTGCGTTCTATCGATGAAAAAATATCTCATCACCGATCCTGAGTACTACACTACTTCTCCCATACGTTTCAAAAAGCGACTCGTTCGCGCTATTGAGCGCCATGCTCCCGATATGATCCTCTTTCGCCAAAAAACGGCGCCGCACTATCGTACACTCGCATTTGCAGCCAAAACCGTAGCAAAGCGTTACAAAAAACCGCTCTATATCAGCGGCGATGTGCAACTATCCCGACATTTACGAGCCGGTATCCACTTCACGTCATGGCAGTTCGACGATCTGACCAGATATCCCAAGCACGATGCAATCATAAGCACCCATACTTTCGAAGAGCTCACGAGGGCAAAAAAGTGCAGGGCCCGTTACGCCACGTTCAGTCCTATTTTTGCTACACCGAACAAGGGGGAGCCAAAAGGGGTGCGATCTTTGCGTAAAGCTCTCTATTTGCATCGGGGAGTGATCGCTTTGGGGGGCATCACTTCTCGCTCTCATCTACATAGTGTCAAAAGAGCACGCCCTGCCGCATTTGCGTCGATTCGCTACTTCGTTTAAATAGCTTTTCAATAATCATGTTGTACAATAGAAAAAAATTACAAAAGGACTTTTATGGAGTTCGAAGTCGTTATCGGACTTGAAGTGCATGTGCAGCTCAATACCAAAACCAAGATGTTTTGCTCCTGCCCCACAAGCTTTGCGGAGCACCAAAACAAAAATACCTGTCCTGTGTGTTTGGGATTACCCGGTGCACTGCCCGTCATCAACGAAGAGGCGGTCAAAAAGGCGATGATGTTTGGCTGGGCTATCAACGCCACCATCAACAAAACCTCTATCTTCAACCGTAAAAACTACTTCTACCCAGACCTTCCCAAAGGGTATCAAATCAGCCAGTTCGATGTGCCTATCGTGGAAAATGGCTATCTGTACATAGACAAAGAAGACGGCTCAAAACGTAAAATCGGCATCACGCGTGCGCACTTAGAAGAAGATGCCGGTAAAAACATCCACGAAGGCAATATCAGTAAAGTGGATCTCAACCGTGCCGGCACGCCGCTATTAGAGATAGTCAGCGAACCAGATATCAGAAGCAGCGAAGAGGCGGTGCAGTATCTCAAAAAGCTCCACGCGATCGTGCGCTATCTCGATATCAGCGATGCCAATATGCAAGAGGGCTCCTTTCGCTGTGATGCCAACGTCTCCATCCGTCCCAAGGGTGACGACAAGCTCTACACACGTGTGGAGATAAAGAACATCAACTCCTTTCGCTTCATCCAGCGTGCCATAGACTATGAAGTCCAGCGCCACATAGAAGCGTGGGAGGACGGCGTCTACGACCAAGAAGTAGTGCAAGAGACGAGACTTTTCGATAGCGCCACGGGTGTTACGCGCAGTATGCGCGGCAAAGAGGAGAGTGCGGACTATCGCTACTTCCCAGATCCCGACCTGCCCCCACTCGTGATCCCCGATGCATTTTTCGAAGAGACGCGCAATATCCCAGAGCTTCCTGACCAAAAGCGCGATAGATTCATCGAAGAGTATGGCATCAAGCCTTACGACGCTGCACTCATCGCCGGCTCCAAAGAGACGGCAGAGTACTTCGAAGCTATGATGTCCGCCGGGATAGAGGCCAAAAACGCCGTGACGTGGTTGACTGTGGAGCTGGCCGCTAGGCTCAACAAAGCCGGGCTTGATATCACCCAAAGTCCGGTGGACAGCGCGAAACTCGCAAAACTGGTGCAGCGCATCGAAGATAAAACCATCAGCAACAAAGCTGCCAAAGACGTACTGGACTACTTGATGGAAAACGATGTGGATGTAGATGCAGCCATCGACAAATTAGGACTCAAACAGATCAGCGACGCATCGGCTCTGGAGCCAATGATCGACGAGATCTTGGCTGCGAATGAAGATAAAGTGGCAGAGTATAAAGCCGGAAAAGAGAAGCTCTTTGGCTTTTTCGTAGGCCAGGTGATGAAAGCAAGCAAGGGTAAAGCCGATCCGAAACTTGTCAATGAACTATTAAGGAAGAAGCTCTCTTGAATGCGGCCCAACTGCTCATCAAGCTCGCTTTTTTAGTAGATAACTCCCTGCGCTATCAGCGCATCAAGAGGTTCTTTCGCAACCTCTTGGAAAACGACGATTATCCTTATAAAAAATATTTCGACTACTTTATGATCTTTTTGATCCTCACCAGTGTGGTGATCATCATCGAAGAGGTCAAAACCTCCATAGCCAAATGGCTCTATTACTATGATGTCTACTTTGTTACCGGTGTCTTTATCATCGAGTATCTTTTGCGGCTGTGGGTCTACAACGACGTGCACAAAATCATCATCGCCGAATATGAAGAGTCTCTCTTTTTGGAGCGCCCCTTCGATCTGCGGCGCGTGCTCAAAGATATCGCCAAGAAGAAACTCGAATACATTCTCTCGCCCCTTGCCATCATCGATCTCTTGGCTATCTTGCCAAGTTACAGGGAACTGAGAATCTTACGTATTTTCGTACTCTTTCGTGTCTTCAAGCTTTTGCGCTATTCGCAAAACATCACCCACTTTTTCCAAGTCCTCGCATCTAAAAAAATCGAACTCTTTACACTCCTGATGCTCGTAGCTTTTACGATTCTTGTGGCGGGTATCAGCATCTATGTCTTCGAAGAGCATGCCAATCCCCATATCAATACACTCTACGACGCTTTCTACTGGGCGTTGGTGACCATCTCGACGGTGGGCTACGGCGATATCTCGCCCGTGACACACGAAGGGCGTACCATCACGATGATTATCATCCTCGTGGGTGTGGGACTTATCTCCTTCGCCACCTCCATCATCGTTTCCGCCTTCAGCGAGAAACTGAATGAAATTCGTGAAAACCGCATTTTGCATACCGTAAAAAAGCTCGACGACTTCTACGTCATCTGTGGTTTTACCAATATGGCCAAACTGGTCGCCAAACGATTCAAACGCGAAGGCGTCGATTTTCTCATCATCGATTCAGACCCCACCGTAGTCCAAGAAGCGCTCAATATGGGATACCTCGCCATTTGCGAGGATGCGACGCAAAAGGAGGCCTTTCGTCATATCAATCTCGACAATACCAAAGCCGTCATGACCCTTACTAATTCCGATATGCACAACATCTACATCTGTCTCAATGTGCGTAGTTTTAGCAAAGAGTGCTTTATTATCTCACGTGCAGTGGATTACACATCCCACAAAAAGCTCAAACTTGCAGGCGCCAACTACATCATCTCTCCCTATACCACGGCGGGATTTTTCGCGGCCAAAATCATCGACGAGCCTATAGCCATTGAAGCGGTCAACGATATTCTCATAGCTCGCAAAAACGCTCTTTGCGAGCAAGTGGAAATCCTCAAAGACTCCTTTTTGGACGGAGCGCAAGTGGGCGATATCGATTTCGATAGGTACAAACTCATACTTCTTGGTATCGTCTATAAAGATGAGCTCGCACCCAGCGAGGAGTTTCGCTACAAGTTCACATTTAATCCCGACGAAGAAACACCTCTCAAAGCAGGTAACATTCTCGTGGTGATGGGCTATACCGTCAGTATCGCGCACTTCAAATCTCGTGTCATCGAAAGTAGTCTCAAACATGGTAAGAAAAAAGCATAGAATACTCCTCTTCGGTTTCGGACGTTATGGCGAGCAAATTGCCAAAAACCTGGCACTCGACGGCCATGAGATTGCGATAGCGGCGACCACCAAAGAGGAGCTCAAAGTCGCTGCAAATGATGGCTTCGAAAATCTCTACGTCGTCGATATCGAAGATGATGCGCAGTTGACCGATTTGGTGCTCGACCACTCCTTTACCCATATTTTCTGTGCATTTGATGATGAAGAGAAAAATATCTATCTCACCATCACCTTCAAAGCGCTCTTTCGCACTATCCCCGTCATAGCTATTTGTGAATCCAAAGAGACTGAGCGAAAGCTGCGTCTGGCTGGAGCCGATCGCGTCATCGACACGATGGTAGCGGCGGCCAACAGGCTCTACTACATCGTGGAAAAGCCGGCAGTGGCAGAAGCGATCGACGAGATTCTCTTTAAAGACAAGTCGATACTATTTGAAGAGATAGAGGTTCCTAAAGGTTCCATCCTTGACGGTGTGAATATCAAGGATATCGCATTTTCGAAAAAGTACAAAGTCATTCTCATCGGTTTGGTGGATAGAGAGCTTGGGAACAAGTTCGTCTTTGTCACACGAGGGATCAATCACAAAATAGATGGAGGCGATGTACTAGTGGTCGTGGGCAAGAAGCACGATATCGCAGAGTTTAAAAAGCTATTGGGAGAAGAGTCATGAAGATAGGAATCATCGGGGCCGGGCAGTGGGGCAGTGCTCTGGATTTTGCACTCTCACAAAAAAATGAAGTTCTCATCACTTCGCGCCACCACCACGATCTACCGGGATTCACTACGCTTGAGAAAGTTTTGGAGTGCGAATATCTGGTACTTGTATTGCCAGCGCAGGTGATACGTCCTTGGTTATCCGAACACCCTCTTTCGCACGATCATAAGGTGATGCTCGCATCCAAAGGGATCGATATTGAGACCGGCAAATTTCTCAATCAAATTCTCGAAGAGTATCTACCCATAGAACATATGGCAGTGCTCTCTGGACCCTCTTTTGCAGCGGAAGTGCGCAAAGGATTGCCTACTGCCGTGGTGGTGAGCAGCCATAATGCCCAGTTGGCCAAACGGTATGCAGATGCCTTTCCAGATTTTATGAAAGCTTATACCAGTGATGATGTGATCGGTGCCGAGATTGCAGGCGCCTATAAAAATGTCATCGCCATCGCCAGTGGTATCAGTGATGGTTTGGCACTTGGGCACAATGCCCGTGCCGCATTGCTCGCCAGAGGTCTGGTGGAGATGGATCGATTCGGTAAGTTTTTCGGGGCTAAAAATGAGACTTTTTTGGGCCTCAGTGGCGCGGGGGATCTGTTTCTTACAGCCAGCAGTACGCTCTCGCGCAACTATCGCGTAGGACTGGGCCTGGCGCAGGGGAAATCACTCAAAGATATCCTCATAGACCTGGGCGAAGTGGCAGAGGGAGTCTATACAGCCCAAGCGATCTATGCGGTAGCCCACAAACATGAGATCTACACTCCCATCGCAAACGAAGTGCACGCCATTTTGCAAGGCAAAGACCCCAAGCAGAGTATCACGGATCTTCTGGAGAGAAAGTCATGATAGCGAGTATCGTAGAAAAGGTCGAAAAGCTTCCCCCTGTGCCCAATGTGGTACATGAACTGCAAGATATGTTCTACATGGATAGCTACAATGCGGCGGATATTGAAAGCGTTTTACGCAAAGATCCCAATCTTGTGGCCAACATCCTCAAAATCGCCAATTCTCCTCTGTATGGTTTTGCTCGAGAGATAGTGGATATCCGTCAAGCGATTGTACTTTTTGGGCTTGAGCAGATCATCGAGTTTGCATTAGCAAGCTACGTCGATAACCTGGTGTCACTCGATTTGAATCTCTATGGTATCGATTCCATGCAGTTTATGCGCATGGCACAGAATAAATCCAAAGTAGCCTCTACGCTCATTCAGGATAAGAAAGCTCGTTTTATCCTCTCCAACACCGCTTTTTTGTGCGATGTCTCCAAAGTGATTCTCGCTCAGTATGCCGACGAAAGCCAGATCGCTTTCCATGTGGAGCATGATATCGCTCTCAATGCCCTCGATATCATAGAACAAGAGTATTTGGGAACGGATAGTATCGCTGTGGCGGCACTGATGTTCGATGCATGGAATTTCGGCGAAGCGATGATCGAACTTTTGCGCTCGTTTAAAGAGCGCCAAAACGATATGCAAGAGGCGCTCTATCTCACTCGCGAAGTGGTGAGCCTCGATGGTACGATTGTCAAAGAGCGAGGAGAGGAGTCGCCTCTGGCATCAAGACTCGCTCGGCTGTAGCGTGCTTGCGATGTGCTTGGCGATGGCATAGCCGTGATTGAGGGCGATGGCGATGGAACCGCCCGTTTCGGTGACGATATCGCCCGCTGCGTAGAGGCCCGGCGTTTTAGTCTGGTAGTTTTCGTCCACCTCCACTTTTTTCCCCGTCAGTTCTATGCCACATTTTTTGAGAAACTCCGTAGGCGTCGTGCCGCCGATAGCGTAGATGATGCGATCGTACACCTCGCTGGTGCCGTCGGTGAAGTTGACTTTGGGCTTGCCGTGCTCGCTCTCGAGGCTCTCGATATCCACACCCATTTTGAGGCGCAGTTTGCCTTTTTTTGCATACTCTTCGACGATACGGAGGTTCTCTGGATTGAGTCTGGTGAATTTGTCGCGGCGATAGTTGAGTGTCACGTCATTGGTATCGGCCAAAAAGTAGGCATATTCTGCCGCCGAGTTGCCGCCGCCCACTACGAGCACCTTTTCGCCTTTGGAGCATTTGTCGAGATTGAAATTGACAAACTGCTTGATAGAGGGCGGGATTTTGTAGGAGGGTTTGTTGGGTTTGCCCATTTTGCCGATGGCTATGACCACGTTGCGGGCTTTGAATGTTTCGTTGTTGGTGGTGGAGATTTCGAAGATGTCTCCCTTTTTTTCCACCTTTTCCACTTCTGTATTAAAAGCTGTTTCGACTTTGTGCTTGTCCAAAAGACGGTCGAAAAGATCAAGTGTGGTCTCTTTGGTACCGTCCATAAAGACGATGCGTCCCTCGCACTCCACCTTTTGGCCCATCCAGTCTTTGTCGACACGTTTGTTGTCTTTGTAGAAGGTGCGGATGGTAGCGGAGTGGTTGTCCGCTTTTTCTATAAGCAGGATATCTTTGATACCGAAGATGTAGCTCTCTATCGCCGTACCTATGCCGGCCGGACCGGCACCCACGATGGCAATATCGTAGACTTTATCCATCATTTTTCCTTATTTTTTCTTCCATTATGTTGCGTAGAGGCTTAAACTTTTTTGAAAAGAGACTTTTTATCTATGAAAAAGCACCAAGTTGCTACAATTATAAAAAACTCAGGAGGCTATATGGAGGAGTTTCTCAAAAGAGCCAAACGAAGTGCAGCCGAGCTTGTGAAGCTGCAAAGCGGCGAAAAGAAGCGCATCCTGCACGAAATGGCGCAAATGATTGAAGAAAATATGAAAGAGATCATGGAAGCGAACGCTTTGGATATGGAGCAAGCCGAGATCAACAACCTCACGCCCGCTCTCAAAGATAGGCTCTACCTCGATGAAAAAAGAGTGCTTGCTATGGCACGTTCCGTGCATGAAATAGCCGAGCTCAAAGAGCCTGTGGGAAGAGTACTCGACGGTTGGGTGCTTGACAACGGTCTCAGAGTCGAAAAGGTGAGCATTCCCATCGGCGTGATCGGTATTATCTACGAATCACGACCCAACGTCACCAGTGATGCAGCGGCTTTGTGTTTTAAATCAGGCAACGTGGCCATCCTCAAAGGTGGCAAAGAGGCGATGCACTCCAACGAAGCCATCGCCAAAATCTTACAAGAAGTCCTCGCAGCCAATGGCTTGCCAAAAGAGGTGATCTCGCTGCTGCCAGATTACAGCCGCGAAGGGGTGGCGAAGCTCATCAAGATGGATAGATACGTGGATCTCATCATTCCCCGTGGCGGCGAGGCGCTCATTCGCTATGTGAGTGAAAATGCCACGGTGCCTGTAGTCAAGCACGATAAAGGCCTTTGCCACACCTACATCGACAAGGATGCAGATTTTGACAAAGCGATCAAGATCGCCGTCAACGCCAAAGTGCAGCGTCCAGGGGTCTGCAACGCCATGGAGACGCTTTTGGTGGACTACGCCATCAAAGACGAGATCCTCCTGCCACTCTATGAAGCCTTCAAACCTCACATGACCACCCTCAAAGGATGTGCGCTCACACGCGAGGTGATCGATGTGGAGGAGGCTACCGAAGAAGACTACGATACCGAGTATCTCGAAAACATCCTCTCCATCAAGGTAGTCGACGGCGTGGAAGGTGCCATCGAGCATATCCGCCGCTACGGCAGCGGCCACAGCGAAGCGATCGTGACCGAAAACTACACCACCGCCGAGAAGTTTCTCAACGAAATCGACGCCGCCTGTGTGTATGTCAACGCCTCTACGCGCTTTACCGACGGAGGAGTCTTCGGCTTTGGCGCAGAAGTGGGGATCTCCACCAACAAACTCCACGCACGTGGGCCGATGGGTATCAACGATCTAACTACCTACAAATACAAAATCTATGGCGAAGGGCAGATACGAGAGTAGTCTTCCACACATTTTCCACACTCTTCTTTGTAGACTTACACAAAGGAGAGTGTGATGGATAGAAGAAAATTCCTCCAAACTTCAGCTGCCTTCGGGCTCATAGCGGTGCTGCCGGCAGCGGCCAAAGAGGGCATAGGTGAGCAAAAGCCAACTACGGCGCTGAGCGGTACGGAATTTGATCTACATATCAAAAAGACCTGGGTCAATATCTCCGGTAAGCCGGTGCTGGCCAATACCGTCAACGATATGCTTCCGGCCCCCACGCTGCACTGGAAAAAGGGTGATGTGGTGACGCTGCGCGTCACCAACCATCTGGACGAACCCGCCAGCCTGCACTGGCATGGGATCATCCTCCCCTATACGATGGATGGCGTGCCAGGGGTGAGCTACCCAGGCATCATGCCAGGCGAGACCTTCGTCTATCGCTTCAAGGTCCAGCAAACCGGCACCTACTGGTACCACTCCCACACCGGCTTTCAGGAGCAAACAGGCCTGCATGGAGCCCTCGTCATCGAGGACGATATCACACCGGATGTGGATCGTGACTATGTGGTGGCACTCTATGACTGGAGCGACGAAGACCCGGATACCATCTATCGCCATCTCAAAGTCCAGAGTGACTACTACAACTACCACAAGCGCACTATCTTCGATTTTGCAGCCGAAGTGCGCCGCTATGGATTAGTAGAGGCTCTAAAGCGCCGCGCCATGTGGAACAAGATGCGCATGGATGATCGCGATATCGCCGATGTGACAGGGGCTACCTATACCTACTGCATCAACGATTTGCAAAAGCATTTCTATGCCAAACCCGGCGAGAAAGTGCGCCTGCGCTTTATCAACCAATCTGCCATGACACACTTCGATGTGCGCATCCCGGGCCACAAGATGCGTGTCATCGCCGCAGACGGTGTGGCGGTGAAGCCGGTGGAGGTAGACGATATCCGCATCGCAGTGGCCGAGAGCTACGATGTGATCGTGGAGCTAAAAGGCGATACACTCATTTACGCAGAAGATATGGGACGCAGCGGCAAAGTCTATGCGAAATTGGGATCGAATGCTGCTGCGAAAGTGACACTGCCAGAGCCGTACCCCTACGAGCCGCTGACGATGGTAGATATGGGGATGGGAAATATGAAGATGCACGGGATGAAAATGGATGCGATGAAGTGTGGCGGTGCCATGCATACCATGAAGCCGGCTTTGGCGAAACCTATCCCGAAAACTCCACTTCCCAAAAAAGAGGGGATTGCATGGACGATGCACGCCATGAATCCGCAGTACCGCTTGGATGACCCTGGAGTGGGGCTACGAAGCGTGAAGCGAAAGGTTCTCACCTATGCCGATCTGGAAACTCCCGGCATCGAAAATCGCTATCCCGATCGTGAGATCGTGATGCATCTCACAGGCAACATGGAGCGCTACATCTGGGCTATCAACGGGATTCCTTACTACGAGTCCGAGCCTTTGGAGTTTCGCTACGGCGAGCGGCTGCGGGTGACTTTCATCAACGATACGATGATGAATCATCCGATGCACCTGCACGGTATGTGGAGCGATCTGGAGGTGGGAGACAAGATTGTTCGCAAACATACCATCAATGTTCAGCCGGGAAGCAAAGTGAGTCTGCGTATCGATGTGGACGCTACGGGCAAATGGGTCTACCACTGCCATCTGCTCTACCATATGGGTGGGATGTTTCGCGAAGTAAAGGTTATATCATGAAAAAGATGCTCTTCTTATCGGTTTTTGCCACCTTGCTCTTTGCAGGCGGTGGGGATGTGCTGCGCTATCAGGTGCTCTTCGATAGATTCGAACTCCAAAAGAGCGGCACGAAGGTATGGGATGTGAGTGCGTATGCAGGTTACAACGTCAACAAACTCTATCTCTATAGCGAAGGGGAGGATAGCAGCTGGCAAAACGAGCTGGTCTTTTCCCATGCCATCTCACCCTTTTGGGATATACAAGCAGGGATCGAGGTAGACCATGAAGATAGGACCAAGAGTTTCGGCGAGATCACGCTCTCGGGCCTCGCTCCCTACTGGATAGAGACGCGCACGAAATTGCTCTTTGGCCAGGGAGCAGTGGGGGCGGATTTTGATTTCGAGTACGATACGCTCTTTACCCAAAGGCTGATACTCAATTCACGAATAGAGAGCAGATGGATGAGTAAACGTATCGAGGATATAGGGGTGGGTAAAGGACTCGATTACGTAGAGGCTGGCTTTCGGCTGCGCTATGAGATTCGCCGTGAGTTCGCACCCTATATCGGTGTGAGTTTCAAGCGCAACTTCGGCCAGACGAAACAGATAGCCGGCGAGCAGAGCGAGAGTTCACTGCTGGTGGGTGTGCGTTTTTGGTTTTAGCTCAGCCGTGCAGGAGATACCAGGTGAGAATGCCGCCACAGCTAAGAAGTATGGCAAGCGCGAGGATATATGCACCAAACGTGCGTGTTTTTGTAAAACAGAGTGCGCAGAGAAAATAGACACCTACCACTATCAAACCCTGGCTTATCCAATGGTGTGAAGTCAATGACGTCAGTGCATGAAAAAAGGTATGGTTCGTTTCTTTGGCTATCAAAAGAAGGAGATTGACCAGCATCGCCAGAGAGAGTGCCCAGCCGTAACGTATCGTATTTTTTTGCATCATTTGTTCCTATTTGCAGTGTGCTATATATGCCAATTTTGCCCCTTGTGCTACAATGGCTCCGGCACCTTCGGCATAGAGCAAAAGAGTGACGATACCAGCAAGGGTGACGAATGCTATATTGCGTGGAGCTTTCGCTTGTAGATCTTCTCGAGCAAGGAGAGGCAGGTAGAGCCCCAATAGCAAAGCGATGAAGAAGAGATGCTCTTTGGTCTCCATGAAAAAGGAGTGTGCCCAGGGCCAGGGACCTTTGAGTATCATAGTTTTGTCGACACCGTAAAAATGGACATACCAGTACCCGGCTACTATCCATACTCCAAGCAGTGATAAAGTGGTGAGCCAAAACAGTTTTGATAGAATCGCGGCACGGGGATCGAACCACAGGACGATCATAGCCCAAAAAGCGCATAGTAAAGCGATAAAACCCAATAGAGGATGCAAGAGAAGTATCAGTGTGTGCATTTGTTTCCTTTACAATCGATACGGAGTGTAATTATAGCATCACGTATCATGGCTTTATAGGAAAAATCGTATTTTTGGCAGATCGTCTTGACGATGTTGAGGCCGATGCCGAATCCCCCGGTGCTACTGTCTGCACGTTTGTAGCGCTCGAAGATCGCTTGCAGGTCTTTGGGCGCTTTGGTGTTGATGCGGTTGGATATCTGGAGCGAGCAATCTTGCAAAGAGATCGTGACTGGGGAGTGGGGCGGTGCGTATTTGACGGCATTGTCGATGAGGTTTTTTACAAGAAGCTCCATCTCTTTTTTGTTTGCTGTGATGGTGCATGGGCTGAGACGCTTTTCGATTTGCAATTGCTTTTGCTCGATAGTCAATGCGAAGAGATCCAAGAGTTCTTCGACCACATTATCGATACTTACCGGCTCCTTGCTGGTTTCTCCACCGAAATTGAGATAGGTGAGGTCTTCGTAGATTTTCGAGATACGAAGTGCACTCATTTTGGTTATCTTGGCGTAGCGACTCTCCTCTTTGATTTTGCTGAGAGCCAGCATCATTGCAGTGACGGGGGTGTTGAGCTCGTGAGTGCTATCTTTGATGAAACGGTCCAGCTCTTCGATACCGCGCTTCATGGGTTCTAAAAAGAGCCTCCCCAAATACCATCCCACTCCTAAAAGCACTATGAAAGAAAGCGAAGCGATGAGGATATTTTTTTGCAGTATTTCTCTTTTTTTCTCGCCATACGAGCAGTCGCGTACGATGATGGTATCGATCCCCAGATGGCTGCGTGCCGCTTTGCTGACGTAGTAGGCGCACTCATTTTGGATAAAAAAACCTGCTTTGGACGAGACGTTTTCGCGGAAGTTTCCTCGGATGAGATGTCCGTCGCTATCATGGAGCCGATACGAGACATGAGGGTCGATGAAAAAGGATTTGTGCATCATTTGCGCATCTATGGCGCGAAAGGCGATGGTGGTTGCTTGGGCATGGAGTTTGGCAGCCAGACGCTCTTGGAGGTTTTTGAGCTCCATGTCATATAGGAGCGTGGCGAAGCCTATGACGGTGAGTGAGATAGCTGCGAAGTAGACTGCCAAGAATCGCCTCAGTGCACGCTTTTCAAGGAAGGATGAATTCATATCCGGTTCCTCGTACGGTGCGAATGACATCACCCAAATGCTCACGTAGCATTTTGATATAGGTGCGAATCGTTGCGTCGGTGGGGATATCTTCCCATAGATTTGCAATGAGTTCCTCTTTGGTTATGGTGCGGTTGGGATGGGTGAAAAAGTAGTGAAGCAGCTGTGTCTCTTTGGTGGAGAGGGTGGTCTTTTTGCCATCTTTGATGAGGAGCTTTTTCTCTGGATGGAAAGTTATATCGCCTATGGTAAATATTTTTTGGTCGAGATTGTAGATTTTGATGATATGCTCCAGCCTCGCGTCGAGCTCTTCGAATTCGAAGGGTTTCTTGATGTAGTCGTCTGCTCCTATGGCAAATCCCTCTTTGACATCTTTTGCCGTGTTGAGCGAAGTGATGAAGATGGCAGGCGTATTGATTTTTTGCTCTCGCAGGAGCTTAAGAAGTTCAGAGCCTTTGATGCCGGGGACATTGATATCGAGGAGCAAGATGTCGAAATGTTCTTGTTGGATGCGCTCATACGCATCTTCACCGTCACTGCTAAGCACCACTTCAAATCCTCGCTCTTGCAGATGCTCTCGCACAAGATCTCCGAGGAAAATGTCGTCTTCTAATAGGAGTATTTTCATGTCCGTCTCGATGTATATAAAAAGTTCATATTTGATTGTAGCGTAGTGTTGTGGAAATTTTGTAGAAAATCTCCACACTTCTTCCACGCAAACCCCATACAATGTATAAAAAGACAAAGGAGTAAAGATGTGGCACGGAGCATATATGGGAGGGTTTATGGGATTTGGATGGATTGTGCCTGCACTGGCTTTGGCAGCGATTTTCTATTTTCTCTTTGCACAAAGTAGGAAAAAATCTCCCAAAGAGATCCTCGATGAACGATTGGCAAAGGGAGAGATAGACAAAAAAGAGTATGACGAAGCTCGCAAAATTTGGGAGAAGAGCGATGAAACAACAAGATAAAAAAAGCGAGCATAGAACACAATCTCATACAGACGTCCATGGACATAACTCGCATCATATACAGGAGCTTTGGAAACGATTTATCGTCTCTTTGATTTTGACGATTCCTATCGTAGCTCTCTCCCCCATGGTTTGGGAGTGGTTTGGTTTCACGCTCGATATTCCTTATAGAAAAGTGGTGATTTTTGCGCTTGCTGCGACTCTGTACTTTTATGGCGGTGCACCTTTTTTACGAGGAAGCATAAAAGAATTACGTCATAAAAATCCTGGAATGATGACACTCATAGCTATGGCGATCAGTGTTGCATTTTTCTATTCTACTTACTCACTCTTTGTAGAGAGTGCCAAAGAATTTTTTTGGGAACTTGCGACGCTCATCGATGTTATGCTTCTTGGCCACTACATCGAAGCAAAAAGTGTCATGGGAGCAGCGAACGCTTTAGAAGGAATCGTGCAGCTTATCCCTAAAAAAGCGCACAAAATTGTGCATGAAGGAGTGATAGATGTCACTATCCAAGAGCTTCTACCAAAAGATATCATCATAGTGAAACCGGGTGAGAGGATTCCGTGCGACGGTATCGTGGTGGATGGTGAAAGCTTGGTGGATGAATCTTTTTTGAGTGGAGAGTCGCGACTCATACGAAAAGAGAGGGATACAAAAGTCTATATGGGGAGTGCAAATGTAGATGGAATGTTGAAAGTAGAAGTGGCAAAAGAGGGAAAAGATAGCTATCTATCCCAAGTTATCGCTTTGGTCAAAGAGGCGCAAGAGAGCAGATCCAAGACACAAGATTTGGCGAATAGAGCTTCCAAATGGCTCTTTTTCGCAGCGCTTGGTGCTAGTGCGACGACCTTTTTGTACTGGGTACAGTTCTTGGAAGTTTCCCAGGCACTTTTGATGAGTGTAACGGTTTTGATCATAGCATGTCCACACGCGCTTGGTTTGGCTGTACCGTTGGTAGTGGCCATTTCTACGACAAAGGCCGCGAAGAATGGGATACTGATACGAAACAAAGAGGCTTTTGAAAACTTGCGCAATGTAGATGCCATCTGCTTCGATAAGACAGGGACGCTTACCCAAGGGAGGCTTTTTGTAGAAAAAGTAGTGGGGGATGTTTTGGGAGTTGCGGCGGCTATAGAGAAATTTTCGGAACATACTATTGCAAAGGCGATTGTAGAAGAAGCCGAAAGAAATCTAAAGACTATCCCAAATGCTCAGAATTTCAAAATCTTTCCCGGTGTCGGTGCACAAGGTGAAGTGGAGGGAAAACGAGTTTATATAGGCAATGAAAAGATTTTACAAAAGCTTGGTATCACGTTGCCAAAAATATTCGAAAAGTATAAACAAGCAAGCAATACGAAAGTTTGGGTTGTTGTAGATGGTGTTGTGGAAGGCGTGATATTACTTTCGGATAGGATACGAACAGAGGCAAAAGAGGCTGTTGCACGACTACGAAAACTTGGCATCCAGACGATGATGCTTACAGGCGATGGCCAAGAGGTAGCCAAAAAAGTGGCGAATGTGTTGGGAATCGATCGCTACTATGCCGAACTTTTACCCGATGAAAAGGTTCGTATCGTGCAAGAGCTACAAAAAGAGGGTAAAAAAGTGGCGATGGTAGGTGACGGCGTCAACGATGCACCGGCACTGCTCAGTGCGGATATCGGCGTAGCGATAGGTGCAGGGACAGATATCGCTGCACAGAGCGCTGACATTATTCTTACCAAAAGTTCGGTAATGGATGTAGCAAAAGCGATCCATCTTTCTCGTGCTACGTACAAAAAAATGGTGCAAAATCTTTGGTGGGCAAGTGGCTACAATATCTTGGCGATTCCCCTGGCAGGTGGGATACTTTATAGACAGGGAATTCTTATCGAACCGGCCGTTGGTGCAGTTTTGATGTCACTGAGTACCGTGGTGGTGGCTGTCAATGCGAGATTGTTGAAAAACGTGGAAATGTAATCATCAAGAGGACTGCGATTATCTGCAGCAGCTCTTTGTGGCAAGTTTCTGACGCACGAGGTGATAGAGTATCAAGATCCACAAAAGCACTGCACTGGCCATCGTGAGGATACCGGCGTGTTCATCGATATGCACTATTGTTTTGACATCCACTCCTGCAAAGATCCAATCGAGCACTATTCCAAAAATGATGGAGCCTACCGCTATGGTGGCGAGGTAGATGCCGACACTCTTGGTGCCAAGCATTTTTTTGACCACGCCGATGGTGACGGTGTTTGTGGCGGGGCCTGCTGTGAGGAAGACAAAGGCCGCTCCTGCGCTCACGCCATGGAGCATCAAAGCCGCCGCTATAGGCAGGGAAGCAGTGGCGCACACGTACATCGGTACGGCAATGGCTACGGCCAAAAGGTAAGAAAGCCACGCTTTGTCTGCCAGATATGCCGAGAGATCTTCGGGAATAGCCACACTGATGAGCGCACCTATGACGAGACCCCAAAAGAGCGGCTTGGCGATATCCCCAAGGAGTGTGATAAATCCATAGCGGAGTGCTTCAGTAAAAGAAAAGCGCTTTTTAGGAGCTTCACTCCCGCACGAGCAGCTCTCGCCGCTGCAGCTTTGTGTAAATGATGCTGTGATGGGTTTGGTTCCAAATCTTACTTGCGTAGGTTTTGCTTTTATAGATGTTTGGCCAAAGAGGGGAGCTTGTGCCTTCGGTATATCGAACCTATTGACCAAGAGTCCGGCGATGATGGCGATGATAGTGGAGGTGACGATGCGATAGATGGTAAAGAGCCAGCCAAACATTCCGAAAGTGGCCAAGATAGAATCGATGCCGGTAATGGGTGTGGAGATGAGAAAGCTTAGCACCGCACCTTTGCTAGCTCCCTGTTTTTGCAAGCTTGTGGCCAAGGGAATGACACCGCACGAACACACCGGAATAGGGATGCCAAAGAGAGTGGCTTTGATGACAGATGCGGTGTCATCCTTGCCAAGATGCTTTTTGATAAAGCTGTCGGGGACGACCTCGTGCAATATGCCAGCTATCAAAAGGCCAAAGAGTATGAAGGGAGCCATCGCGTAGGTAAGCTCAATGAGTGCTTGTAAAAAATCCATCGTTCCACCTTGCATATATTACAAAATCGTTATATAATGAAAGTGTTATATAAAATTGCTTGATAGTTACTGAGATAAAAAAGATAGATTTGGAAAAAAAGGATGGTTTTGGAAGAGTTGGTGCGGGTGGCGAAGGCTTTGGCGGACGAGAAGAGGTTGGAAGTGCTGGCGCTCATAGCGCAAAATCGTGATGTGTGCGTCTGTGAAGTGAGCGACACATTGGGTATTTCGCAGCCGCTCGCTTCCAAATATCTCAAACAGCTAAAAGACGCTGGTATCGTACAGGTCTCGAAACAGGGTAGATGGAGCATCTATTCTCTGGGTGAAACAACGCTCATCGAGCCATTTGTAGAGCGACTGCGCAAGGTGCAATTGCCACCGCTCAAAAAGTGCAATCGCTGCTAAAAGATAGTATAATGGCGAAAAAAATTAAAGGAAACATATGAGTCTCCCCAACTGTCCAAAATGTAACAGTCCTTATGTCTATGAAGATGGCGAACTTTTGGTGTGCCCTGAGTGTGGGCACGAATTTAGCGCCGATGAAGCGAATGCAGAGGAAGAGGGCCTCGTGGTCATCGACGCACACGGCAATCGCCTGGCAGATGGCGATACCGTCATCGTCATCAAGGATCTGAAGGTCAAGGGTGCCAGCGGCGCTATCAAAGCGGGTACCAAAGTCAAAAACATCCGCCTTTGCGAAGGGGATCACAACATCGACTGCAAAGTGCCGGGATTTGGCGCCATGAAGCTCAAAAGCGAATTTGTCAAGAAGGCATGAGCGTTCTTAGAATCGAGCATCTAAGTTTTTCCTACACTCCCGAAAAACCGATCTTCGAGGATTTCTCCCTCGAAGTGAGAAAAGGCGAAGTAGTCGCCATTGTAGGTCCCAGCGGCGTGGGCAAAAGCACGCTTTTCGAGCTTATAGCCGGATTTCTCAAGCCACAAAAGGGCACCATCAAAGTGGGGCGCTTCTCCACTATCTTTCAAGATCCCTACACCTCCTTCCACCCTTCCTATCCTATTATCAACCAAATAGCAGATGTTTGTGACACAGCAGGCATCGAAGATATGGCCAAAGAGATGGAGATAGATCCCAAGCTTTTACAAAAACTTCCCCACAAGCTCTCAGGTGGGCAGCTGCAGCGCTGTTCGATTCTGCGAGCCATGCAGATGCGGCCAGAGCTCCTCTTAGCAGACGAACCTACCAGCGCGCTCGATAACATCACGAGCCTCAAGGTGATGAAACTGCTCTTACGCTATCTTGATAGCGTGGGGATTTTGCTCATTACGCATGATTTGGCGCTGGCGAAGTGGTGCAGCGACCGCATTATCGAGCTGGGCACAAAGTAGCGCGCTCTTTGTTCAACTCTTCTTGCATTCTATTGCGCAGCTCTTTGAGCCAGTCAGTGTTGGGATCGGGATAGAAGCTGGGGAGATACTTCACTTTGATGACTCCGGGGTTTAGCTCCAGTTTCTTGCTATCAAATCGCGCTCTGGCACACACGATCACCACCGGCTGGACCTTGAGATGGAGCTTGTCGGCGATGATTTTAGCTCCCGGTTTAAAAGGCAGTAGCTTATCGCCGCGCGCGCGGGTGCCTTCAGGGAAAATGGCGATGGTTTTATCTTTGCTCTTCTCTTTCGATTCTTTGAGCAGATGCACCAACGATTTGCGATCTTCGCGATCGAGGCGGATATTGTCGGGGAGCTTGAGCAATAGGCCGAAAAAGGGCGTATCGAAAAGCTCCTTCTTGGCTATCCAGACCATATCGTAGGGATAGGTGGCTTCGATAACGGGAATGTCGATGAAGCTCGAATGATTCATGATGATCATCTTCGCATCACGATCCACCTCGCCTTCGGTGACGAGGCGAATACCTAAGAGTGCCAAGATGATGCGCGTAAAGAAGATTTTTATTTTTTTATAGTACTTTTTAGGAAAAATCAGAAAAGCGAAAATATTGAGCGTCACCATTACTACGATGACGATGGCGGCGTAGAGGCCTCTAATTTTGGCAAAGATCTTCATCTTTGACCCATCCTACTTTTTTGTCGTCGATTTTGATTTTGGTGTAGTGGTTCGTTTCGTTGAGTTTGATGTAGATTTTTTGTGTGGGATTGATCGCGAATACGGTGCTGTTTTTCGTGGGCAGGATGTAGATGCGGCTGCCCGGTTTGACACACACCTTCGCAAGAGGGATCGCCAAGTAGCCGGCAAAAAAGAGCATCGCCAGACCTGTCAGCGCTGCAAACCAAGACCCTTTCCAAAGAGCCAAGACAAGCAAGAGTACACCCAAAGTGACCAAAAGGACAATTTTGATGAATTTATTTTTATCTTCGTTGGGTGTGATATTGGATTGGGTGCTGACGGTCTGATCGTGGACTACGATATCGAAAAAGAGCGATTTGAACTCCCTCGTGGAGCTGTCGAAGTAGCTGATGCG
This sequence comes from Campylobacterales bacterium, assembly GCA_027024145.1. Lineage (GTDB taxonomy): Bacteria > Campylobacterota > Campylobacteria > Campylobacterales > Nitratiruptoraceae > Nitratiruptor. Next base: position 22,093 of record JALVTF010000057.1, read on the forward strand.
AAGTTTTCGTATATCGGCAGGGATGAATGCGTAGTAGAGTATGCGCATGACGGGAAACGTATCGTTGATATCTTTGAAGTTCTGTTTTTTGGCGTAGGGAATGTGAAAGTCTTCGAGGTTGGCCATGTGACCTTCGATTTTCATCACCACGAGATTGAGCTGTTTGGTAAATTGCACCTCTTTATGCTCGAGGAGCCTCAGTTTCTTGGCCACGACGCCGCAGTAATCGGGTGGGGGTGAGAGTTGCTGGAATGTCAGCGGCACACCCTGTAGGGTCGCGTCGCCTACGCTGATATCGGGGAGGCGAGGATTGGGGCCGGTGACCTTGAAATAGATTTTTTTGTAAAAGTAGAGATCGTCATGTGTAGTGTGAGGATCGATATAGCGAAGCTTCATATCGTTTGCGCCATGGAGCTGCAGGGCAATGTCGCTGCGTCTATCGGGCGTGATATATTTGATCGTCGCAGCGAAAATCTGCCCTTGGTACACCAGAGGTGGAAGTTTGTCCCACTCCAACAGTACCGATCGAGCATAGAGGCTGAGAGTGAGAACTATCCAAAGTAGGAGTGCTCGTTTAATGCATAAATCCTTCTATCATTTTGATGCCGTCATCGCTGCCGAGGATCTTTTCGCATGCTCGCTCGGGATGGGGCATGAGGCCGAAAACGTTTTTGGTTTTGTTACAGATCCCAGCTATTGCGTCGACGCTTCCGTTGGGATTGTCGTAGTAGCCTTGGGCGTTGCAGTACTGCAGGAGTACCTGAGCGTTGTCATACATCTTCGCCAAGGTATCGCTATCGACGAAGTAGTTTCCCTCTGCGTGGGCGATGGGAATATTGAGAATATCGCCTTTGTTGAGACGTGAGAGAAACTTGTTGTCATTATTTAAGACTTTGATATATTGGTATTTGGAAACGAAATGGAGATTTTCGTTGCGTTTCATGGCTCCTGGCAGCAGATGCGATTCGAGGAGGATTTGAAAGCCGTTACAGATGCCTAGCACATATCCCCCACGGTCGGCGAAAGCTTTGACGGCCTGCATGACGGGACTAAAACGTGCGATCGCACCGCTACGCAAATAATCGCCGTAACTAAATCCGCCCGGCAGCACCACAAGGTCGATGCCGTCTGGAAGCGAGGTCTCTTTGTGCCACACAAGCTGGGTTTTGGCGCCGATACGCTCGAAGGCATACTGCGTATCGAATTCGCAGTTGGTACCAGGAAAGCGAATGACGGCTACTTTCATTGGACGATCTCGATATCGTAATCTTCGATGACGGTGTTCGCCAAAAGCTTTTCACACATCTGCTCCACCTCTTTTTTGGCTTCTTCAGGACTCAGACCATCCTTGAGAGTGAGAACGATCTGTTTGCCTATACGCACATCTTCCACATCTTTAAATCCCAAAGAGCCCAGCGCATGTTTGACGGCCTTTCCCTGAGGATCGAGGACACCGTGTTTGAGATAGATATTGACGATCGCTTTCATTGCATCACCTTTACTATACGATTGAGAACTTCTTCGTAGGCTACCTTTACATCGCCCAGATCGTGACGAAAGAGGTCTTTGTCCAGTTTTTCGCCGCTGGTTTTATCCCAAAAGCGACAGCTATCGGGACTGATTTCGTCGGCGAGGATGATATTGCCCTCACTATCTTTGCCAAATTCCACTTTAAAATCGACAAGATTGAGATTGGCTTTATCGAAAAAGCTCTTGAGTACGACGTTGATCTCACGCCCCAAGCGTTTGAGCTCTTCGAGTTCGCTCTCGTGTTCTACGAGATTCAGTATCAGGGCATGTTCGTCGTTGATGAGTGGATCGTGGAGTGCGTCGTTTTTGTAATAAAACTCCACAAGGGTAAAGGGAAGTACCGTGCCATCTGGGATGCCCAGGCGTTTTGTGAGCGACCCTGTGGCGATGTTGCGCACCACTACTTCGATCATGATCATGTCCGCTTTTTTGATGAGCATTTCATTGTCGCTGATACATTCGACAAAGTGTGTTTTGATCCCATGGTTTTCAAGAAGCTTGAAGAGATTGGCACTGATTTTGCAGTTGAGCGCACCTTTGCCGGCAGCTTCGCTTTTTTTCTGTGCATCGAAAGCGGTAAGAGAATCTTTAAATTCGGCTATGAAAAGGTTCTCGTCTTCGGTGCTCCAGATTTTCTTGGCTTTTCCTTCATAGAGGAGCTTTTGCTTCGTCACTTACTCTCCTTTGCGATGATGAGTGCCTTGAGTACGTCATAGGCCTCTTTGAGCTGGGCGTCTTCATAGAGTTTCTTCTGATCTATGAGATTTTTTGCGGGCTTTTTCTTTTTGGTCGTATGTTTTTTGCCTTCGGCTTTTTCCAGTTCGCTGCGCAGATGCGCCTTGAGTTCGGCCTCTTTGATAGCGAAGGCGTCTTCGACTTTTTTCACCTTACCTGGATAGACGATAATGTCGGGTGTGATGCCTTTAGCCTGGATGGTGCGGCCGCTTGGCAGATAGTAGCGTGCGATGGTGAGTTTGATCGCTTCATCTTTCGTCAGTGGCAAGATCACCTGCACGCTTCCCTTACCGAAGGTCTTTTGTCCTACTACGACCGCTCTGTGATGATCTTGGAGCGCGCCTGTGACGATCTCGCTGGCGCTTGCGCTACCGCCGTTGACCAAAACGACGATGGGCAGATCTTTATATGTTCCGGCTTCATGAGCATAGTAGACGCGATTTTCGCTCTTGACGCGACCTTTCTGGCTGACGATGACGCCTTTGTCGATGAAAAGATCCGAAAGTCCCACGGCCTGATCCAGCAAACCGCCTGGGTTGTTGCGCAGATCGATGACGATCCCTTTGACGTGGGGATTGTTTTTGAGGATCTTTTTGACATCGTGCACCACTTTTTGGTCGAAATTGGTGATGCGGATATAAAGGACATCGTCGTTGATGAGATGTTTCGCGTAGACCGATTTCACTTTAATGATAGCGCGTGTGATGGTGACTTTGAAAGGCTTGGCCAGACCTTTGCGAAAGATGGTGAGGGTGATTTTGGTGCCCGGTTTACCGCGCATGAGGTTGACCGCTTCATCGAGGGTCATATCCAGTGTCGACTTGTCGTTGATCTTGAGGATGATATCTCCCGCTTTGAGTCCGGCTTTATCGGCAGGAGTGCCCTCGAGGGGTGCTATGACCGTGAGAGCTCCGTCACGCATACCTACGGTGATACCAAGACCTCCGAATTCGCCCTTCGTCTCGATTTCGAGCTCTTTGTAAGATTTTTTATTGAGATACGAAGAGTGTGCATCGAGATTGCTCATGAGGCCTGCGATGGCTTTGTCGATGATCTGCTCTATCGTGAGAGGATCCACGTAGTAGTGTTCGACGGTATTGACCACTTTTGTAAATTTCGCGATCGCTTCGAGTTTGGAAGTGATATTGGATTCGTTCGTGTTTTTTGCATATATCGCCGTCATACCGCTTAGAGCGATTGCCGTAGCGACACCTACAAAAAATGGTTTGATTGTTTTCATGTTTGTTCATCCTCTGTGGGTGGAAATTTTTCAACTTATTATAGGGAAGCTTTACTAAAAAATGGCTAAATGCGATTTGTACTACTTAAGTATCAGAAGATTTTATAGGAATGTGTTAAGATTTTGATAGTCGAATGAGCAAGTCGAATAAAAAGACTTGCGCGAAAGAGACTAAAATTATATAATAATGTAAACAATAAGTCAAAAGGAGAGGGCATGAGTAACATATTTGAGAAGCTCACCCATAAAATGACGGAGACGCTCGATAGCGCGGTAAGCCTGGCACTGCATAACAAAAACCCCGAAGTGGATGTGGCGCATGTACTGTGGGCACTACTCACAGACACCGGCTCCGTACTCAATCAAGCGCTCAACAAAATGGGTGTGGACAAAGCTGCCATAGAGCTTGAAATCAAGAGCGCGGCCGATAGACTGCCGAAAGTTTCATCTATTACGAAAGAGAACATAAAAATCTCTCGCGGCTTGGCCGAGAGCTTGCAAAAAGCCGAAGGTCTCATGGTCAAAAACGGAGACCAATACCTGGCCGTCGATACATGGATCGAAGCCAACACAGACCATCCTGTCTTTAAAGAGGTGCTCGGCAAATACGTGGATCTTTTCGAGCTCAAAAAGACGCTCGAAGCGATGCGTGGCGGTAAGAAGATCGAATCGCAAACTGCCGACGAAACCTTAGAGGCTTTGGAAAAATACGGTATCGACCTGACCAAAAAAGCAGCAGAGGGTGAGCTCGATCCCGTGATCGGACGCGATGAAGAGATCCATCGCGTGATGCAGATTTTGATCCGTAAAACCAAAAATAACCCCATCTTGCTCGGTGAACCGGGTGTAGGTAAAACGGCGATTGTGGAAGGCTTGGCGCAACGTATCGTTAATCGCGAGGTGCCGCTGAGTCTGCAAAACAAGCGTGTCATCGCTCTGGATATGACGAGCCTCGTGGCTGGTGCGAAGTATCGCGGTGAGTTCGAAGACCGCCTCAAAGCGGTGATCGACGAAGTGAAAAGCGCCGGTAATATCATTCTCTTTATCGATGAGATCCACACTATCGTGGGTGCGGGTGCAAGCGAAGGAAGCATGGATGCTGCCAACATCCTTAAACCTGCTCTCGCTCGTGGTGAGTTGCACACCATCGGTGCGACGACACTCAAAGAGTATAGAAAATATTTCGAAAAAGATGCGGCGCTGCAGCGCCGTTTCCAACCGGTCAAAGTGGATGAGCCTACCATCAACGAAGCGCTCCAGATCCTAAGAGGTCTGCGCGAGCGTCTCGAAGCGCACCACAACGTGCAGATCCTCGATAGCGCATTGGTGGCTGCCGTGAAGCTCTCAAGCCGCTACATCACCGATCGCTACTTGCCCGACAAAGCGATCGACCTGATCGATGAAGCGGCTGCAGAGCTGAAGATGCAGATCGAATCCGAGCCATTTGAACTTTCCAAAGTCAAACGTGAGATCCAGCAACTGCTGGTAGAAAAAGAGGCGCTTTTGATGGAAAAGAGCAAGAAGAACGAAGAGCGCCTTGCCGAGATAGAAAAAGAATTGGCAGATCTCGAAGAGCAAAAACGACAGCTCGAATCGCAGTTTGAAACAGAAAAGAAAATTTTCAAAGAGATCGCAGAGATCAAAGAAAAAATCGAACGCCTCAAAGCCGAAGCCGAAAAGGCAAAACGCGAAGGCGATTACAACAAAGCGGCCGAGATCGAGTACGGTCAGATCCCACAACTCGAGAAAAAACTCGAGGAGCTCAACGAACAGTGGAACCGTATGCAAGAGGCCGGCACACTGCTCAAAAACGCTGTGGACGAAGAGATGATCGCGAAGATCGTCAGCAAATGGACAGGTATTCCTGTAACCAAAATGCTCCAGAGCGAAAAAGAAAAAATCTTGCACGTCGAAGACGAGCTCAAAAAATATGTGGTGGGTCAAGATCAGGCTATCAAGGCGGTGGCTCGCGCCATCAAGCGCAACAAAGCCGGGCTTTCCGATGTCAACAGACCTATCGGAAGTTTCATGTTCTTAGGACCTACCGGTGTGGGTAAAACGGAGACGGCCAAGACACTGGCCAGATTCTTGTTCGATACCGAAAAATCGCTCATACGTATCGATATGAGTGAATATATGGAAAAACATGCGGTCAGTCGTCTTGTGGGTGCGCCTCCAGGATATGTGGGCTACGAAGAGGGTGGTCAGCTCACTGAAGCTGTGCGCCGCAAACCCTATAGCGTCGTACTTTTCGACGAGATAGAAAAGGCGCATCCGGATGTGTTCAATATCTTATTGCAGGTACTCGATGATGGTAGATTGACCGATAACAAGGGTGTAACGGTCGATTTTCGCAATACCATCATCATCATGACAAGCAACATCGCCAGCGACAAGATTATGGAGTTCAAAGATCCAGACGATAGAGAAAAGGCGGTCAAAGACGAGCTCAAGCGCTACTTCAAGCCTGAGTTTTTGAACCGTCTGGACGATATCGTGATATTCAATCCGCTCGGTGAACAAGAGATCGTCAAGATCGTGGATATCATGTTCGCACGCATCCAAGAGAAGCTCAAAGAGCGCGATATCAAGATCGAGCTCACCGAAAGCGGCAAGAAGCTCGTGGCCAAGGCAGGTTTCGATCCGGTCTACGGTGCGAGACCGCTCAAACGTGCGCTTTATGAGATCGTCGAAGACACGCTGGCCGAGCTCATCCTCGCCGACAAAGTCAAAGAGGGTGACAGTGTAACCTTCGATGCAGAAGGCGACCAGGTGGTGGTCTTCGTCAACGGCCAAAAAGTTTCACTCTCCTAAGCGAAGCGACTCTTCGCTTCGCTCTCACGATCACTTCGATTCCTTCGCTTCTAATGGCAATTTAAGCTTCATTTTAGTAAACTAAGCATCCAAATTTTATACAAAGGGAAGCAGGTATGAAAAGAACATATCAGCCACACAATACACGCCGCAAGAGAACCCATGGATTTCGTGCTCGTATGAAGACCAAAAATGGTCGCAAAGTGATCAACGCTCGTAGAGCGAAAGGTAGAAAAAGATTGGCAGTATAAAAGGTGTTCAAACTCTCAAAACCAGGCGAGAGTTTGAACGGGTATATTACAAAGCGAAGGGGTTTCATACTCCCTATTTCGTGCTCTTTTTTCTCAAAGGCCCCGAAAAGCGCTTCGGATTCGTAGCCAGTAAGAAGGTGGGCAAATCCGTCAAGCGCAATAGAGCGAAGCGATTGCTCAGAGCCTTGCTCTTGGCAAATTTCGACGATCTCGTAGACGGTACGTACATACTCGTAGCCAAGCCCAAGATACTCGAGAGCGATTTTGGGCTGATGCAAAAACGTATGCACAACATACTCAAAAGTATCCGCAATGATTAGGAGATCGTTGCTTGCGCTTTTGGGTTTCTATCAAAAATTCCTATCGGTCATATCGCACGGGAGTTGCCGTTACTATCCCACATGCTCGGAGTATGCAAAGTGGAGGATACAAAAAGACAACCTTCTCATAGCAGCCGTTATGAGTGTGTGGCGCATTTTGCGGTGCAACCAGCTTTTTGCCGGTGGCATCGAATATCCCGTGGTGCGCACGCGTTTTACGAACGTCAAGTATAAAAAAATCGATGTGGAGTTTTGGTACGTACCAAAAGGTAAAAACAGTTTCTATCTCATAAAAAGTTTAAAGGCAAACGATGTTTGAAAATCTCTCTTCTACGCAACGAATAACACTCGCGACTGTTCTGTCCCTCGTCATCTTGCTTGCATACGATTACTTTTTCATGCCAAAGCCTGCGAAAAATGCGGAGCTCAATGCGAGCGCACAGACGAAACAGGCCATGCAGGCACCTGCGGTACAAAGCGGAGCGGCGACACAGGCACCAAAAACCGCAATGCAAAAATCAAAGAGTAGCTCCTTCGATAATTCCGTGTTGCTTACGATCAAAGCGCCGCGTTTTGATATGACTATCGACAAACTCGGTCGTATTTCGCAGGTGATTTTGGAAGAGAAACGTTATAAGAACGCGCAAGGAAAGCAGATCGCGCTTTTTGCCAAAGATAAACTCCCAAAACCTCTCGAAATCCGCTTTAGCGATACACAGCTCAATGCGAAAGCTTTCAAGGTGCCTTATAGCTACACCGGTACCAAAGAGATCGCACTGCACGGCAAGCAAACCATACTCTTGACGCAAGATTTGGGATCTGAAAGGGTGACAAAACGCCTCACGATCTATCCCGACGGTCACTACGACGTACAGGTAGAAGTCAAAAATGGTCACAAATACTTCATCGCTCCCGGCTATCGCCCCAATGTCCGTGTCGATGGCTATACAGTCCACGGTGCGCTCATCAAAGAAGCCGACGGCACCATCACGATCATCAAGGACGGCGATGCGAAGGGTACGGAAACCTTTCATGAAGCGCGCATCGCAGCGGCGTTCGATCGCTACTACACCACCTTCTTATACAACCTCAAAACCGGGATGGATGTGATCGTCACCAAAGATAGTGACGACAATCCTATCCTCTTCGTCCAAGGTGCACCGAAACTCGCTCTTGGCGGATTCGTGGGCCCCAAAGAGTATGAACTGCTCAAAAGCATCAACCCAGAACTCACAGACGTCATAGAGTATGGATTTTTCACCTTTATCTCCAGGCCGATGTTCAAGATCCTCTTGGCCATCTACCACTGGGTGGGTAACTGGGGATGGGCCATCGTGATTCTTACGATTCTCATCCGCCTCGTGCTCTTTCCGCTCACCCTCAAGGGTATGCTCTCTATGCAAAAGATGAAGGATCTCGCACCCAAGATCAAAGAGCTGCAGCAAAAATACAAAGGCGATCCCCAAAAGCTCAACATGCACATGATGCAACTGTATAAAAAGCACAATGTCAATCCAATGGGCGGATGTCTGCCGATGCTGCTGCAAATCCCTGTGTTTTTCGCTATCTATCGCGTACTTCTCAATGCCATCGAGCTCAAAGGTGCGCCGTGGATTTTGTGGATTACGGATCTCAGCCAAAAAGATCCATACTATGTGCTACCGATTCTCATGGGTATCACCATGTATATCAACCAAAAAATCACGCCAAACACCATCACCGATCCGACACAGAAGAAGATTTTCGAATGGCTGCCCATCGTCTTTACATTCTTCTTCTTGGCATTCCCGGCAGGTCTGACGCTCTACTGGTTCGTCAACAATGTCCTTTCCGGTATTCAGCAGCTCATCGTCAATAGAATCTTCGAAGCCCGAAAAATAGCAACGAAGGAAGCAAAATGAGTACACCAGTTAAAATAGAGGCGCCGACGTTAGAGGAGGCGTACCAAAAAGCTTCGCAGCAACTTGCATGCTCTATCACCGAGCTCGATATCAAAGTTTTGCAATACCCATCCAAAGGGATTTTGGGAATCGGCAAAAAGAACGCCATCATCCTCGTACACTGCAAAAATGAAGAGTCTCAAAACGTAGCTCCCGAAGTGGTGCCCAATGTTCCCGTAGACGAAGAAGAGAAAGAGATTTTTGATAACTTTTACAAAGAGTCACGCGACATCAACGAGATCGCAAAAGAGGTGGAGATCATCCTCAATGATCTTTTCAAAGGCATGTGTTTTCGCCTCAATGCAGTCAAAGTGGAGCCCTATGACAAGGATACGCTCTTGATCGAATTTACCGGTGAGGATGCGGCACTGCTGATCGGCAAAGAGGGGTATCGCTACAAAGCGCTTTCGTACATGCTCTTTAACTGGATCAATCCAAAATATGGCCTGCAGATCCTCCTCGAAATCGCAGAATTTCTCAAAACTCAAGAAGAGATGATCGCAAACTATCTCAAACCTGTGATCGAGCGCATCAAAAAAGAGGGC